>NZ_CP007440.1:7271540-7578990 GCF_001579845.1 Rhodoplanes sp. Z2-YC6860
CATCGCAAACGGTGCCCGACGGGGTGACTGAAGCAACCTACGTGGTCAATCTTCCATCACTCCCGTGAGCCTATGACGGAAGAAGAATTCAGATTGGACCTACTCGCGACCGCCGCCTCGCGCGCTGAGGTTGAAGGTTGCGGCATCAGAGAGGCATTTGCGCTGGAGGTACTTGACCGCCTTGCTGACGCGGGAGAAACGCCTGACGCGGAAATCTGCGCAGAGATTTTGAATGGCCACCGGGGCCGAAAGTTAGAGATCGACGCCTGGGCATTGGACGACGCGGATGGATCGCTTCATCTCTTTATCGTCCTCCTTGACGGACGGCCCCCGTATCCAAGCAGCTTAAATCTTACCGAAGCGCGAGAACACGGATTCAATAGAATCCACGGCGTTTTTGAACAAGCGCGGGATGCTTGGCTCACAACAAATATTGAGGAAAGCCGGCCGCTATGGGCGTTGGCACGCCGCATTCTCGGGGCCGCTCGTCCGACTGCCCTGCGGCTTCACGTACTCACGGATCGCCCTATCAGTGAGCGGCTTCGGGAGATACCAGGCGATCACACAAGAGAACAGATTCCGATAACTTTTCAAATCTGGGACGTGACCCGCCTAAAGCGAATTCACGAGGCCCACAGCGTACGTGACGACTTGATCGTCGATTTTTCCCAGATGCCGGGAGGAGGATTACCAATCTTACCGGCCTCCGTTGGCGCCGGGGACTACACGGGATTTTTGTCGGTCGTGCCAGGCGAAGTGCTGGCAGAGATCTATGCGCGCCACGGCAGCCGGCTACTGGAAGGAAATGTACGCACCTTCCTTGGCCGCAGTGGTCGGGTAAACAAAGGCATTGGTTCGACCATCGCAGATGAGCCAAGCAAATTTTTCGCTTACAACAACGGCATCGCTACTACAGCTTCAGACGTCACAACTAAGTTGAGAGAAGACGGAACCCTTGTACTCGTGGCGGCGACAGACCTTCAGATTGTAAACGGGGCCCAAACTACGGCCTCTTTGGCAGTCGCTCTGAAAGACAAGAAACTTGCGCCATCGGCCGTGTTCGTTCCTATGAAACTCTCGGTCGTGAGCCCCACCGCTGCCGCAGACTTGATCCCCCGGATCTCACGATTTGCAAACAGCCAGAACAGTGTTCGAGCCAGCGATTTCTTTGCCAACCACGAATTCCATCGAAAGACGGAAGAGATGTCGCGTCGGATACTCGCTCCCTCTTCGGCCGGCTCTCAAATTCAAACGCATTGGTACTACGAACGGGCCAGGGGCCAGCACCTGAACGACCAATCAGGCATGACTGGCGCGCAACGAAATCAATTTCTCCTGCTCAACCCACGCAAGCAAGTGATCAAGAAAACCGATTTCGCCAAGATCGAATGTTGCTTCAATTTGGAACCGGACATCGCTTGCAAAGGCGCAGAAAAGGCCTTTACCGCTTTTGCGGATTTCATCACTAACGAATGGGCCGACGAGTGGAAGCGTTCTGCCTACGGCGATGATTGGTTCAAAGCGGCAGTAGCGCGCGTTATTTTATTTCGTTCTGCGGAGGCGTGCATATCGAAAGAGACTTGGTACGAAGGCGGTTATCGAGCTCAAATCGTAGCCTACACGTGTGCGCGGTTGGCGAAACTTGCGAGCGAGCAGCCTTCGTCCGGCGGACTGGATTATCTAAAGATTTGGACGCATCAAACGACCGATGAAGTTTTGCTTCGCCAAATCGGCGTGGTTGGTCAGGCAATGGCGAACGTCCTCCTGTCACCGCCAGTCGCCGGCAGAAACATATCGGAGTGGGCAAAACAGCAGGGTTGCCGTAGGTCCGCGTTGAGCACAGATGTGCCTCTCGTGGGGGGCTTTGAGAGTTGGTTGATTTCGAAAGAAGACCAGACCTCTGCTCGACGCAATCAGATTAGGACCACGCTGACCGACAATAGCCTAGATAAGCAATTGCGTGTCTTGTCTCGCGACGCTGCTTATTGGACTTCGCTGAGGCAGTTTTGCATCGCAAAGCGGTTACTGTCACCATTTGATGAGAGAGCTCTGGTACCTGCTTGCCAGATACCACACATGGCACCAACGGAATCGCAGGCAGGTCGACTTTTGGATCTGGTAGACCGCGCGACAAAAGCAGGCTGGTCTGCGCCCTGACAAGAGAACGATACTTGGTCGATCTAACGTGTCCGGCCGGTACGCATTTGTAACAGTGGGGATAACCGATAAGCGGGTCTTATCGGTGCGGTTATCATCAGGTCATGTCAACAGACCAGTCGCGACCTGTCGCGACACGCCCCGACAGCGACTTTACCCTATCGATCGACGAGGCTCTTGAGCGCTACAGCAAGGCCGGCCATCCGCGTACGCCGCGCAGCGTGCAGCGCTATTGCGCAAAAGGACACCTCCAATGCCGGCTCGTCGAAACCGCCTTCGGTGAAAAATATCTCATCGCCCCAGACTCGGTAGACAAGCATATCGCTTACATCGAAGAAGTAACGCCAACGACAGGTCGCGACTTGTCGCGACAAGACGTGACCAGTCGCGACAATGTCGCGGTTGAAATTCCAACACCTAAAGTGCCAACGACAGGCGGCGACATGTCGCGACATGTCGCGACCAGTCCGGACCTGTCGCCGCTTGTCGAGCAGCTTCGAAGCGAGGTTCAGTTCTTGCGCGGCGAAATCGCTGTGAAGAACGACCAGATCAGAGAGCAGACAGAGCGGGCACGCGAAACCAACGTGCTTATCGGGGGATTGCAAAAAATGCTGACGCCGCTACTCAACAAAGGCAGCGACACACAAGCCCAATAGGGGATAACAACTCGGGAGCCGCCAATTGGACGTATAATGGCGGCATGGAGCATGGCGGCAGTCGTTCGATCGGCGATTTAATCAAGGAACGAAACATCGAACTTATCGGCGCGGACCCAGCAACGCGCTTTGGCTTTACACAGGTTCCCAATTTCATTCTGACGAACAAACACATTTCCGTCGGCGCCAAGCTCGCCTATGCAATGCTTCTGAAATACGCTTGGTATGACGAAGGTTGCTTTCCCGGCCAAGCGACACTTGCCAAAGATATGGGCGCTGGAGAGCGTAGCGTGCGCACCTACTTGAAAGACTTGGAGAGCGCCAACCTCCTGGAAATCACGCAACGTGGCCTTGGGAAAACCAACCTCTATCGGCTGCACGTCACTGTAAGGCGCCCCGACTCGCCGGCCCTGACCGGCAAAATCCGCCGGTCTTGATCGGCAATGCCGGCCATTCCTGAGCGGCAAATTTGGCCGCTCTTTCTATAAAGAATACTCAGAATGAAAATACTCAAATTAAAAAATAAGGAATTCTTTGAATGGAAGGAAAAACGCGACGCAACACAAAACGTTTTCTGTCAAGGGTATGGGTCAGCGTGGGCGTGACCGCTTTATGCTAATATAAAAACATTCAACAACCCGATGTATTCCAACCGCACCATCTATATTTCACTAGCGTTGTCGACGCTCGGCATTCTTTTTCTTTCCATTCCATCACTCGCTTTCGCAGCAACAAGCGTCCCGGCAGGCACAGACACGTGGACTTCAGTTATTACGGGCGGCGGTAGCTATACGCTTGCAGCAGGCACTCACACACTCACCTCCAATGTGCTCTTACCTCAAGGCGTCACACTCACTGCTGATCCAGGCGCAACGGTCATAATTTCCAACGTCTCTCTTTTTATCCAGTCGAACAGCACGATAAGCGGCATCCCTATAACGATAAACGGCGCTTCTGGTAAAATCGCTCTAATCGCCACATCCTCAAGCAATGCGTTTCAGCATGACGTGACGTTTCAGAACAACACCATAACGGGCTCGGGCGGCACTCAGGGATTTTATGCTGGACAAGGCTTCAACAGTTTTCATCGCAATATCAACATTCTCAACAACACCTTCACTGGCGCAACGGTGTATGTTGAGATCGGCAACAACTTCAATATTTCCGGAAATACGTTTGGCAGTTTGTCTGCCGGTGCCGTGGCTGTGCACCTGTCCGAAGTGGGAAGTAGCACCATCTCAAGCAACCGAATTGACGGTGGCATCAACGGCATTTTGTTTTTGAGCCGCAATGATGTTGGCACAGTTCATATTGAACCCATCGGCAACATCGTGACTAACAACATTTTGACCAACATCACTACAGAAGGCATTTCGTTCGACTCTAATGCAAACACTCCGGCCGCAACCGGTGTACGAGAATACGACACGATCGCGTTTGTTCGCGGATCAAACAAGGTTGACCTTAGCAGCACCAACTGGGTCAGCCAAACCACGTACACCGGTTCAAAATATCACTTGGCTTTTGTCAGTGGCGCCCTGGCGGGCAAGCAATACATGATTACTACGGAAAACGGCTCTTCAACGACACTCAGCATTCCTTCGGCAGACTACGCTCTGATCCAGCCGGGAGATGGGATAACAATTTCGACGATGGCAGCGAACAACCTCATTGCCAATAACACCGTTCTCAGCAACCAGGGAACCGCCATCATGTTTTGGGGCCGGGGTTACGACGACACCGTGTCAAACAACATCCTCCAAACCGTTGGACCTTACTCCACTCACGCTATCCAGTTCGCAAGCCTCAACGGCATCGCGTCGACTACCTCCATAACGGGCCTGAAAAGGCGAATGCCGGTGGGCTTCAATGCCGCCACGAACAACGACGCGATAGCGGGAGACGTCTTGGTCAATTACTACAACAACTACGACAGCGGCGGCACGGCGGACTACACTCCGGTCTACACTCCTGCCGTCAACACCACGACTTCCGACCCTCTTCTAGCGGCACTTTCCTTGAACGATTTTCATCTCACGTATTTGAGCCCAGCGATCGATGCCGGTGTCGCTACCACCACCCGCACCACGGACTACTACGGCAACCCAATTTACGGAGCACCGGACCTCGGCGCCATAGAGTATCAACCGCCCTACATTATCGGTACTGACTCGGTTTCGATGGACGGCAACATTCGCGTGTACGGAAATGGCAAGTATCGCTACATGGCAGCGACCACTACCGCCGCCTCTGCAAACTTTCAGATTGTCCCGCAAGGTGGATGGCCGGCTGGGAGCTACGCGCAGTACTACGATGTCAAAATAACGAACTGGCAAAACTCGGGGACGTACGCGAAGTCGTGGACCGCATCGTCGCCGATTGCAGGCAATACGGTTTTTACGATCGGCAATTTGAATCCAAATCAGCTTTACCAAATGAAAGTTGATGGCAGCAACTACACTCAAGCAACCGCAAACTCCAGCGGCATTGCAACGTTCACCTACACGGCAGGCTGGTCGACACATAGTTTCGACGTCAACGCCGTTCCGGCTACCTGCGCGCTCGCGATTGATAAGACGTCGGTGTCTACAGGCGACCTCGTCGTTTTGACATGGACTTCAACACACGGGATTTCTGCGTCGATCGACCAAGGTGTTGGCTCGGTCCCTTTGAACGGAAGCGTTACCAGCAGTCTAAATAGGGCGGGAAACCAAACGTATTCTCTTGCGGTGACAGGCGCCGACGGAGTTATTGCAACATGCTCCGTTTCACTTGCGGTTAAATCCCGAGAAGCACCTCAGATTTTCGGTTTGTCTCCGACTGCGCCGGGCTACCAAGTGCAGAATTCTCTTTCGGCCTCTGCGACGACTACTACGGTGGAGGTAGGGGAGACGGGTAAAACGGCTGCGTCGGTTCAGTCCTTTACACACACATTGAAGCTTGGCGATTTAGACCAAGACGTCCAGCAATTGCAGAAATTCCTCAATACGCATGGCGCGGTCGTTACAGAATCAGGCGGGGGATCGGTGGGTAACGAGACGCAATTCTTTGGCACGCTTACTTTCCGTGCGCTTCTTCGATATCAAAACTTACACGCAGACCAAATCTTGAAACCAGCCGGGCTTACTGTGGGCACGGGCTTCTTCGGTGCTGCGACGCGAGCATACGTCAACTCTGTTCAATAGTTGCCAGCCATTGGCGCGAAAGCGGGGACTCAAAGAAAACTCTCAACAGAGCCATATAAAATAGGTCGCGCAATATCTGTTTTGCGACACGCAAATCTCGTTTTGTCAAGATTCGCGCCGTTAATCCGTCATGGTGCGCGAGTTCGTTTTAAGAGCTAAAATTCGTGGATGACCCCGGATCAGTACCTATACGGCATTCTTAGTCGTGAAGCCGTGGACACCAGCGCAACGTCTCCCGCCTTGGCCGTGCGCCAAACACTGATGCCATTGCTAAATGAATGGGCCGGAGCAATGCTTCGAGGCGTCTACCCCAGCGGCTCCTTTGCAAAACAAACATCAAATCGGAGTGGCACTGATATCGACTTGTTTGTGTCGCTTTCGAACCAAACCACCGAATCGCTCAAAGAGATTTACACGAAGCTGTTTAATCGCCTTGGCGAGAAAGGTTACGCGCCAAAAAAACAAAACGTCTCTCTGAACATAAGAGTGAATGGCTTCGATGTTGACCTGGTTCCCGCTAAGCACCAAGGCGGCAATGGTGAGTATCACAGCCTATATCGCCGACGCGCTGACACGTGGACTCAGACGAACGTCAACACTCATATCAGCAAAGTTTCTGCCAGCGGTCGGACTTCAGAAATTCGGGTGATTAAACTGTGGCGCAATCAACATCAGTTGGATTTTCCTTCGTTTTATTTGGAGTTGGCCATCATCGAAGCCTTATCCGGAGCGCGCGGCTCCCTCTCTGACAATGTATGGAAGGCTTTTGGCTATCTTGCAGGAAATTTTGCAAATGCACGATTCGTAGACCCGGCGAATACAAACAATGTGATCTCTGACGATCTCTCCGCGACGGAACGCGCTGCGATAAAAGCGGCAGCAGTGCGTGCATTGGCGACAACTAACTGGAACCAAATCGTCGTATGAACTGGTCTCTGACACAACTTTTGAGCGGTCTTCACGACGATATTGAGCACCGTCTAGCGACAGCTCGAAAGTCGTTCGCCCATGCCCCAACGAAAGGCGACGCCAGCGAGCATATTTGGCTAGACCTGCTGAACACATATTTGCCCGAACGATATAGAGCGACTACGGCGCATGTTGTCGACAGCACCGGTGTCTTTAGCGAGCAAATCGATGTCGTCATCTTTGATCGACAATACTCACCCTTAATTTTCAAATACGAGGGACAGGACATCATTCCCGCCGAGAGCGTTTATGCCGTCTTTGAGAGCAAGCAGACGATCAATGCAGCATTGGTCAAATATGCGCGGGAAAAATCCGCAACCGTTCGCAGTCTCGTCCGTACCAGTCTCCCTATTCCCCACGCTGGCGGAGTCTACGAAGCCAAGAAGCCCGGCCCGATTTTGGCAGGAATATTGAGTTTCGAAAGTGATTGGTCTCCTGCGCTTGGCGATCCTCTAAAGACGGCGCTCTCTGGAGGAGATGCATCAGACATCCTGAATATCGGCTGTATTGCAAGTCACGGAATCTTCTTGAGCTCAAAAGACGAAATCCTGCTGCTTCCAGAGAAGAAGCCCGCTACGGCCTTCTTACTGGAGTTAATTGCAAGATTGCAGGAGCTTGCAACAGTGCCGATGATTGACGTTCGTGCCTACGCACGCTGGTTAGAAAAATAGCCAGCGTTCACACTCTAAGGCTTGCGCCATTTGTCGGGCTTTTCAACGTTCGGGTGTCGAACGCGCTCAACGAAGAGAGCTCGGTTCAACTGTTGGGCCGCCCTGCTAACTACTTTTAACGGAGTCACGGATTAGAAATCTGTCAAGATGCGCCGCAGAGGGGGTGTGTGATATGATGTATCTTATATGACGAGAGTGTTGAAAGAAGCGCTTGAGGAAATTGCTGAGTTGCCGGAAGCGGCTCAAGACAAAATCGGCGAAGAACTGCTGTTGCATGTTGATAAATTGCGTCGGCTGCAAGCGAAGATAAAAAAAGGTCTTCTTGCGCTTGATGCTGGCCAAGCTGTTGAAGTTGATCTGGAGATGGTGATTCGGCGCGCTCGCGCACAACATGGCATCAGCTAACGGTCGGCTTTTTTGGTCGCCGGATGCCGAGGAAGATTTGATTTCAGCTTGGCTCTACGGTGCGAGCGAGTGGTCCCCTATCGTGGCGGACGAACACCTACACCTGCTATGGCGCACTGCTCGTCGATTGCTCGACCACTCGGAGCTAGGCAAGGCCCGCGATGAGCTAGCGCCAGGCGTTCGATCGTTACCGGCCGATCCGCACATGATCTTCTATCGTATCGAGAATGCAAATATCCAAATTGTCCGTGTGTTGCACCAGCGTGAAGACATCGATGGCATATTTCACTAGGACGCGGACTCATTAACGCGCAGCCATAGCCTGATCGACGCGAGCTGAACGAAAGCAAGGTAGTTCGCTGCCAGCTTGTCATAGCGCGTTGCCACTCGGCGACAGTGCTTGATCTTGTTGAAGAACCGTTCGACCAAGTTGCGAGCGCGATAGAGATACGGGCTAAAGCAGATTGGCTCACTGCGATTGCATCGGGGCGGAATGTTGGCCAGCGCACCCTGCCTTGCGGCAAGGGCTCTGATCCAATCGGCATCATAGCCTCGATCCGCCAGCAGCATCGAACCGGATTTCAAACGCGACAATAGTTTGTCTGCGAGCCGGTTGTCGTGGGCCTCGCCGGCGGTCAGCGCAAGCCGCACCGGCAGGCCATTGGTATCATCAACCGCATGTATCTTGCTCGTCAGCCCACCGCGCGACCGCCCCATGGACTGCTTTCGGTTTCGGATGATGCAAGCACCGTGCTGATGGACCCGGACAATCGAAGTGTCGATCATCTGCACCGACGCATCATGGGCCTTCGCCAGCGCATCCATGATGCGGCCCCAGACACCGGCCCGTCGCCAACGAACGAAGCGGTTGTAGCAGGTGGTGTACGGTCCGAAGCCATCGGGGACATCGCGCCATGGTGCTCCGGACCGCAACACCCAGAAGATGCCATTCAACACACGCCGGTCGTCTACCCGCGGCACACCGCGTGGCTTGTTCGGCAGCATCGGCTTGATCGCTGTCCATTCGTGATCGGTGAGTTCGTAGCGCATGATTCGAGCCTCCAGTTTCGAGGCTTGAATCACACCCGGCCATCCGATCTCAACCGGTTCCGGGGCAGCGCATTTGGTCGCTAACGCCTTACATTCCCAACCAAACACTCTGACGTCGAGCAACGACGCAAACGCGGTGACGTTCTACGAAACAGGATGCACAAGCCGCAAGTCCGATATGACCGGCGGTCATGAAACAGAAGCACTCGCGCTGCTCAAGCGCTCGCTTGCGACGCGTTAGATGACGACGCTCCAACTCATCCCACTCAAACAGTGCCGTGATGGCCCGAAGCTATCCACCTGCAATCCTCGCCTTGCGCATGGCCTCCGCAGATACACCGAAAGTCCGGAGGAATGCGCGACGCATGCGTTCACGGTCTCCAAAGCCTGCCTGTTGCGCTACCTCGTTAACGGAGTGCCGCCCTTCCTCCATCATGAATCGGGCAGCCTCCAATCGGAGCTGTTCAACGGCTTTTGCCGGTGACTGACCGGTTTCCTCCAGGAAAGCGCGACTAAATTGGCGAGGGCTGAGGCTTGCAACGACCGCAAGTTCGTCAATTGAAAGCGTATTGCGCAAATTTTGGCGGATGTGGATTAGGGCCCGTTCGATCCGATCAGACTTTGGCGTCAAGTCGAGCATTATGGAGTGCTGCTTTTGTCCGCCCAACCGGCGTTGGTTGAGGACCAGAAGCCTGGCGATCTCTTTAGTAGCTTCGGGACCCATGTCGTTATCGACCATAGCCAGCACTAGATCGAACCCTGCGGTCATCCCGGCGGACGTCCAGATTGGACCGTCAGCAATGAAGATCCGATCCTCTTCCATGCTGACCTTCGGAAACCGAGTCCTGAAGCTGGACGCTTGGAGCCAATGCGTCGTCGCACGTCGACCATCAAGCAGGCCGGCTTCGGCGAGAACATAAGCGCCGTTGCAGAAGGACGCGGTGCGCCTTGAGGCCTTGGCGGCTTCCCGGACGAATGCGACCGTGTTTGCCGTCGAGGGGCGTGGCATTACAAACGAGGTGATCGCACCCATAATAATTGTGTCAAAGTTCGGATCCCCAAATGCTTCCGTTTCAACTGTCACACCACATGACGACTTAAGAGGCCCGCCAGCTTCTGACAGAAGGTGGATGTCGTAGGGCGGCGGATGCGGTGTCATCTCAGCAATTTCGAACACTGTCAGCGGCGCGAGGTTCAGTAATTGGAAATCGCGCGGGAGAATAAGGCCGACCCGGTGCATAGCGCGTCCTTTAACCCATTTTGCCGCTGGTCCGCGCACAACTGATGGTGCGCGTCCATCGTTCGTCCGGTTGCCATGACATGAATGGTGGCAAGAATGACGTACGTCAGCGCTGCCCAACAGCCTAAACTCCAGGCAAACATCGCGCTATCTGTTGATGGTACCGGAGTAGAGGCAAGGTAGGATTGTTATGATGGGCATAGGTCTGGCCACTTTTACTGATTTGCATGTTTTGATCAGCCTGATCGGTATCGTCGCAGGTCTGATTGCCATGATCGGGTGGCTGAAGTCCGATCCGTCGCGGATTCCGACAGCAATCTTCCTGGCTGCCACCATATTGACGAGCGTAACGGGGTTCTTCTTTCCGTTCACCAAACTGCTGCCGTCGCATATCGTAGGAGTGATTTCGTTGATTTTGCTGGCATTCGCCACCTTCGCATCTTACGGCAGACATTTTCTCGGCATCTGGCGTCCGATCTACACGGTCGCCGCTCTACTGTCGCTTTACCTCAACGTATTCGTCTTGATAGTTCAGGCATTCATGAAAATTCCGCTGCTGAAGGTATGGGCGCCGACCCAGACCGAGCCGGCCTTCCTTGTTGCTCAGGGAACCGTTTTTCTTCTCTTCTTCGTTGTGACGATACTGACTACCGTAAAATTTCACCCGCTTGGGCTTGCTGTACGCTGACGCGGACCAAGGCTATCCAGCCTGAACAACTCCACCAAGTCATGTCCGAAATGGCGGCAACAACGACCTATGATGAAAGCGAGAAAGGCGCAAAATATTGCCTCAAGGTAGCGATGCCTCAAGGGTGCGATTCAGCTTTCTCCACGGCTCCACTGCTGCACGTCAATTTTCGTTTCTTCAGTTGATGTGCAGCAGCCAATCGTCGGCAAGTGATCTTCGATTGGTGGTGCAGTCTCCAAAGCGAAGCCGCCGTGCTCCGTGAGTAGTGACCTGAACATCGTGATCGAACAGGCGCTTTAGGCGGAATCGAAACATGTCTCAAGGTCTGGAAAATTTCTCCGAGCACCGAATCCCACACGGCAGCGCCAAGGTATTTACTCGTGATTATGCGGGTGACGGACCTGCCTTCGTGCTCATGCACGGTCTCCCTGACAATCAACGCATCTACGACGACCTCATCCCCTATCTTGTTGCGGCAGGGCGGCGCGTCGTTACGTTTGACTTCCTCGGATTTGGAGCATCCGACAAGCCGGCAGGCGGGTCCTACAGTTATCGGCAACAGTTGGATGACCTCGAAGCTGTCGTCCAAACGCTGGCCCTCGGCCCGGTCGTGCTGGTTCCCCATGACTCGTCCGGATTTGCCGGGATCAACTTCGCCATCGAACATCCGGACCGCGTCGCTTCGGTGTGCATGCTCAATTCGGCCTATGCCGACGCCGACACGGTCCATTGGCCGGAGATGATCGAACTGGCCGCCAAGCCCAGCTTGCGCGCGCTCTCCAGCGCCATCTTGCAGGATCCGGCGCAGTTCGGTTGGCTGCTTACATGGCAGCAGCAGAAGTTCAAGGACTGTCTTCCGGAAAATCAAAAGGCTCACTTCCAAGACTTCATCGGTCAGGTGATCGCGGACAATTTCATCAAGGCGCCGAGCGCAGGTCCGGCCTACGCGCAGATGACGGCGCAATTCTACGAAGAGATTGCACGGAATATCGAACGCCTGCCGAGATTGGAGGCCCTCGGTCTGCCGATCAAACTCATTTGGGGTGAGTTCGACCCATATTTCCCCGTGTCCATGGCCAAAGCCCGCCTCGCACACTTGAAACACGGATCACTTCACGTCGTACCGGCAGGGCATTGGCTGCAATCCGATCAGCCCGAGCTGGTCGCAAAGGAGCTTCTGACATGACCTACCGCGGAAATGCCTGGATCAAATTTGTCAGCCCAGTGCTCCTGGGCGGAGTGATGTTGATGATCAGCCCTGCGGTTTTATCGGCCCAGTCAAGTGATCGATCCGCTCCCCCGAAAGGCCCGTCCGTCGACACTCTCTCACCGCCTGCTGCTCGACCAAACAAAGGAGGCATACAAGTGCCAAACGACCCAACCGGTGCTACTGAAATTAAGGCCGCCCAGACTCTCACGACGAAGGTGCTAGCGATCGGCACCTGGACCGCAAAAGCCACGCCCGATACCCGGCCGCCGATCATGCCCTCCGAAGCGCGCGACACCATGCGACTTATGCTGGCTGGAAAGATCGACCAATGGTTCGCCAAGATCGACGGATCGGGCGCAGTCTTTCTCATGAACGTGACGAACCCTGCCGAAGCGCACGCGCTGCTCGAAGCGCTCCCCTTGGGTAAAGCTGACATGATGACGTTCGAACTCATTCCAGTGGGACCGCTCTGGCCGCTGGGCTTGCTGCTGCGCGAACCGGCCAAATAGCCGGGGGCTTCTTTCGATGCGAGCGTGAGTTGGCGGCATCATGGAGTGGTGTCTGCCTATGGCGCTTCGCCGACATGGATCGATGTCCGCTTTACGGTCGCTACTGGGGGGATAGCAGACATCAGAGCTTAATGAGTACACGGCCTAGCCCTCTCCCCTATCCTCCTTTTCGCCCACGGCTACGATTTTCAGAGCACCATCCGGCAACGGTCGCTGTAACCTAACCGCCTCCTCGGCGGGTGCTGTCATCCAAATCTCGATGTCTTCCTGTGTGGTCAAAATGACGGGCATCGCCTTGGGATGGATTTTTCCAACCTCTTCATTCGACGCGGTGGTCAGGAACCCGAACAGGTCGCTTGTTGTTTCGCCGTCCCTAACCTTGCGGACTGACGTCCACTGCGAAACCCAAATTCCCGCAAATGCTGCAAGGGGACGTGTCTCGTCGAAGGCAAACCACACGTCGCCGCCCGCATCGCGGTTGAACTCGCTAAATGACGTGAAGGGTACCACGCAGCGGTGTGGTACATCGAGCCAGCGCGTCCAGTGCTTGCTGGTGACGTTACGTATGTTCGTGACCCCATCGTCCTTTTCCATCCGCAAGAGTTCTTTAAAGTCGTACTGCTTCGCCTTCTTTTCGAGGGCCACAGCTTTCTTCTTCGCACCCTGCATCAGTATATTTTGCGGGGTCGGCATGCCCCATCGGGCCTTGGTCGTAAGCTCTCGTACGCCGTCGAGTCCATTTCGGACTATCGGGGCTTCGTAGTTTGGGAAGATGCCAGGGAACGTTGGCATATTGCCAGTCACGTCGCGCAGCGCGCGCGTGAACTCCACGATGGCGTTCTGGCCTTTCGTGACACTGTAGAGATTGCACATGGATCAGTAGTACCGCTTCTTCGGCTCTCTCAGTTGGTAGCGCCGCATACCTTTGCCCCTCCCCCGCCTCGCCGGGTCAAACCATTCCCCTCCGAACCTGTCTTTGAACTTCTCTGCATCCTCTCGGAACTGAAAACAGAACACGTGGTACCAACGATCGTTCTGGCGAAAGCGGTGGCCCCTGGAACACACAGATAGGGGCTCTGCGAAGAGGCGCACAATGTCGTAGTCCGGCATGCCGGTGCATTCGTCCTCCGGCAGGGACACCTGGTGGGGCCAGCCGCGATCGATGCTGCTGGGCGACAACTCACCTTTTCGGCGACCCATGATCCAACCTTGACTCTCTGGTCTGTCTATGAGAACAAATAGAGAACATCAGTCAAGGGTGCCAGCTATGGAACCGTCACCGACCGAGATTTTCGTCCGGCAGGTCGAAAAGAAATTGGAGGCGATGACCGCAATCCCTAAACGACCGCCCAACATTTACGTGCTTTCCGAAGATGGTGAGACGGCTGGCGTTGACATGGACATCAATCAAGCTGCGTTCGAGGCGCTCAACGCAGCGCACGTGGCCGCATCCCCGGATTCGTTTGCGCCTAGCGAAGACCTCTTCGACCTTGCAGGCGAGCCTGACTACGCGATTGAAGAATTTCAGTTTGTCCGAGATGTACTGATGGAAATGCCCGATGTCGTCCTTGCTGCGCTCTGCAAGCAGCGGGGATGGAAGGTCGAGCGTTAATGTGGGCATCGAGACGATCGGCGAAGCATGGAACTTGTCGTGGCAAATTCACATCCGGTGCCTAGACGACGGCCGGGAGGGCATGAAGCACCGGAAGTCTTGCGACTACCGGACCGAGCTCGACCTCAAAACTTTGGTGTGTACCCGAGGCCGGGACTTTCCCCTCGCGAGAGTAGCGGAGCGCCTGCGATGTCCGCGCTGCGGCTGCCGACAGGTGTCAGTCATGTTTAGCCCGCCGACGAACCTACAGGTGAACGCTGCGGCTGCCAGGCCGTACCGAGACTGGAGATGGAGAGATGAGAGTGATGAGTGAGAACGACCATCCGCAGAAGCGGTCCCACTACTTGGAAGCCGGTTCGCCCCTCGCCTGTTTTCTGCCGTCTTGCCGTCAGCCGTTTCTCGGCCGCTGCGTCCACGCCAACGACGGCCACTTCTACTGCTCGGGCGCATGCGCTGTGGAAGGATCGCGAATGGACCTATCGCAGGTCGAAGAGTTCAAACGGCACGCCTAGTTAAGAATAAAAGGCGGTCGTTTCAGACCGCCTTGCGTTTTAATTGTCGGAAGTCGTCGAGAAGATCGGCCCAAATCTGCATCAACTCCGTCCGCGCTTTTTTATGTCGGGCGCGGTTGTAAATTCTGCGCTCGTCGTCTTCTTCTTCATGGGCGAGGCAAAGCTCGATCACGTCGTGATTGAACTGTCGCTCGTTGAGGATGGTCGAGGCAGAACTTTTGAAACCGTGGGCCGTCATTTCATCCTTGGTGTAGCCCATCCGTCGCAGAGCAGAATTAAGCGCATTCTCGCTTAATGGCCTCTCCCGTGAACGAATGGAGTGGAAGACATACCCGTCCCCGTCCGACAGGTCCCAAACGCTCCGAAGAACGTTTAGCGCCTGTTTGGAGAGAGGCACCTCGAAATCCCGGCGCATCTTCATGCGCTCTCCCGGGATTTTCCACGTTGCCTTGGGCCAGTTGACCTCACTTCTTCTCATCAGCCGCACTTCGACCGGCCGCACCATAGTTAGAGAGGCGAACAACAGTGCCGCCCGTAGAGTCGGCCACCCGTCGTACTCATCGATACAAACCAACAATCCTCCCAGCTCTTCTTCATCAATGATCGCTGGGCGGCTCTTGTGTTTGTACTTTCTGAGTGAGCCACGAAGAGCGTAGGTCGGGTCAGTCTCTGCCTTCAGGTTGACGATTGAGTATCTGAAGACCGATCCGATGACACCGCGCAGCCGGCGAGCTGTTTCGCGGCGCCCACTTTTCTCGACAGCTCGCAGGACTTGCAGGATGTCGGCCGAAGTGACTTTCGTGATCGGCGTTCTGTGAAGTGGAGAAGCCAGGTCGAGCAGCAACCACTTGTTCTTATCCATCGTGGCTTCGGCCGAGTTCTGTTCCTCCAACAGAGCCAGATACTCGTTGGCCATGACCTCGAAGGTGTTGACAGCCGCTACAGCCTCACTCTCCTTTTCCGTGGCTCTTGCCACGGCAGGGTCGTTGCCACTACGGAGAACCTTTCGCGCGTCGTCCCGTTTCTCTCGGGCATCGACGAGCGACACCTCCGGGTAGGAACCCAGCGAGAGCATCTTTTCGACGTTGTGGAAGTGATATCGAAACCGCCACAACTTCGAACCGTTGGGCATCACCAGCAACGCGAGGCCGTTGCCGTCCGAAAGTTTGTACTGCCGCTCCTTCGGTGCGGCCCGCAGAACTTCTGCTTGGGTAAGCATGGGTAGCACCTCTGGACGTTTGAAGAACTTACCCACCAATTCTACCCATGATTTTGGGTAGCCTCAGCGGCCGGCAAGTTCGCTGATGTTCTACCGACAGCGCATAAGCCACTGCGCCGCCGACAAAATGTCGTCCGAGGTTCTCTAGTGTTTTAGGGTGATGGTGCCCAGGGGCGGAATCGAACCACCGACACTGCGATTTTCAGTCGCATGCTCTACCAACTGAGCTACCTGGGCATTTTGGGAGTTGGCGGGGGTTTATAGGGGCTCAATCCCGGCCTGTCCAGAAGGCGGATCGATGAATTCCGGCAGGGACTGCGCGGGTTTAGCCCCTTCCGACACCCCTACTCCACCTTGATCCCGGCCTCGGCGATGATCGCGCCCCATTTCGCCATTTCGGCCGCGAGATGCGCCCGAAGCTCCTCGGGCGAGGAACCGACCACGCCGACGCCGGCCTGTTCGAGCTTGGCGCGCGTGTCCGGGTCGGCCAGCGCCGTCACCGTGTCGGCATGCATCTTGCGGATCACCGGCTCCGGCGTCTTCGCCTGAACGAACATCGCGTACCAGCCGGTGACGTCGAAGCCCGGCACGCCCGCCTCCGACACGGTCGGCACGCCGGGCAGCACCGCGAGCCGCTTCTGCGAGGTGATGCCCAGCGCGCGGAGCTTGCCCGCGGCGATCAGCGGCAGCACGGCGCCGGTGTTGTTGAACATCACGTCAACGCGGCCGGGAATGAGATCGTTGAGCGCGGGCCCCGCGCCACGATACGGCACATGCAGGAGCTTCAGCCCGGTCATCTTGTTGAACAGCTCGCCGCTCAGATGCACCGAGGTGCCGTGGCCGGACGACGCGTAGGTCGCCTTGCCGGGATTGGCGCGGGCGTATTCGATGAACTCCTGCACGGTGTGCGCGGGCGAACTCGCCGGCACCGCCATGATGTTCGGATAGTCGCAGACGAGGCTCACCGGCGCGAGGTCGGCGACCGGGTCGTAGGGCAGCGTCTTGAACAGGAATTTGTTCACCGCGAGCGGCAGGGATTGCAGCAGCACGGCGTAGCCGTCGGGGTCGGATTTCGCGACGGCTTCGGTGCCGATCGAGGTGGCGCCGCCACCCTTGTTCTCCACCACCATCTGCTGGCCCCACACCACCGAGAGCCGGTTGGCGAGAATGCGGGCGATCACGTCGGTGCCGCCGCCTGCCGGGAACGGCACGATCAGGCGGACGAAGCGCATCGGAAAAGCTGTCGTTTGTGCGCGGGCGGGCGGCGCGCCGAGCGCGGCCACGAGCGTAGACGCGGACGACAACGCGGCGAAGCGCCGGCGGTCGAGCATGCCATCCTCCCAGACGCGCGCTTCGCGGCGCCGCGTCCGGCAAGCTTAGACGATTCCGCGTCATTGAATCGAATGTTTAACCCGCGGCAACGCCACGCGGCGCGCCGCGCAGCCGCTGGCCCCAGGCGCGGAAGCGGTCGAGATAGAGATAGATCACCGGCGTCGAATAGAGCGTCAGCACCTGGCTGAGGATCAGGCCGCCGACGATGGAAATGCCGAGCGGCCGGCGCAGCTCGCCGCCTTCGCCGAAGCCGATCGCGAGCGGGATGGCGCCGAACATCGCCGCCATCGTGGTCATCATGATCGGCCGGAACCGCAGCAGACAGGCGTCGAAGATCGCCTGCCGCGCGTCCTCGCCGGCATGCCGCTGCCGCTCGAGCGCGAAGTCGATCATCATGATCGCGTTCTTCTTGACGATGCCCACCAAGAGGATCACGCCGATCAGCGCGATCACGCTGAACTCGGTGCGGAACATCATCAGCGCCAAGACCGCGCCGACGCCCGCAGACGGCAGCGTCGACAGGATCGTGATCGGATGGACCAGGCTCTCGTAGAGGATGCCGAGCACGATGTAGACGGCGAGGATGGCGGCCGCGATCAGATAGCCCTCGTTGGCGAGCGAGTCCTCGAAGGCGCGCGCGGTGCCCTGGAAGCGGCCGTGGATCGACGCCGGAACCCCGATGCGGGCCATCGCGCCGTTGATCGCGGTGACGGCGTCGCCGAGCGAAACATCCGCCGGCAGGTTGAACGAGATCGTGGTCGCGAGCGCGAGCCCCTGGTGGTTGACGCCGAGCGGCGTGTTGCCCGGCGCGTAGTGCGTGAAGGCCGCGAGCGGCACCATGGTCTCGGCATGGGTGGTGACCGCGGCGCCGGTCGACGCGGTGCCATGACCGGAATTGCCGATCGAGTTGGCGGCGAGATTGCGCGCGGTGTCGCTCGCGATCGTGGCGCTCGTCGGAGTCTGGCTGCCGGAGCTGACGGTGCCGGCGACCGCGTTGGTGGACTGCACGCCGCCGACCGTGCCGCCTGACGTGCTGACGTAAAGATTGTCGAGCGTGTCGGGCCGCTGCCAGAACTGCGGCGCGACCTCCATGATCACATGGTACTGGTTGCGCGCGCTGTAGATGGTCGAGACCTGGCGCTGGCCGAAGGCGTCGTACAGCGTGTTGTCGATCTCGCTCGCGTTCAGGCCGAAGCGTGACGCGGTGTCCCGGTCGACCGTGACTTCGATTTCGAGCCCCTTGTTCTGCTGGTCGCTGTTGACGTCGGTGAGTTCGGGCAGACGTTGCAGCGCGGCCAATATCTTCGGCGACCAGTCGTAGAGCTGTGCGAGATCGTCGGATTGCAATGTGTATTGATATTGCGCGTTGGCCTGGCGGCCGCCGATCCGGATGTCCTGGACCGGCTGCAGGATCAACCGCGCGCCAGGAACCTCAGCCATTTTCCGGCGCAGCCGGTCGATCACCTGGGTGGCCGAGATGCCGCGCTCGCCCAGCGGCTTGAGCGATGCGAAGGCGTTGCCCGAATTGGTCTGGCCGCCGCCGGTGAAGCCGACCGCGCTTTCGATCGCCGGGTCTTGCCGCATGATGTCCAAGAAGCGCTCGAGCTTCTGCCGCATCAGCTGGAACGAGATGCTCTGGTCGGCCTGGATGCTGCCGGTGAGACGGCCGGTGTCCTGCTGCGGGAAGAACCCCTTGGGGATCGTCACGAACAGATAAACGTTGAGGCCGAGCGTCACGAAGACCGCGAGCATGACGGCGCCGGGGCGGCGGAGCGCCCAGGCCAGCGTGTGCCGGTAGCCGTTCTGCATGGCGTCGAACACGCGCCCGGTGATGCGGTGAAACCGCCCATGTGTCTCCTCCCCGCCTGTCGGCTTCAGGAGCAGCGCGCACATCATCGGCGTGGTCGCGAGCGAGACCACGAGCGACACCAGAACAGCCACCGAGAGCGTCACGGCGAATTCGCGGAACAGCCGGCCGATGATGCCGCCCATGAACAGGATCGGGATGAACACGGCGATCAGCGAGATGCTCATCGACAGCACGGTGAAGCCCACTTCGCGGGCGCCCAGGATGGCCGCCTGCACGCGCGGCATGCCGGCCTCGATGTGCCGCGTGATGTTCTCCAGGACCACGATCGCGTCGTCGACCACGAAGCCCGTGGCGATGGTGAGCGCCATCAGCGACAGGTTGTCGATGCTGAATCCCAGCAGGTACATCACCGCAAAGGTGCCGATCAGCGACACCGGCACGGCCACGGCCGGAATGAGCGTGGCGCGGGCGCTGCGCAGGAATACGAACACCACCAGGATCACGAGCGCGATCGCGACCAACAGGCTCGCCTCGACGTCGCGCAGCGACGCGCGGATCGTGGTGGAACGGTCGACCGCGACGCGGACGTCGATCGCGGGCGAGATCGACGCCTTGAGCTGCGGCAGCAGCGCCTTCACCCGATCGACCGTGTCGATGATGTTCGCTCCCGGCTGCCGGTTCAGGATTACCAGCACGGACGGCTTTCCGTCGGCGAGGCCCGCGGTGCGCACATTCTCGATCGAATCCACCACCTCGCCGAGATCGGACAGCCGCACGGCTGCGCCGTTCCGGTAGGCCACCACCAGCGAACGGTAGTCGTCGGCGCGGACCGCCTGGTCGTTGTCGTAGATCTGGTAGTGCAGATCGGCGGACTCGATCGCGCCCTTCGGGCTGTGCGCGTTGGCGGATGTCAGCGCGGCCCGCACGTCTTCCAGACCGATGCCGTACTTCGACAGCGCCTGCGGGTTAAGCTCGGCGCGCACCGCCGGCAGGGCGCCGCCGCCGACCGTCACCTCGCCGATGCCCTCGACCTGTGACAGCTTCTGCGACAGCACCGTGGTCGCGGCGTCGTAGACCTGGCCGCGGGTCAGGGTGTCGGAGTTGAGCGCGAGGATGAGAATCGGCGCATCGGCCGGGTTGACCTTTTTGTACATCGGATTGGTGCGCAGGCTCGCCGGCAGATCGGCGCGGGCGGCGTTGATCGCGGCCTGCACATCGCGCGCCGCGCCGTTGATGTCGCGGTCGAGCCCGAACTGCAACGTGATCCGCGTGTTGCCGACCGTGCTGGCCGACGTCATCTCGGTGACGTCCGCGATCGTGCCGAGATGCCGCTCCAGCGGCGTCGCCACGGTGGTGGCGACCACCTCGGGACTCGCGCCGGGAAGCTGCGCCTGCACCGAGATGGTCGGGAAGTCGACCTGCGGCAGCGGCGACACCGGCAGATGGAAGAACGCCATCAGCCCGGTCGCCGTGACGCCGAGCGTCAGCAGCGTGGTCGCCACCGGCCGGCGGATGAAGGGCGACGACAGGCTCACGACGCCACGCTCCCGCTGCTGGTGTCGAACGCGCCGCTGCCGGCGACGCGCTGCGACAGGCGGTCGAACCAGAGATAGATCACCGGAGTCGTGAACAGCGTCAGCGCCTGGCTGAGCAGCAGGCCACCGACAATCGCGACACCCAGCGGATGGCGCAGCTCCGACCCGGTGCCGCTCCCGAGCATCAGCGGCAGCGCGCCGAACAGCGCCGCCATGGTGGTCATCAGGATCGGCCGGAAGCGGCGCAGCGAGGCCTGGAAGATCGCCTCACGCGGCGGCAGGCCCTCGTTGCGCTGCGCGTCCAAGGCGAAATCGATCATCATGATCGCATTCTTCTTCACGATGCCGATCAGGAGGATGATCCCGATGATCGCGATCACGCTGAGGTCCTGGCCCGCAACCATCAGCGCCAGCAGCGCGCCGATGCCGGCCGACGGCAGCGTCGACAGGATCGTGATCGGGTGGATGAAGCTTTCGTAGAGCACGCCAAGAACGATGTAGACCGCGACGATCGCAGCGAGGATCAGGAACAGCTCGTTGGCGAGCGACGCCTGGAACGCGAGCGCCGCGCCCTGGAACACCGTGATCATGCTTGGCGGCAACGCAATCTGCTGCTCGGCCTCCTTGATCTTCGTCACGGCCTCGCCGAGCGAAGCGCCTTGCGCCAGGTTGAAGGACACGATCGCGGTCGGGAACTGGCCGAGATGATCGATCTGCAGCGGCGCGGTCTGCTCGCGCACCTTGACGATGGCCGACAGCGGCACCTGACCGGTGCCGGTCGAGGACGGCAGATAGATCGAAGACAGATGCTGCAACGACGACTGCAGCTTGGGGCTTGCCTCGAGGATCACGCGATACTGGTTGGAATGCGTGAAGATGGTCGAGACGATGCGCTGTCCGAAGGCGTCGTAGAGCGCATTGTCGATCGTCGCGGGCGTGATGCCGAAGCGTCCGGCGGTGTCGCGGTCGATGTCGAGATAGGCCGACAAGCCGTTGGCTTCGAGATCGCTCGCCACGTCGGCGAATTGCGGCATGGCCTTGAGCTTGTCGACGAGTTTCGGCGCCCATTGCGCAAGCTCGTCCGGATTGGCGTCCTCCAGCGCGAACTTGTATTGCGTGCGGCTCACCGTGGCGTCGATGGTCAGGTCCTGCGCCGGCTGCATGTAGAGGTCGATGCCGGACACCGACCGGGAGGCTTGCGTCAGCCGCCGGATGACGGCGCTCACGTCATCGCTGCGCTCGTCACGTGGCTTGAGGTTGATCAGCAGGCGGCCGCTGTTGAGCGTCGTGTTGGTGCCGTCGACGCCGATGAAGGACGACAGGCTCACCACATCGCGGTCGGCCAGGATCACGCCGGCCAGAGCCTGCTGGCGTTCCGCCATCGCGGCGACCGAGATCGACTGCGGCGCTTCCGAAATGCCCTGGATCAAGCCGGTATCCTGCACCGGAAACAGGCCTTTGGCGATCACCACATAGAGCGCGGCCGTCAATGCCAGCGTGCCTGCCGCCACCAGCAACGTCGCGCCCGGCCGGTCGAGCACCCAGGCCAGGGCGCGGCCGTACAATTCGACCAGGGCGTCGAACCAGATCCGGCTGTGGCGCTGCCAGGCGCTCTCCCGCTCGTCCTGCGCGGGCCGCAGCAGCTTGGCGCAGGCCATGGGCACCAAGGTCAGCGACACCGCGGCCGAGATCAGGATCGTCACCGACAGCGTGATGGCGAACTCCCGGAACATCCGGCCGACGACGTCGCCCATGAACAGCAGCGGAATCAGCACCGCGATCAACGACACCGTGAGCGAGATGATGGTGAAGCCGACCTGCCGCGAGCCGCGGAGCGCGGCGCGCAGCGGCGGGTCTCCGGCCTCGATGTAGCGGGTGACGTTCTCGATCATCACGATGGCGTCGTCGACGACGAAGCCCGAAGCGATGGTCAGCGCCATCAGCGACAGATTGTTGAGGCTGAAGCCGAACAGATACATGGCGCCCAGCGTGCCGACGAGCGACAGCGGCACCGACAGACTTGGGATGATGGTGGCCCGTGCGCTGCGCAGAAACACGAAGATGACCAGAACCACCAGCACCACGGCGAGCGCCAGCTCGAACTCGACATCGTGGACCGAGGCGCGAACCGTCACGGTGCGGTCGGTCAGCACCGCGACATCGATGGCGGACGGCAGCGAACTGGTGAGCTGCGGCAGCAGCGCCTTGATGCCGTCGACCACCTCGATGACGTTGGCGCCGGGCTGCCGTTGAATGTTGAGAACGACGGCCGGCACCTGATTCATCCAGGCCGCGAGCTTGTCGTTCTGGGCGCCGTTGATCACCTCGGCCACGTCGCTCAATCGCACCGGCGAGCCGTTGCGGTAGGCGATCACGAGACCCTTGTAGGCGTCGGCGCCGATCAGCTGGTCGTTGGCGTTGATCGTATAGGCGCGCATCGCGCCATCGAAATTGCCCTTCGGCGAATTCACGTTCGCGTTCGCAAGCGTGGTGCGCAGATCGTCGATGTTGAGCTGATAGGCCGCGAGCTTGCGGGTGTCGGCCTGCACCCGCACGGCCGGCCGCTGCCCGCCGCTGATGCTGACGAGACCCACGCCCGGCATCTGCGAAATCTTCTGCGCCAGCCGCGTATCGGCGAGATCCTCGATCTGCGGCAGCGGCAGCGTCTTGGAGGTGAGTGCCAGGGTGAGGATCGGCACATCGGCCGGATTGACTTTGGCATAGATCGGCGGCGCCGGGAGGTCCGCGGGCAACAGGTTGCCGGCCGCGTTGATCGCCGCCTGCACCTCCTGCTCGGCGACGTCGAGACTCAGATTGAGACTGAACTGCAGCGTGATGACGGACGCGCCAGCCGAACTCACCGAGCTCATCTGGTTGAGGCTCGGCATCTGCCCAAGTTGAACTTCGAGCGGCGCGGTCACCGATGATGTCATCACGTCGGGGCTGGCGCCGGGATAGAAGGTCTGCACCTGGATGGTCGGGTAGTCGACCTCCGGAAGCGCGGCCAGCGGCAGGAAACGATAGGCGATGATGCCCGACAGCATGATCGCCACCATCAGAAGCGAGGTCGCAACCGGACGCAGAATGAAGATGCGCGACGGGCTTCCGCCGCCATCATCCTCGACGGTTGCGGCGTCGCTCATTTCGATCCGCCCTGCCGTCGGCGCTGGCCGCCCAGCTGTTGCGCGGGGTTGGGATCTGCCGGCGCATTGCCCGGCTGCCGCAGGACGACTTTGGCGCCGTCGCGCAGCCGGTCCGCTCCATCGACAACCACGCGATCACCGACGGCGAGCCCTGACTGCACCGCGACCCGGTCGCCGCTGGTCGGGCCCAACTTGATCGTGCGCACCTTAACGGTGCCGTCCGGCTGGATCAGATAAACGAACGTGCCGGGCGCGCCGCGCTGGACGGCGCTGGTCGGAACCTCGACGGCGTCGTGCAGCACGTCGACCACCAGCTTGACGTTGACGAACTGATTGGGAAACAGGCTCTCGTCGTCGTTGGCGAACGAGGCCTTGAGCTTCAGCGTGCCGGTCGTCGGATCGATCGCGCTGTCCATCGTGGCAAATTCGCCGGTCGCCAACTGGGTGGTGCCGCTCCGGTCATAGGCAATGACCGGCATCGACGCGTTGGCGTGCAGGCGCTTGAGAATCTGCGGGACGTCGTCCTCCGGCACCGTGAAGACCACGGTCATCGGCTTCAATTGCGTCATCACCACCAGGCCCGACGCATCGGTGGCCTGCACGTAGTTGCCGGGATCGACCAGGCGGAGACCGACGCGGCCGTCGATCGGAGACACGATGTGGCAATAGTCGATGTCGAGCTTTTGCGTTTCGATCTGCGCCTGATCGGTCTGCACCGATCCCTCGTATTGCTTCACGAGGTAGACCTGATCGTCGTACTGCTGCTGCGGTACGGCTTTGGTCTTCGCCAGCGTTTCGTAGCGCTGCAGATCCATCCGTGCCTGATCGAGCAGGCCCTGGTCGTGAGCCAGTTGCCCTTGCGCCTGATGCAGGGTGGCCTGGTAGGGGCGATCGTCGATCTGCGCCAGGAAGTCGCCCTTCTTGACGAGTTGCCCCTCTTTGAACGCCACCTCGGTCAACTGGCCGTTGATCTGCGTTCTCACCGTCACGGTGGCGAGCGGCGTCACCGTACCGAGGCCGTTGAGCGCGATCTCGATATCGCCCGTTGCCGCCGTGGCGGCGACGACCGGGGTGGCTGTCGCTGCGCCGGCCCGGCCAGCCGGCGGGCTGGCACCGTGAGGCTGTTGAACCCACCACCAGGCGAGACCGGCGATGACGAGAAGCGTAACAACGGTACCCAGCAGCCATCGCCGGCGCACGACCTTCGCAGCCACCGGCGAAGGCCGCTCACGCGTCGACGGCTCCCGGAGATAGCTGGAAGTCCGGTCGTCCATATCGCACCTCGCGGCGGCGTCGCTCCTATAACGAAATAGTCAGCGCGATCGGCTTGCGGGCGCGTTTCCGTGGGGTGAAAAGGTGTTCATGTTGTGGTGCCGCTGCACCGATACCGCACGAATCTCAGGCATCCACGGTTCCAACGCCGTCTTGTGGTTGAGCGGTGGCGTGGTTCCGATCGCGACGGGACGCTCTACGCTTGTCCGTCTGAATCGCCGCCGACCTTGTCACCGTCCTCGTCGTCGCTCTCGGTGACCGGCACCGCATAGACACCCGAGAGCCAGCGGTTGAGATCGACATCGGCGCAGCGCTTCGAGCAGAACGGCTTGAACTGCGGCGCTGGCAGCTTGCCGCAGATCGGGCATGGCGCGAGGCGGGGCGTGGCGTCTGGCATAGGCTTTATCTAGTCGCTGTCAGCCGGCGGCGCGAGGGGCGCGGCGGGTGTCGCGCTCGCGCAGCTCGGTCTTCAGCACCTTGCCGTAGTTGTTCTTCGGCAGCACTTCGACGAACACGTAATCCTTGGGCCGCTTGAAGCGCGCGATCGCGGAAAGACACAGCGCGTCAAGCTCGGCGGCCGGCACCTCGCCGACCACATAGGCCACCACCACCTCGCCCCATTCGCGGTCGGGCCGTCCGATCACCGACACCTCACGCACGGCGGCGTGGCGCAGCAGCACCTCCTCGACCTCGCGCGGATAGATGTTGGAACCGCCGGAGATGATCAGGTCCTTGGAACGGTCTTTCAAGGTCAGGTAGCCGTCGGTGTCGAAGGCGCCGACATCGCCGGTGTGGAGATAGCCGCCGCGCAGGGTCGTGCGGCTCGCGTCGTCGTTACGCCAGTAGCCGGCCATCACGGTGTCGCCGCGGCAGAGAATCTCGCCGGTCTCGCCCGCTGGCAGCGGCGTATCGTCGGCACCCGCGACCTTCACATCCACGCAGCCGAACGGCCGGCCGACCGAGGCGAGGCGCTCGCGCCAGCGCGGATGCTCGCGGTTGGCGATGTCGTCCTTGGGCAGAACCGTAATCGTCATGGGACTTTCGCCCTGACCATAGATCTGCGCGAGCCGTGGCCCGAAGCGGTCGAGCGCCTTCAGCGCATCCTCGACATACATCGGCGCGCCGCCATAGACGATGGTGCCGATGTTTTCGCTCGGGCAATCTGAAGCGCATTCGACCAGGCGCTTGACCATCGTCGGCGCCGCGAACATCGAGCCTCGCGGCCAGGCGCGGAGCAGCTCGAAAATCTCCTCCGGCTCGAAGCCGCCGGACTCCGGCACCACGTTGACGCCGCGACGCATCACATGCGCCATGATGTAGAGGCCCGAGCCGTGGCTCATCGGCGCCGCATGCAGAATCGGATCGCCGGGCGCCAGCGCATTGACCTCGGCGAGATAAGCCTCGCTCGCCGCCGCGAGCACTTTGTGGGTCAGCATCGCGCCCTTCGGCCGGCCGGTGGTGCCCGAGGTGTAGAACAGCCAGGCGAGATCGTCGCCGCCGCGCGGCACGAGCGAAATGGCATCAGTCGCGAACAGCTTGTCGTATTCGGCGCTGCCGATGACGATCAGCCGTTCCAGCGACGGCGGCGCATGCGCCGAAATCTCGGTGTCGAGCCCCTCGGAGGCAAAACACACCCGCGCGCCGGATTGCTCAAGGATGTAGCCGAGCTCGGCGCCGTGCAGCTTGGCGTTGGCCGGCACCGCGGAGAGGCCCGCGTGCCAGACGGCGTAAAGCGCTTCGAGATAGTCCGGGCTGTTCTTCCCGGCGATCGCGACGCGCTCGCCGGGCTTGAGGCCCATGGCGGCCAATGCGCCGGCTAGACGTGAAACGCGCGCGGCGACCTCGCCGTAGGTTCGAAGAACGCGCGAACCGTAGCCCAGCGCGGGACGCGATGCCTCCTGCTTTGCAGCGCTTTCAAGCCACTTGGCAAGATTCATCACACGCACCGCCGTCTTGGTCGGGCATAGCTGCTCGAAGAGCGGCGACGCTTTGCTTGCCTACGCCCGACCATCCACGCCTTGGTAGTGTCTCAGTTCGAATTTTGTCAAACGCGCTCTAGAGGCCGCAATTGTAGCATAATTTTCTTTGTATCATTGTTTGATACAGGCGGGAGAGCGCAACATGGCTAAGACACTTCCACCCCTGCATCCCGGCGAGGTTCTCCGTGAGGAGTTCCTTGTGCCGCTCAAGCTATCGCCCGGCGCGCTCGCCAAGGCGACCGGCGTGCCGCGCACGCGTATCGAACGCATCGCCGCCGAGACGACCGGAATCACCGCCGATACCGCGCTTCGGCTCGGCAAGGCGCTGAACACCAGCGCGCAGCTCTGGCTTAATCTGCAGAATGCCTATGATCTTGCCGTGGCAACCCGCGCGGTCGGAAAGCAGGTCGAGAAGATTGCGCCGGTGGCCGGGCTCAAAGCCGCGCATGCGGCTTAACGATCATCACACCGTCGGGGTGGCACAAGGCCGGCATGACGTGGAAAGAGCTGCGGCTTAAACCGCGTTGAGCCAGCCGAAGTGGATCGGGAAGCCCTCGCCCGACAGCAACGTCGCAGTTTCGTAAAGCGGCAGCCCCACGATGTTGGTGTAGGAGCCGACGATCTTGACGATGAAGCTCCCCGCAAGCCCCTGCGCCGCGTAGCCGCCGGCCTTGCCGCGCCACTCACCCGAAGCCAGATAGGCCTCGATGTCGTTCTCGGTCAGCCGCTTGAAGCGCACGCGGGTCTCGACCAGCCGCTGGCGGAACGATTCCTTCGGCGTCACGAGGCACACGCCGGTGTGGACGCGGTGGCTGCGGCCGGACAGCAGCCGCAGGCACTGCGCCGCCTCGTCGAGCAGGTCGGCCTTGGGCAGGATGCGGCGGCCGACCGCCACCACGGTATCGGCCGAGAGGATATAGGAGCCGGTCAGCTCGTCATCGAGCTTGACGGCGGCGAGCGCAGCTTCAGCCTTGCCGCGGGCGAGCCGGTTGGCGCAAGCGCGTGGCAGCTCACCTCTTTTGGGGGTCTCGTCGAGATCGGCCGGACGCAGCGCATCCGGCTCGATGCCGATCTGATTGATGAGGGTGAGCCTCCGCGGCGAACCGGAAGCCAGCACGAACTTGGGTCGTCCGATGATCATTGCGGCAGTATGACCTTGCGAAATTGGCGCGGAAACTAACGGATACAGGCTAACACGACAACCGCGCCGGGGACTTATGCCCGCTCCCGGCCCTGCCGCTACTCATTACCGCCGGACCGGCCGCCAAACCGGGCCTTGATATGCGAGGTCAGTTGGTCGCGCACCGCGCGGTAGGCGTCGAGCCGCTGCTCGCGGGAGCCTTCGGTCGCGGTCGGGTCGGGTGTGGGCCAGTATTCGACGTCGGCCGCAACGGTCCGCGTGAGATCGAGCGCCTTGTGATGGGCCTCGGGTGACAGCGTGACGATCAGGTCGAAGTTGAGCCCGTGCCAGTCCTCCAGCTCCTCGAAGGTGATGGGCCGGTGCTTTCCGATATCGACGCCGACCTCGTCGAGCGCCGCCACCGCGAACGGATCGAGTTCGTCCTTGCGGACACCGGCGGAGGCCACATACACGCCGCGGCCCAGCATCCGCTTGAACAGCCCTTCGGCCATCGGCGAGCGCACCGAATTCAGCCCGCAGGCGAACAGCACCGCCTGCGGCATCGGGAGTCGCGGCGGATCGGCCACGGCTCAGCCCTTCCAGTGCAGCACGCAAAGCAGCGTGAACAGCCGGCGCGCGGTGTCGAAATCGACGACGACCTTGCTCTTCAGCGCGCCCTGCAGGATGCGCGAGCCCTCATCGTGCAGGCCACGGCGGCCCATGTCGATCGCCTCGATGCGATCCGGCGTCGCCGTGCGGATCGCCGAGTAGTAGCTGTCGCAGATCAGGAAGTAGTCCTTGACGATTTTCTTGAACGGCGTGAGCGACAGAAGATGCGCGATCACCGGCTTGTCGTCCTCGCGCCGGATATCGAACACGAGGCGGTTCTCTTTGAGGCTGATGGTGAGCGTGTAGGGCCCGCTCTTGTGGCCGACCGGCGCGAACGAATTCTCTTCGATCAGATCGTAGATCGCGACCGACCGCTCATGATCGATGTCCGGGCTGGAGCGGCCGATCGACGCCTCGTCGAGCGTGACGGCAACGAGGCGATCGGCGGTCTTGCCCTTGCTCATCTGCGATTGAGACGGATGGCGACCGAGCGGGCATGAGCGTCGAGGCCCTCGGCTTCACCCAGCGCAATGGCCGACGGCCCGAGCGCCGCAAGCTGCTCCGGTCCGCATTTGAGGATCGAGGTGCGCTTCATGAAGTCGAGCACACCGAGGCCTGACGAAAAGCGCGCCGAGCGCGCGGTGGGCAGCACGTGGTTGGAGCCCGCCACATAGTCGCCGATCGCCTCGGGGGTGTGCGAGCCTAAAAAGATGGCACCG
The DNA here is from genome assembly GCF_001579845.1 of Rhodoplanes sp. Z2-YC6860. Taxonomy (GTDB): domain Bacteria; phylum Pseudomonadota; class Alphaproteobacteria; order Rhizobiales; family Xanthobacteraceae; genus Z2-YC6860. The sequence goes on from NZ_CP007440.1 coordinate 7,301,143, forward strand.
GCGTTGCGGATTTTCGCAGCAAGCCGCTCGGCGTCGTCGGTCTCGATTTCGAGATGCTCGGGCGCCAGCGCATCGACCAGCGGCACGGCTTCGTCGAGCGCGCGAACCAGGATGACCGCGCCGAAGTCGCGCCACGACGCAGAAGCGACGCTGCTGCGCGGCAAGGTGGTGAGCTGCGCCGCGACCGCCTTCTCGACCGCGTCGGCCAGCGACGCGTCGTCGGTGACCAGGATCGACTGTGCGGCAGTGTCGTGCTCGGCCTGCGCCAGCAAATCGGCGGCGATCCAGTCGGGATTGCCGTGCCGGTCGGCGATGACCAGCACCTCGGATGGCCCCGCGATCATGTCGATGCCGACGGTGCCGAACACAACGCGCTTCGCGGCCGCCACGTAGGCGTTGCCGGGACCGACGATCTTCGCCACCGGCTTGATCGTCTCGGTGCCGTAAGCCAGCGCCGCCACCGCCTGCGCGCCGCCGACGCGGTAGACTTCGTCGATGCCGGCAAGCTTTGCGGCCGCCAGCACCAGCGGCGCGAGCTTGCCGTCCGGCGACGGCACCACCATCACGACACGCGGCACGCCTGCGACCTTCGCGGGCACCGCGTTCATCAGCACTGACGACGGATAGGCCGCGGTGCCGCCCGGCACGTAGAGGCCGACCGCTTCGATGGCGCTCCAGCGATGGCCGAGCTCGACACCGAGCGCGTCGGTGAAGCGATCGTCTTTCGGCTTCTGGCGCTGGTGGTAGGCCTCGATGCGATCGCGCGCGACGGTCAGCGCATCGAGAGCGCGGCGATCGCAGGCGGCGGTCGCCGCATCGATCTCGGCTGCGCTGACGCGAATGCCGAGCTTCGAGAGGTCGATACGGTCGAACTTCTGGCTGAGCGCGACCAACGCGCGGTCGCCGTTCTTGCGGACATCATCGACGATGGCGCGGACCGCCTGCTCGACATCCTGCGCGGTCTCGCGCTTGGTCGAGAGAAAGGCGGCAAATCGCGCGGCAAAATCCGCAGATTTGTTGTCGAGACGTATCGGCATGGTCGCGCGGCCCAAGGCTGGATCGGAGGCTGGATCGGTCCAGCAGCACCGGTGAATGGCCCGTGGCTTGACGCGCGTCAACCCTGTTTGGCCGCGCTCACTTGCGTGAATCCGGCGGTCTGAACCGGCTCCGCGTCGATCGCATGCTCCGGGCAGCAGCCGGCGTCCCAGGTGGGACCAAGGTCGGCGAGTTCGACTTCGAGACATTCGACCTCGAGCCGGAGCATGCCGCCGCCCGAGAAGGTCAAGGTCACGGTGCCGGCCGGATCGTCCGAGCCCCTGGGCGCAAACGACACGGCGAGAAGGTTGAGAACCTGGTCTTTCTGGACCGCGCTCAGATCGCGGCACTTGCAGGCCGAGACGCGATCGAAGCGCAGCACCGCACGGCGGCGGCGAAAGTCGGGCGACGAGCTGTTGCGGGTGCCTTGGGCCGCTTCCCAGTCGAAGCGGTTGACGCAGACGACCACCCGGTTTTCGTTTGGCCGCCAACGGATGTCGGCCACCTTGAGGATTGCGTCCTGCAAATGCGCGGAGACGACTTCGATGTCGTCCCGATCAAGCGCAACGAGCTTGAGAGGATCCATGGTCGTGAGCTTCTTTTGAACTGGTGCAAGGAAGGTAGGCAAGCCGCATACCAGGTTCAAGCCGTACAAATACGGAATCTGTTGTGCCGTGCAGCGCTGACCGCTTGGTCAACGAAAGCTAAAACGACACGCAGGACGGCCGCACGATCAGTCCGACAGACTGCTGCCTGAAGCGGGTCTTGTACGCCTCGATGATCGCAGAAAGGCGTGCCTGGCTGTCGTCCGCCGGCGGCATCGCGATCATCACCACCTTGCTGCGCTCGCGGGAGATCGTCTTCGTTTGCGGATTCCGCCACTGGCCGCGGGCGTCATAGACGGTGAGCCCGTCGGGAAAGCGCGGGGTCACTTCGGTGGCCAGGAAGCGGTCCCACGCCGCGTCGCTGACATGGCTCCGGCCGAACAGCAGCTCGGCCACCATCCAGGGCTTCTGCTCACCGCTACATTGCAGACTGACCTGCGCGGCGGCCGACACGGTCAATGTCAGCAACAGAGCCGCGGCAGTGAAAAAAATACGCAAGGACTTAACCACTGACGCGCTCGATCGCGGCGCCACAGGCGCCGAGCTTGTCTTCGAGACGCTCGAAGCCGCGGTCGAGGTGATAGACGCGGTTGACCATGGTCTCGCCTTCGGCGGCGAGCGCTCCGATCACGAGGCCGACCGAGGCGCGGAGGTCGGTCGCCATCACCGGCGCGCCGCGCAGCTTGTCGACGCCGGTGACCACCGCGGTCTGGCCGTCGAGCGCAATGCGCGCGCCGAGCCGTGCCAGCTCCTGCACGTGCATGAAGCGGTTCTCGAAGATCGTCTCGGTGATGCGCGAGGTGCCCTTGGCCATGGTCATCAGCGCCATGAGCTGCGCCTGAAGATCGGTCGGGAAGCCCGGGAACGGATCGGTCGTGACATCGACCGGTGAGATGCCGGCGCCGTTGCGCTTGATGCGGATACCTTCGTTGGTGGCGCTCACCTCGGTGCCGGTCTGCGCCAGCACGTCGAGCGCCGATTGCAGAAGCTCCGGCCGCGCGCCCTCGAGCAGCACGTCGCCGCCGGTCATGGCCACCGCCATCGCATAGGTGCCGGTCTCGATGCGATCGGGCAGCACGCTGTGCCGCGCGCCGCCGAGCCGCGTGACGCCTTCGATAATAAGCCGCGATGTTCCGATGCCGGAAATGCGAGCGCCCATCTTGTTGAGGCAGTCGGCGACGTCGCCGATCTCGGGCTCCTGCGCGGCGTTCTCGATCACCGTCGTGCCGCGGGCGAGCACCGCAGCCATCAGCGCCGTGTGGGTGCCGCTCACCGTGACCTTGGGGAACTTGATCTCGCCGCCCTTCAGCCCGTCCTTCGCGCGCGCGATGACATAGCCGCCATCGATCTCGATCTTCGCGCCGAGTTTCTCCAGCGCCATGATGAGCAGGTCCACCGGACGCGTGCCGATGGCGCAGCCGCCCGGCATCGAAACCTTGGCCTCGCCCATCCGGGCCACCAGCGGCGCGATCACCCAGAAGCTCGCGCGCATCTTGGAGACCAGATCGTAGGGCGCGGTGGTGTCGACGATGCGCGAGGCGACGATATGGATGGTGTGGCCGTTCTGCTGGGACTCGCCCGGCCGCTTGCCGGGCACCATCATGTCGACGCCGTGGTTGGAGAGGATGCGTTGCAGCAGGCTCACGTCGGCCAGCCGCGGCACATTGTCGAGAATGAGCGTCTGATCGGTGAGCAGACTCGCGATCATCAGCGGCAGGGTGGCGTTCTTAGCGCCCGAGATCGGAATCGAGCCCTTGAGCGGGCGTCCGCCGACGATACGAATGCGATCCATGAGTGCCCCCGAGCGCCGGAAACCGGCTTCAGCCTTGCGATGAGTTGGAACCGTTGTCGGTGAGGATTCCGGCGGAATCGTGGGATGCGGGCTCGGTCCGCGACCGCTCCCGGGCCTGCGATTTGCGCCGTTTGAGGTTTTCCCGCAACGCCGCGCCCAAGCGGTCGACGCGCCTCGCGTCGCCCTTGCGGGTGCCGGACTTGCTGCCGGAGGGGCCATCGTGACTTTGGGTCATGGCCTTAGAGCTATCCCTTCGGGATCGGGCTGCGCAAGGGCTCACCGAGGCCTGCATCAGGCGATCCGGCTGAACATGCGGCCCCAGCGGATCGCGCGCGGCCAGCGCCAGAACCTCCAGGCGCTCTCGCCCTCATCCAGCGAGAAATAGATGAGCGTGGGGTGGCACAGGATATTGGCAGCCGGCACCGGACCGTGCTGCGCAACACGGCTGTCGCTGGAATTGTCGCGGTTGTCGCCCATCATGAAATAGTGCCCGGCCGGAACCGTCACCTCGGCGGTGTTGTCGAGAAAGCCGTTCTCGACCTCATCGTAAATGCGGTGGCTGACGCCGCCCGGCAGCGTCTCGAGATATTGCCGGACCGGGCGCGGCTTGCTGCCGTCATCGCGCAACTCGGCGTCAGGAAGCCGCTCCTGCTTCACCGGCTCGCCGTTGATCTGCAGGACGCCGCCCTTCATCTGGATGCGGTCGCCGGGCAGGCCCACGACGCGCTTGATGTAGACGGTGCTGCCGTCCTTCGGGAACAGATAGGCCACGACATCGCCGCGGGTGACCTCCCGCCGGCCGAACGCCATGACGTAGTCGTTGATCTGCAGCGTCGGCGCCATCGAGGTCGAGGGGACGCTGTAGATGTTGTAGCCCGGAGCGAAGGCGGGGCCGGGTTGGCTGCTGCCGAAGCCGAAATGCAGCAGAACAGCCGCGACCACGGTCACGAGCCCGGTCCGCAGCATGAGGCTATGGTGGAAAGCGCGGGGCACCGGCATGGCAATTTCCTTGGCACCACCCCCAAGAGTTCGAATCGCTCTCCTTGGTCGGGTGGCGGTGCCGGCAGGTTCGATGAGCCCGCCTTCCACAGCAAATACAAAGACATCGAGCGTTCTTGCGTCGCCGGACCCCTTGTGGCAGTTTCCGCCGCGCCCGGCCGCCCCGGACGTCTTTTCGGGCGGTTTTCGCGGTTCTGCTGCCGTAGCTCAGTGGTAGAGCACTCCCTTGGTAAGGGAGAGGTCCACAGTTCAATCCTGTGCGGCAGCACCATCAAAACCCGCGCATTTCCGGGCTGTTTCAATAATCCGCATGAGAACAAACTGTGGCCGAAAATGCAGGTCGATGCGGTCAGACGCACCGATAGTGGCACGTTTCTGACACGCTGAATCGCGTTCCGTTCTGGTCGTAGCGCGCTGTACTTTGGAGCATAGGCCGCCGGAGTCGCCCTATGGGTTGCGACGCTATTCGCTACACGACCGCAAGCCGGTGCAATATGCCGACCATCTGGCGTAGGAGTGCAAGAGCCTGGTGCGGCGGCATCACGATCGATCACCTCAACCGGCAGAGGCGGCTGGTCTCGTCAGTCTTCTCAACACCGTGAATGGAGAGCTCGGCAGCGGGGGCTCCTCTTGTGCTCCGATACAAACCGCGCCGACTGCCACGAACATGCCGCCCGAACCGCACGCCGGATCGAGGATGCGGCCATGGTACGGCTCGATCACTTCGGTCAGCAGACGGACGATGCAGCTGGGCGTGTAGAACTCTCCGCCCTTTTGTCCTTCGGTACGAGCGAACTCGCCGAGGAAATATTCGTAGATGCGCCCATTGTGAAGCCGATTGGGACGATAGCCGCGCTGGACCGCATGGCAAAAGAACCAATCACGCCGCCGACGCCATCCCGTCGAGTCCCGCAAGGCGCCAGTTGAGCACCCGCAGTCCGACGTGCAGCCGGAGCGCGAGCCGCCGAGCCATCCTCAAGAGGACCGGCCCCTGCATGATCCTATGCCGCCGGAGGCGGACAAACCGCGGATGTGAATGAGACCGCCAACTGAGGCGGCCTATCCCAACTGCGTAAACTTCAGCCGGTCAGCTACGTCGCCAAGATTCAAGCGGCAAGCCTTAGCACCGACCGGCCTTATGTATGCGTCTCCTATTCCTGCCGGACAGCAAAACCGGCCGAAAGACGATCATCCTCAATGCCTCTGCCCTTGCGGTGTTGAACGGCATGAAAAGGGGCCAGCGCCTATGTGGTCCCAGGCGACGATCCAGAGAAGCCCCGCCATGATCTGAAACGCCCTTGGGAAGCGGTAACCAAGCGTGCTGGTCTATCGGGGGTGCGCCTTCATGACCTTCGGCACACATACGCAAGCTTTGGCGCTGGTGGCGGTCTCGGGCTCCCTGTTATCGGCCGTCTGTTGGGGCATGCCCAGGCGGCGACCACCGCGCGGTATGCTCATCTCGACAACGATCCGCTTCGGCGCCCCTCCGAAGCCATCGCCGGCAAGATTGCGGCAGCGTTGGACGGGAATCGAAAGGCCACGGTGATGCCCTTGCGGAAACGGGCCTAACGCCCGCATTAATCGCGCAGCGCTTCAAGGCCGCGATCATCTTCAACAGCCCGTGCGAGCACTCAGTTCAAGCTCAACTGGACTTGATATGCGCGTGATGCAGGTAGCGCTACCGTGCCCGGCACCAGGCTGGACTCACCGTCGGGAGGTCAGAATCATGACGAGCCTTAAAATCGATGTTGGCGAGCTCAGTCTTCTGAATAGCAAAGGACTGCTACGTCCCGCGCGGCGCCCGTGTTGTCTCGAGTATGCCGGACACCGCGCAATTCACCAGCGGCTATGCGGCGCAGAACGATCTGCCGTTTCCGGTGCTGAGCGACATTGATCTCGGCTACTCGCTTGCGCTCGGCTTGATCTTCTGGGTCGGTGCCGAGGTGCAGCAGCTCTACGAGGACGCCGGCGTCGAGCTGGAAACCTACATAGACAACGGCGGCTATTTCCTGCCGATGGCCGCTTCGCCAGCGACGAATGCGCCAACGACTTCAGAAAGTCAGGATATGCACCGACCCAAATACATGCCGCTTCAATTAACGGCGAAGTCGCTGTCATGCGGCTTGGCCGGCACCGTGACGACCGGGGCGATCACATCTTGAAGGTTCGCGCCGTTCTGTGCGTTGTCGTTTGCTTGGGTCAGTTCGGCGAGATGGTCGGCCTGGCTCACGAATTTATCCAGCTGCGTATCGTCGTTCGCAAAGATGCTTTGAACGTGGGCGTCCACGACCGGGCGGAACACGAAGGCGTCGCTTGTGCTGCCATCGATTGACGTCTGCTGCGGCACCGGCGGATCATAGACGATCGTTCCGCCGCTGCCGTCCGCCGCGAACTTGAAGTTTTCCTGGACGTAAGTTCCGAGGAAATTGAGATTTGCAGTGTTCGTGCCGTCCGTCACGTGAAGCACGCCAGTACCGCTGTCATAGCTCACGCTGAACTGGGCCGAATTGAGATTGATGTCCTTCAGATCGATCTGATCGGAGCCCGCGAGCGTGCCGTCGCCCGTGAAGCCGGAGATCTGGCCCGTGAATGTCGATGAGTGATCGAGCTTCAGCATTCCGGTTGCGGCATTGAACGTCACCGAGCCTGAATCGGCGCTCGCGAACTCGAGAGTGGCGCCGGCATCGATGCTTGCGGCCGAGTTGAAGGATGTCAGGATCATCAACGTGTCGCCGGACGCCTCGATCGAGCCGTTGCTGCCGGGCGAAGGATCGACCGTCGGATTGAAGGCGACCGCCTGGACGTTGGCGATATCGAGCGTGCCGGCGTGCTCCGGATCGGCCACATTGGTCAGCGTCGTGATCGAGGTCGAGGCCAGCGCATTGGGGGTCACGATATGGCCGGCATCGTTGATGCCCATCACCTGATTGGTGCCGCCGTTGGGATTGTCGACCGTGGTGAAGACCCCGCCGACGTCCACGAAACCGTGTTGCACGCCATTGACGTAGTAGTAGCCGACGATTTCCCCTGCGTCGTTGATGCCCTCCGCGTAAGTCCCGCCAAAGTTCAGGCCGCCAGTCGATGCCGCCGGATCGTCGATCGTGGTGTAGACGCCGCCGTTGTAGAAGAAACCGTGAATGTTGTTGCTGGCGTCCTGGTAGTAACCGACGACCACGCCCGCATCGCTGATGCCGTTGGCTTGAACCAGAGTGGCGCCCGCGGGGCCATTCAGCGTGGTGTAGCTTCCGCCGTTGTACAGGAAGCCGTGCTGGCCCGCGCTGTCAGAATACACACCCACGATCTGTCCGAAGTCGTTGATGCCGTAGGCGTGGGTGGCGGTGGCGCCGGCGGGATCGGTCAGCGACGTGCTCACGCCGTTGCTCGACGTGAACGCATGCCAGACACTGCTGCCGTCCTGGTAGGAGCCGACGATCTGGCCGCTATCGTTGATGCCGGATGCCAAAGTCTGGATGGAGCCGGAGGGATCGGTGATCTGGCTGTACGTTCCGCCGCTGTAAAGGAAGGAATGCTGAGCGCCGATCGTGCCGTACAGACCGACAACCAGGTCCTGGTCGTTGATGCCTTGCGCCGATGTTCCGCTTCCGAGCGGGTTTGTCGGGAAACTGGAGTATCCCATACCACCCACCGTCTGCCCGATGACATAGTTCGAACGCGCGTCGGGCAGGACCGCGATGTTCACGGTGTTGTTGCCGCCCAGAGCGCCGGCGAAGTTGTCGGTCGGCCCTGCTGGGGACGATTGGCCGGTCACGTCTCGGCCAACGTAGTAGTAGAGATTGGTGACGTTCTTTTCGCCAACGACGCTGTCATCGAATTCGGTGCCGGCGAAGAACTTGTTCACGCCGTCGGTGACCCCCGAATCGTTGATGACGAGGCCCGAGGTCCGGAAATCCAAGACGTGGGTCACGTACTGCGTGGTGCCGTTGGCGTCGACCGGCTCGTTGTAGGTGACGCCGAAGCGGCCATCGCCGAAATTCTCGATCTGGCTGAACGTCACATTCGTCGGATCAACAACGGAAGCGATCTGCTGGCCGGTGAGGCTCAATTCGATGATGTGCGTCCCAGTGCTGTCCCCATAGACCAGATAGGTAAACGCCCCGGATGAACTGAGGCGAACGCTTTGCAGGTTGCCGTCCGCGATCTGATAGGTCGACTGCGACGCCAGCGTGTTGCCATTGAATATCGCCAGCTCGACCTGGTCATGGACGCCGGCCGTATCGGTGACGATGTCATTCCAGGCGAACATGTACACGCCGCGCGTATCGTTCAACGTCGTCGCCATCGTCTCGCTGGCGACCGTCTGGAAATTGCTGACCGTATAAGTACCGGCGCCGCCGGTCCCGGTCCCGAGCGCCGTGACGACCGTATTTGCCACGATGCCGCTGCCGCCGATGATATCGCCGACGTTGATGCTGCCGGACGATACTGCACTGACGGTCAGCGTTGTTCCCGAGATCGAGCCCGTGAAGTTGGCTCCGGTGTAGTTCTGCGAGACGCTGACGGTATACGTGCCGGTGCCACCGGTTCCGCTCCCGAGCGCCGTGACGACCGTATTAGGCGAAATGCCGTTACCGCCGATGACGTCGCCGACCTTGATGGTGCCGGACGCCAAGGTGTTGACGGTCAGTGTTGTTCCCGAGATGGAGCCCGTGAAGCTGGCGGCTGCTCCGACCGCCGTGGGGCCGGCTTGATACGCCACCGCCGACCCGCTGATGAGGCCGGTTGTCGCGTTCACCTCCTGGGTACTCTGGCTGGTGGCGCCGCTGGCGTAGTGCGAGAGATCCGGCGTGATCGTTCCGCTGATGGCCGTCGGAGTGCCGAACTTGCCGTAGCCCTGGTATTGGATCGAGCCATTCGCCTGCGCCACGGCCAGCATGTAGGGAGCGCCGTTACCCCCAATGCCGCCGGAACTGTTGAAGGTCCATGCCGGCACTGACGACAGCGAGGCGACGTTCGTCAGCCCGCCCGCGCCGAAAATCGGCACCTGCGACGACAGCAGGTTTCCATTCGTATCGAAGGTCTCGAAATAGGCGTTATAGGTGTGATGGACGCTGTCGTACTGATCCCATGCAACGTCATAGCTGTTGAACACCTGCGACGGGGCGTAAGAGCCCGCAAACAGGTTCTCCACCATGGCGGTCAGACCGGATACGACCGGAGCAGCAGAAGGCGTCACCGTCGCAGGGTTGGTGATACCCGGGCCGCTTCCCGTCAGGACGGCCCGATAGATGGAATTCGTCGCGCCCTGCGTCTCGTAGACGACGAAGCCTTCGCCCGATGTCGCGCTGAGTGGCGCGATAAACCCGGTGTATCGGAACGGCAACTGCAGTTGTAACGACGATGCGACCGAGGCCGGGGTTCCGGCGTAGGGCAGCATGAACGGATCGAGATTCAGCTCGCGGATGTTGACCGAGTTGGCTGCATTTGCCTGATAGCTGGGCGCATCGGCATACACCATCGCCCCCAGGCCCAAGCCCGAATTGACGAAGATCGACGGGTTAAAGAAATGATCGCCCGTCACCGGCGATTGCGGATAGACCGAGCTGTCCCACAGATAGCCGATCGGCGCCAACTCAAGGCTCGTGCCGCCGAATCCGTCGCTCTGCGGGACGAACATATTGCCTGACAGCGCGCCGGAGACCGTGAGGCTCGCGAGCGTGGTCGCGCCATTTGCCACCCGCAGCGTCGACACGCCGTTCACCGTCGTCACCGTGGTGATCAACCCCGGCACGTTCGCGACTCCGGGCAGATCGATCGCATCGCCGACCGCCAGGCCCGCAATCGTGCCCGTGAAGGTCGACGGCTGATCAAGCCGAAGCGTCCCCTCCGGCCCGCTGAACGTCACCGTTGCGTTGTCGGACGTTGCGAGTTCGAGCGTTGAGCCGTTATCGATGCTGATCGGCTCGCCGCCGTTCGGCAGCGCGCCAAGGATCATCAACGTGTCACCCGTGGCTTCCAAGGTGCCGGTGTTGCCGCTCGGATCGACCGCAGGATTGAAGGCCAGCGCTTGGACGTCGGAGATATTCAGTGTTCCACGATGCGCCGGATCTCCGACGTTGGTCACGGTGGTCAGGTTACCAGAAACGTTGTAGTTGGACCGGGCATCAGGGAAGACCGCTACGTTCCACGCCGTACCGCCGCCGCCGGTGAAGGTGTCGACCGGGCCCAGGCCGACCGTCGTGTTCAAGCCCACATAATAATACGTGTTGTTGACGTTGCTGCCGCCGGCGAAGGTGTCATTGAAGCGAGTGCCGGCGATGTAGTTGTCCTTCGTGCCCGAGCCGGTGACGTTCAGTCCGGATGTCCGCAGATCGAATACATTGGTGACATATTGTGTCGTGCCGCTGGCATCGAGCGTGACGTCGTAAGTCAAGGAGATGCGGCCGTCGCCGAAATTGGTCAGCTGACCGAACGTCGCGGTCGAGGGGTCAAAGAACGACGCAAGTTGGTTGCCGTTGGCGTCGAATTCGACGACGTGTGTGCCGGTGTTATCGCCATAGGCCAGGATCTCGACGTTGACCCCGCTGATGGTGGTCGTCAGCAGACGGACATTCTGAGGCTGCCCGTCGGCGATCTGGAATGTCGACTGCGACACCAGCGTCCCCGTGGACGGGCGATAAATTGCGAACTCCACCTGGTCGTGGGTGCCGGTGCTGTCGGTCACGACATCGTTCCAGCCGAACGAATAGCCGCTGCCGGCTCCGACGTTGGGCGCGAACTGCAAGGCGAGATTTGCGGTCGTGTGGCCGCCGGAGCCTGCTTCCTGGGTGATTCGGTCCGTCGCGCCTGCCGCAAAGTGTGAAAGATCGGGAGTTATTTGGAACGACGGACCGAATGCGGCGCCCGCGGCATTGCCGCCCGTGCCGTTACCGACGGCGACGGCCCGGTAGTCCTGGAATTGAATGAAATCGCTGTTGGCCGGCGCACTGGCATCGGTGCCAGTCGATCCGTTGCGCTCGGAGAGGGCCAATCCATAGGCCGCAGCGCTGCCGCTCAGGCTCAACGATTCACTGCCGGTGCCAACTGCCAATGAGTTGTTCACCGTGTAGGTGCCGGCGCCTCCGTTGGTGCCTGACACAAATCCGGTAACGACCGTGTTTGCTGGAACGTTGGTCCCGCTGATCGTCTGTCCGATTGCGACAGTCCCAGACGTGACGCCGGTCACGGTCAGCGTCGTTCCCGAAATCGAGCCGGTGATTGCCGCTGAATTGCCGATGGTGCCGGCACTGCGGAAGAACCAGGCCGGCTCTGACGTCACACCGCTGATGCCAGAGACACTGAACAACTGGATCGGTGTCGCGAACTCGGCAGTTCCAGCCGGTGTGAACAGCTGGAAATCCCCGGTGAGGGTTGTGCCGTTCACCTGCGCCCAGGCCACACTATAGGACGCGCCTGCACTGCCGGTGTTGTTGAACAGACCGTTGGTCGTGTTGTTGGTGGCGCTTGTAAAATACTCGAGATGAGCACCGGCCAACCCGGTCTCGACGGCCGTCGGCGTATTGAGCGTCAGCGGACCGTTGAGCCCAGTCGTGCCTTCCGTAAAGGTGAACTGATTGATCGCGGCGATCCCGCTGCTGTTCTCGGTAACAAAGAAGCCGATGCCCTGGGTTTGAGTCGGGCTGCTGCTCAGCAGCAGCAGTTGCCGCTGGTTCGCCGGGAAGTCTCCAGCCGGGATTGTGGTGGTCGAGTTCGGGACCTGCTGCCCGAGGAATTGGGACTGCGTGCTGTTTGCGTAGGGCAACAGGAACGGATCAAGGGCCGCCAGATTGGACGTGATCGTATCCGGCCCGGCATCGCTGTAGCCGGACGTTGTGTCGCCATAGAGCACGCCGACCAGCGCGCCGTTGGTGGTTCCAGACGTGGTCGTGACAAAGGGCCCGTAGAGGTGCACCCCGGTGGTCGGCTGCGATGGATAGACCGAGCTCGACCAGGCCGCCGGAATCGGCTCAAGCGTCAGATCGGTGCCGCCTTTGCCGTCGGCGCTGATGGTGAACACATTGCCCGACAGCGCTCCCGCGATCGTGAATGGCAAAGTGACATTGCCATTTACGACCAGCGACGAGCCGTTGATGACGGCGCTGGTCACTGCGAGGTTTTCGAGGTCGATCGTGTTTCCGACCTGAAGCCCGGTAATGGATCCCGTAAAGCTCCCATACGTGTCGAGGATCAAACTGGCTTGCGGATTGTTGAAGTTGACGGTGCTGCTGCCGCCGAGCGCAAGCTCGAGAACGCCGGAATCGATCTGCGCGATATAACCGCTACCGAGCGCTAAGTTCAGATAGACGCCACCGCCGGTCACATCGATCAGTTGGACGCCCGGTGTTGCCGTATTGACGGGCTCGGGGTCGTTGGTTGGATTGAATGCCAGCAGCTGGACATTGATCGCCGCCAACGTTCCGGTGTGCGACGGATCGCTGGTTGACACACCGAGAGCACCAGTCGAGGCGTTGCGAGCCACGATGTAGTCGCTCGGCCGAGTTGGCAGGATTGCGATGTTGAAGGCACCGCCGCTGCCGCCTGTGAAGGTGTTGACGGTGGGCGAGCCCGACGTGCCGCCGATGTAGTAATACTCGTTGCGAACGTTGTTTTCGCCAGAGACGGTATCGCCGAATTTCGTTCCGGCGATGAACTTATCGAGTCCGTCGTTGAAGCCGGAGTAATTGGAGGTGTTGCCGGTGGTCCGGAAGTCGACCTCGTTGACGAAGACCTGCGAAGTGCCGGCGCTGTCGAGTTGGTCGTCGTAGATGATCGCAACCCGCCCGTCACCCAGGTCGCGAATGTTGCTATAGGCCTGCCCGTGCGGGGTCGCTTCGGTGTAGGTCGCGAGCTCGGTGGTCGTGCCGGTGGTGGGGTTGTACAAGAACTCCACGATGGTCGTTGACGTGTCGTCGCCATAGCCCATTAAGACAATGGTGTTGCCATTGCTGGTGCCATGCGCCTGCAGCTTGATGTTTTGCGCCTGGCCATCGGGGATTTGGTAGGTGAAGTACTGATCGACCGGCCCGCTGACCGGATTGGCCGAATGCCTGACAAACTCGACCTGATCATAGGTGTTAGCATTGCCATCAACCGTGACGGTCTCGTTCCATGCGAAGAACAGTGGCCCGCTGCCACCCGGCTGGATAAAGAACAACGACGTCGGCTGACCGGTGTTGGTGCCGTCTGTCGGCTCGAGCGTGATCGCATTGTGAACCGTGGTGTCGCCCGCGGCGTGCGTGCCATAGGCCAGCAGATCCGGCGCGATCTCCAAGTAGCCCTGGTTATTGTTGAACGTCGTGTTCAAGGCTCCGGCGTCGGTGTACGACTGGATCCTGATGTAGTCCTGGCCGGTGTGCGGTGAATTGTTTTCGGCGAAACCCAACATGTAGGTTCCGCCGCCGGTCAGCGAATTTGCCGGGGTGAAGAACCAGGCCGGCAGGGTGTTCCGGCCGCCGGTCAGACCCGTGAAGGTAATCGGCGTCACAACGTTCTGGGTGAAATCGCTTGCGGTGTTGAAATTGGGATCGCCGCTGTTGTGCGAGAAGATGTCGAGGTTGATGGAATAGTTGCCCGCACCCTGGTCGTATTGGTCGTAGCCGAGCCCGTATGACGTCATGATGCCGGAGGCCTCACGAGCCTGCAGGGACAGCGGGGCTTCTGTCGGCGAGGTGAGCGGACCGGCAATTTGCGTCGCCGCGCCAACGCTCAGCACATTGTTGTTGCCGGTGATGAAGGCCTCATTGATGAAGCGAACGCCGTTGTTGTTCTGGGTCTCGTAGACCGCGATGCCCTCCGCGTTGGTTGCGCTGACGTCCGGCAAGATCAGCGTGTACGACGACGGGAATTGCTGGATGGTGAAGCTGGCGACCAGTGTCTGCGTTTGCTCATTGTTGAGGAGGAACGGATCGAGCGCCGCAAGAGACAGGGTGATGTTGTCCGGTCCAAGCGGATTATAGTTGGTCGTCGTCACGCCATAGAGGACGCCGACGGCACCTTGCTTGGTGTTGACCGCGACAAACGGTGCATAGACGTGCGATCCCGTCGTCGGCTGCGTCGGGAATGCGAGTCTACCCCAGATGTATCCGGCACTCGGCGACAGCAGGCTGACGGTCGTGGTCTGTGTGGCGCTGTTGGCGGCCCCATCGTTGACCGACCACGTCACCGGGCGGCTGTTGTCCGTGCCGCCCACAGTCGGATCGGCGTTGCTTGGATTGGAATAGGAAATGAGACGGAGCGCCGCCTGATAGTCGGCCACCGTATCGCTTCCGGAGAGCGACATCGTGTGGCTGTTGGCATCATAGCTGTAGTGGATGGTGTTGGCGCCATTCACGATGTCGCCGCTGGTGGCGGCATTGATGGTCAGCGTGTCGCCGGCCTGGGCACCGGAGGCAATGGCCACCAATGCGGACACCAGGTTCAGGTTGTCGACATCGCTCGCCGTCAGGCCTGACGACAGCCTCGTCGCGGTCCCGGTGTAGGACGCACTCGCCGCCACGTTGCTCAGCACCGGAGCCTGGTTGACCGCCGTGATGCTCAGCGTCGTGGTCGCCGCCGTGCTGGGCAGCGTGCCGTCGTTCACCACCCAGCTGATGCTGCGGCTGGTGTCGGCGCCGAAGTTCGTCGGGTTCTGGCTGCTCGACGAATACGCAACGGTGTCCAGCACCTGCTGGTAATGCGCCAGCGTGTCGCTGCCGCTCAGCGTCAGAACGCCCGTGCTGCTGTTGTAGCTCGCCGTGATGGCCGTCCCTGCCACGTTCGCGCTCAGCGTGTCTCCGGCAAAGAACCCGCTCGCGATCGTCACCGTCGCAGACGTCAGGTTCTGGCTGTCGGCGTCGCTCACCGTCAGACCAGACGACAGCGTGGTCGCCGTCCCGCCCTCCGTGTAGGCCGCGGTCGCCGCGACGTTGCCCAGCACCGGGGGCTGGTCGGCCGAGACGTTGACGGTCAGCGTGTTCGGCGTCGGGTCGAGGTCCACCCCGCCGTTCAGCGTGCCGCCGTTGTCCTGCACCTGGAACGTGAAGCTCGCATAGCCGGCGCCGCTGGCGTTCGCAGCCGGCGTGAACTTCAAAAGCCCGCCGTTGATGTCGGCCACGCTCACGAACTGACCGGCCGTCACCGCGACGCCGTTGTCGGTCAGCGTGCCGGCCAAAGGCAGCGTCGTGATCTTCACCGCAAGCAGCGTGTTCGGCGGGCTGTCGTTCGGGTCGCTGAAGCCAAAGTCCGACGCCGCAAACGTGCAGAAGCCGTTCTCCGCCGTCGTCACCGTGTTGTTCGCACCCGACGGCGCATCGTTCACGGAGTTCACCGTGATCGCGATCTGCTGCTGCACCGCGCTGGCATTGGCCGCGTCGTGATCCGTGATCGTCAGCGTGTCGCTGCCGTTGTAGTTCGCGGAAGGCGCGTAGCTCACCCCGGCGTTGAGCGCCGCATCCACCGCAGCCGTCGGACCCACGATCGTGATCGTATTGGTGCCGCTGCCGGTCGCGCTGGTCAGCCCGGAGCCATTGCCCAGCGCCGTCAGCGTGCCGTGCGACACGCTGATCGTCGCCGTCTGCACGTCCCCACTGTCAGGGTCGACAACATGCGCCCCCGTCAGGCTCACCGGCGTGTCCTCGTTGGTCGACGCCGTATGCCCGGGGACCGTCAGCACCGGCGCGTCATTCGCGCCATTGACCGTGATCGAGACCACCTGCGTCGACGAAGCGCCCAGGCTGTCGGTGACCTGCACCGTGAAGCTGTCGGTCGCCGACTGGCCCGCCGCCAGCGCCTGCGTCGCCGCCAATCCGTCGTTCAGAGAGTACGTCCAGGCGCCCGACTGGGTGATGTCGAGCGTGCCGTAGGTGCCGTGCATCACCGAGTCGGCCGAAGCCGACGCGCTCGGCTGCGCAAACGAGTCGCCGAAGAACTGCGCCCGCGTCCAATCCTCGTTGTCGAACACCCGGCCGGTCGCGCTCAACGTCGTCGCCGCGCCGACCGCCACACCCCCCTGCATCAGCTGGTACGAGGCCTGGATGTTGCCGTTGTTGGCCGGATCGTTGGTCAGCGATAGCAGGATCTGGTCGTCGGCCCCGACATTGCCGAGCTGGATCGTCTGAAGAACCGTGCTGGTGCCGTTGGCAAAGTTCACCTGCCGCAACTGCACCGCCTCGGTGCCCGCCGTGGCGCCGGCAACGATCGCAAACTCCACCGTCTCGGTCCCGGGCTGCGCCGAGGTCCCGCTCGTGACGCGATCGGTCAGGCGGATGCCGTAGGCGTCGTTGGCTCCCGTCGGCGCGATCAGGTCGAACACACCCGACGCCGTGAACCCCTGCCCGGTCTTCAGGCCCAGCGTGCTCTGGCTGACCGGCTGCGTGTTGGTGTTGAGCGTGGCAAAGTCGCCATACACGTCACTGCCGCCACGCGTGCCCGTGAACGCCGAAGCACTGCCGGTCAGCAGCACCACGCTGCGCGATGCCGCATCGGTCCCGTCGCTGAAGCCGCCCGTCGTCAGGTAGATCGGCGACGGCGTGGTCCCGACCAGGAAGCCCGGCCCAGCCGGCGGCGCCGTGCCATTGAAGGTGTCGTCGAAGATCAGCGTCGGCGTGCCGCTGATCGTCTTCGTCACCTTGAACTCGTCGATCGCGAACTGATAGTTCGGCGGCAGCTCCCGCGTGCCCCCCTGGACCGTCCAAGTCGGGGGGGCGACTTGATCTGGGTCGCTTTCCGTGAACTGGCCGGTCGCAACCGACGCCGAGTTCGCCCCCACCAAGCCGCTCTGCGGCGCATTGGTGATCGTCGGCGCATCGTTCACCGCGGTGATGTCGATGATTGAGCTGGCGCTGGCCGTCTTGGCCCCGCCGCTGCCGGTGTTGCCGTTGTCGTTGATCTGCAGCGTCAGCGTCGTCGACGCGCTCGGCGTGTCGCTATTGTCGATGTAGCTCAGCGTGCTGCTGCCGTCGGTGTTCAGCAGCGCGTTGATCTGCGCGATCGTCCCGGTGATCGTCAGCGACGAGCTGCCGCTGCCGCTCACCAAGGCCCCGCTGCCTCCGGCCGCCGCCGTCAGCGTGCCCTCCACGACCGACAGCGTCACCGTTTCGCTGCCGCTGCCGCCGTCGACATCGCTCACCGACAGCCCGCTGTTCTTCAGCGACAGGCTGGTCTGCTCGGTCGCGCTGTAATGCGCCACCGGCGCCGTCGCCACAGGCGCGTCGTTCACCGCGGCGACGGTGAGCGTCGTGGTCGCTGCCGTGCTGTTGACCGTGCCGTCGTTCACCGTCCAGCTGATGGTTCGCGTGGTGGCCGTCCCGCCGGCCGTCGGGTCGTCATTGCTGCTGTTGGCGAACGCAACCAGGTCCAACGCCGCCTGATAGTCGGCAAGCGTGTCACTGCCCGACAGCGTCATCGTGTGAAGATTGCTGTCGTAGCTGTAGGTGATCGTGTTGCCGCCGTTGACCAGGCTGCCGCTGGTCGCCCCATTGACGGTCAGCGTGTCGCCAGCCTGGAACCCAGACGTGATGCTGACCGAAGCGCCCGCCAGCGTCGTGTTGTCGGCATCCGTGACCGAGATCGCATTGCTCAGGACAACCGCAGCCGCCTGCTCCGTGTACGAGGCGGTCGCCGCGACGTTGCCCAGCACCGGCGGCTGGTCGGCCGAGACGTTGACGGTCAGGGTGTTCGGAGTCGGGTCGAGGTCCACCCCGCCGTTCAGGGTGCCGCCGTTGTCCTGCACCTGGAACGTGAAGCTCGCATAGCCGGTGCCGCTGGCGTTCGCAGCCGGCGTGAACTTCAAAAGCCCGCCGTTGATGTCGGCCACGCTCACGAACTGACCGGCCGTCACCGCGACGCCGTTGTCGGTCAGCGTGCCGGCCAAAGGCAGCGTCGTGATCTTCACCGCAAGCAGCGTGTTCGGCGGGCTGTCGTTCGGGTCGCTGAAGCCAAAGTCCGACGCCGCAAACGTGCAGAAGCCGTTCTCCGCCGTCGTCACCGTGTTGTTCGCACCCGACGGCGCATCGTTCACGGAGTTCACCGTGATCGCGATCTGCTGCTGCACCGCGCTGGCATTGGCCGCGTCGTGATCCGTGATCGTCAGCGTGTCGCTGCCGTTGTAGTTCGCAGAAGGCGTGTAGCTCACCCCGGCGTTCAGCGCCGCATCGACCGCAGCCGTCGGGCCGACGATCGTGATCGTGCCGGTCCCGCTGCCGGTCGCGCTCGTCAGCCCAGAGCCATTGCCCAGCACCGTCAGCGTGCCGTGCGACACGCTGATCGTCGCCGTCTGCACATCGCCGCTGTCGGGGTCGGCGACATGCGCCCCCGTCAGGCTCACCGACGCGTCCTCGTTGGTCGAAGCCGTATGCCCGGGAACCGTCAGCACCGGCGTATCATTCGCGCCATTGACCGTGATCGAGACCACCTGCGTCGACGAAGCGCCCAGGCTGTCGGTGACCTGCACCGTGAAGCTGTCGGTCGCCGACTGGCCCGCCGCCAGCGCCTGCGTCGCCGCCAATCCGTCGTTCAGAGAGTACGTCCAGGCGCCCGACTGGGTGATGTCGAGCGTGCCGTAGGTGCCGTGCATCACCGAGTCGGCCGAAGCCGACGCGCTCGGCTGCGCAAACGAGTCGCCGAAGAACTGCGCCCGCGTCCAATCCTCGTTGTCGAACACCCGGCCGGTCGCGCTCAACGTCGTCGCCGCGCCGACCGCCACACCCCCCTGCATCAGCTGGTACGAGGCCTGGATGTTGCCGTTGTTGGCCGGATCGTTGGTCAGCGATAGCAGGATCTGGTCGTCGGCCCCGACATTGCCGAGCTGGATCGTCTGAAGAACCGTGCTGGTGCCGTTGGCAAAGTTCACCTGCCGCAACTGCACCGCCTCGGTGCCCGCCGTGGCGCCGGCAACGATCGCAAACTCCACCGTCTCGGTCCCGGGCTGCGCCGAGGTCCCGCTCGTGACGCGATCGGTCAGGCGGATGCCGTAGGCGTCGTTGGCTCCCGTCGGCGCGATCAGGTCGAACACACCCGACGCCGTGAACCCCTGCCCGGTCTTCAGGCCCAGCGTGCTCTGGCTGACCGGCTGCGTGTTGGTGTTGAGCGTGGCAAAGTCGCCATACACGTCACTGCCGCCACGCGTGCCCGTGAACGCCGAAGCACTGCCGGTCAGCAGCACCACGCTGCGCGATGCCGCATCGGTCCCGTCGCTGAAGCCGCCCGTCGTCAGGTAGATCGGCGACGGCGTGGTCCCGACCAGGAAGCCCGGCCCAGCCGGCGGCGCCGTGCCATTGAAGGTGTCGTCGAAGATCAGCGTCGGCGTGCCGCTGATCGTCTTCGTCACCTTGAACTCGTCGATCGCGAACTGATAGTTCGGCGGCAACTCGCGGGTCCCGCCCTGGACCGTCCAGGTCTGGGTGTCGCCCACGTCGGGGTCGCTCGCCGTGAACTGGCCGGTCGCAACCGACGCCGAGTTCGCTCCCACCAGGCCGCTCTGCGGCGCATTGGTGATCGTCGGCGGGTGATTGACCGTCACAACTGTGACGTCGGAGGCAATCGACACCACCGTGGTGTCGCTGCCACCCGAGGCGGTCCCGCCGCTGTCCTGGATCTGCGTCAGCGTCACGATGCGCGTGCCCGCCGTCGCTCCGACCGCATTGGTGTCCTGGTACTCGATGCCGTCGACAACGCTCTGCGCTGCAGCGCTCGTCAGCCCGCTCGCACTCGTCAGCGTCACCGTCGCCGTCGAACCGCTGACCACGACGCTGTAGCCCAGGCTGTTGCCGCCCGCGGTCGTCCCGGTCGTGCCGTTGGTCAGGCCGATGCTGCTGCCATCGACAATCACCGTCTCGTTCGAGCCATCGACAAGGCCGCTCACCGTGAAGGCCAGCGCCTTGATGCTCTGCCCGGACTCGATCGTGCTGATGCTCGCGCCCGAGAATAACGCAACCGCCGCACCCTGCGTGCTGTTGGCGCCTTCCGCGAAGGTCGGGTTCGCAGCCGTCGCCGTCAGTGTCGGCGGGTCGTTCACCGGAACCACCGTCACGCTCGACGCCAGCGCCAGCGCCGTGGTGTCGATGCCGCCCGAGGTGGTCCCGCCGCTGTCCTGGATCTGCGTCAGCGTGAAGGTGCGGTTGCCCGCCGTCGGGTTGTCGGTGCTGGTGTTCTGATACGTGATGCCGTTGACCAGCGTATCGATCGCGCTGACCGACACCCCGGAAGCCTTGCTCAGCACGATGGCCGCCGTGCCGCCCACAATGGTGACCGTGTAGGCCATGCCATTGGTCGTCGTCGTTCCCGACGAGTTGCCGCCCAGCGTGACCGCCGAACCATCGACCACGATCCGCTCGTTGGCCCCGTCCAGCAGCCCGCCAACCGTGAACGTCAGCGACTTGATGCTCTGCCCCGCCTCGATCGTGCTGGCGTTCGCCGCCGAGAACACCGACACCGCTGCCGCCTGCGTGCCCAGGCCAGACGCCTCGGTAAACGACGGGTGCAGCGCCGTCATCGTCAGCGTCGGCGGATCGTTCACCGGAACCACCGTCAGCGTCGTGGTCGCTGCCGTGCTGTTGACCGTGCCGTCGTTCACCGTCCAGCTGATGGTTCGCGTGGTGGCCGTCCCGCCGGCCGTCGGGTCGTCATTGCTGCTGTTGGCGAACGCAACCAGGTCCAACGCCGCCTGATAGTCGGCAAGCGTGTCACTGCCCGACAGCGTCATCGTGTGAAGATTGCTGTCGTAGCTGTAGGTGATCGTGTTGCCGCCGTTGACCAGGCTGCCGCTGGTCGCCCCATTGATGGTCAGCGTGTCGCCAGCCTGGAACCCGGACGTGATGCTGACCGAAGCGCCCGCCAGCGTCGTATTGTCGGTATCCGTGACCGAGATCGCATTGCTCAGGACAACCGCCGTTGCCTGTTCCGTATACGAGGCGGTCGCCGCGACGTTGCCCAGCACCGGGGGCTGGTCGGCCGCGACGTTGACGGTCAGCGTGTTCGGCGTCGGGTCGAGATCCACCCCACCGTTTGCCGTGCCGCCGTTGTCCTGCACCTGGAACGTGAAGCTCGCATAGCCGGCGCCGCTGGCATTCGCGGCCGGCGTGAACTTCAACAGCCCGCCGTTGATGTCGGCCACGCTCACGAACTGACCGGCCGTCACCGCGACGCCGTTGTCGGTCAGCGTGCCGGCCAAAGGCAGCGTCGTGATCTTCACCGCAAGCAGCGTGTTCGGCGGGCTGTCGTTCGGGTCGCTGAAGCCAAAGTCCGACGCCGCAAACGTGCAGAAGCCGTTCTCCGCCGTCGTCACCGTGTTGTTCGCACCCGACGGCGCATCGTTCACGGAGTTCACCGTGATCGCGATCTGCTGCTGCACCGCGCTGGCATTGGCCGCGTCGTGATCCGTGATCGTCAGCGTGTCGCTGCCGTTGTAGTTCGCAGAAGGCGTGTAGCTCACCCCGGCGTTCAGCGCCGCATCGACCGCAGCCGTCGGGCCGACGATCGTGATCGTGCCGGTCCCGCTGCCGGTCGCGCTCGTCAGCCCAGAGCCATTGCCCAGCGCCGTCAGCGTGCCGTGCGACACGCTGATCGTCGCCGTCTGCACATCGCCGCTGTCGGGGTCGACAACATGCGCCCCCGTCAGGCTCACCGCCGTGTCCTCGTTGGTCGTGGCGCTGGCGCTTGGCACCGTCAGCACCGGCGCGTCATTGACGCTGGTGACGGTCAGAGAGGCGGTGTCGGATGCGGTCGAGAACGCCGAGGTGCCGCCGCCCGACGAGGCATTGGCGGTGCTGCCGTGGGTGCCGCTGGTCTGATCCCAGGCCACATAAGTGAACGTGTCGCTGCCGCCGTTCTGCGCGTTCGGCTGGAAGCGGACCAGATCGCTGCCGGCGAGCAACAGGGCCGATGAGCTGGAATAACTGCCGAAGCTGGTCCAGGTGGTGCCATTGTCGGTCGAATACTGCCAGTCGCCGTTGACGCTCGACGCGCCGGTGATGGCAATGCCTTTCACGGCGCCCGTATCGACGTCGGTGATGCTCGAACCGACAATCGAAGAGACCGTCTGGCCGACCGTGTTGGTCTGGTCTTCGGTGATCGTCGCGAGCGTCGGGCTGACCGGTGTCAGCACCGGCGCATTGTTGATGCTGGTGACCGTCAGGGACGCCGTATCCGACGCGGTCGAGAATGCCGAGGTGCCGCCACCCGACGAGGCATTGGCGGTGCTGCCGTGGGTGCCGCTGGTCTGGTCCCAGGCCACATAAGTCAACGTTTCGCTGCCGCCGTTCTGGTTGGTCGGAACGAAGCGGACCAGATCGCTGCCGGCGAGCAACAGGGCCGATGAGCTGGAATAGCTGCCGAAGTTGGTCCAGGTGGTGCCGGCGTCGATCGAGTATTGCCAGTTGCCGTTGACGGCGGACGCGCCAGTGATGGCGACGCCCTTCTGGGCGCCCGTATCCACATCAGTGATGCTCGAGCCGACGATCGAAGAGACCGTCTGGCCGGCCGTGTTGGTCTGATTCTCGTTGATCGTCGTCAGCGTCGGGCCGACCGGCGTCAGCACCGGAGCATCATTGACGCTGGTGACCGTCAGGGATGCCGTGTCGGACGCGGTCGAGAACGCCGAGGTGCCGCCACCCGACGAGGCATTGGCGGTGCTGCCGTGGGTGCCGCTGGTCTGGTCCCAGGCCACATAAGTGAATGTGTCGCTGCCGCCATTCTGCGCGTTCGGCTGGAAACGGACCAGATCGGAGCCGGCGAGCAACAGAGCCGATGAGCTGGAATAGTTGCCGAAGTTGGTCCAGGTGGTGCCGTTGTCGATCGAGTATTGCCAGGTGCCGTTGACGCTGGACACGCCGGTAATGGCGATGCCTTTGACGGCGCTGGTATCGACGTCGGTGATGCTCGAGCCGACGATCGAAGAGACGGTCTGGCCGGCCGTGTTGGTCTGATCTTCGGTGATCGTCGTCAGCGTCGGAGCGACCGGTGTCAGCACCGGAGCATCATTGACGCTGGTGACCGTCAGGGATGCCGTGTCGGACGCGGTCGAGAACGCCGAGGTGCCGCCACCCGACGAGGCATTGGCGGTGCTGCCGTGGGTGCCGCTGGTCTGGTCCCAGGCCACATAAGTGAATGTGTCGCTGCCGCCATTCTGCGCGTTCGGCTGGAAACGGACCAGATCGGAGCCGGCGAGCAACAGAGCCGATGAGCTGGAATAGTTGCCGAAGTTGGTCCAGGTGGTGCCGTTGTCGATCGAGTATTGCCACGTGCCGTTGACGCTGGACGCGCCGGTGATGGCAATGCCCTTCTGGGCGCCGATGTCCGCATCGCTGATGCTCGAGCCAACGATCGAAGAGACGGTCTGGCCGACTGTGTTGGTCTGGTCCTCGGTGATCGTCGTAAGCGTCGGGCTCACGGGAGTCAGCACCGGCGCGTTGTTGACGCTGGTGACCGTCAGGCTTGCCGTGTCGGACGCCGTCGAGAACGCCGTGGTGCCGCCGCCCGATGAGGCATTGGCGGTGCTGCCGTGGCTGCCGCTGGTCTGATCCCAGGCGACGTAAGTGAAGGTGTCGGTGCCGCCGCTCAGGCCATTCGGCTGGAAACGGACGAAGTCCGTGCCGGCGAGCAACAGAGCCGAGGAGGTGGAATAGCTGCCGAAGTTGGTCCAGGTCGTGCCGCCGTCGGTTGAATACTGCCAGTTGCCGTTGACGGCGGACGCGCCGGTGATGGCGATGCCCTTCACGGCACCGGTATCGACGTCGGTGATGCTCGATCCGACGATCGAAGAGACCGTCTGGCCCGCCGTATTGGTCTGGTTGTCGGCGATCGACGTGAGCGTCGGGCTGGCAGGCGTCAGCACCGGCGCGTCATTGACGCTGGTGACCGTCAGAGAGGCCGTGTCGGATGCGGTCGAGAACGCTGTGGTACCGCCGCCGACCGAAGCGTCGGCAGTGGTGCCATGGGCGCCGCTGGTCTGATCCCAGGCGACGTAAGTGAAGGTGTCGCTGCCTCCGTTCTGGCCGTTCGGGACGAAGCGGACCTGGTCGGTGTCGGTGAGCAGCAGGGCCGAGGTCGCGGAATAGGTGCCGAAGTTGGCCCAGGTCGTGCCGCCGTCGATCGAGTACTGCCACGTGCCGTTGACGCTCGACGCGCCGGTGATGGCGATGCCCTTCTGGGCGCCACTGTCGACGTCGGTGATGCTCGAGTTGACGATCGAAGAGACCGTCTGGCCAGCCGTGTTGGTCTGATCCTCGGTGATCGTCGTGAGCGTCGGAGCTGACGGCGTCAACACCGGTGCATGGTTGACGCTGGTGACCGTCAGGGTTGCGGTATCGGACGCGGTCGAGAACGCCGCGGTGTCGCCGCCCGATGAGGCGTCGGCAATGGTGCCGTGGGCGCCGCTGCTCTGATCCCAGGCGACGTAGGTAAAAGTGTCGGTGCCGCCGTTCTGGTTGTTCGGAACGAAGCGGACCTTGTCGGTGTCGGCGAGCAGCAGCGCCGAGGTCGTGGAATAGGTGCCGAAGTTCGTCCAGGTCGTGCCACCGTCGGTCGAGTACTGCCAGTTGCCGTTGACGGCGGACGCGCCAGTGATGGCAATGCCGTGCTGGGCGTTGTGGTCTGCATCCGTGATGCTGGAACCGATGATCGAAGCGACTGTCTGGCCGACCGTGTTGGTCTGAGTCTCGTTGATCGTCGCAAGCGTCGGAGCTGACGGCGTCAGCACCGGCGCGTCGTTGATGCCGGTCAAGACGACGGTGATCGTTGTGGTCGCGGGGTTGCCGGCCGAGTCCGTCACCGTGACGGTAAACGTGTCGGTCTGGATCTCGCCCTGGCCCAACGACGCAAGCGGCGCCTTGGACACCGTGTAGGTGTAAGCGATCTGGCCTTCGGTTTGGGTGCCGAGCGTATCTTGGGTGATCGTCAGCTGCGACAACGTGCCGAAGTCGCCGGCGCCTGCCGTGAATGACACCTTGTGCGTGTCACCGGTCAGATTTTCATTGTCGGTGAACAGCAGCACGCCCTGAATCGGGGTCGGCGCCCCGGCGGCGTCGGTCTTCTGTAGGACAGGCGCTGAACCCGTCTCGAACAGCGGAGGAAGATTCGACGGCGGTGGTGGCGGCGGCGGCGGAGGTGGCGGAGGTGGCGGCGGCGGTGGCGGCGGCGGCGCCGGTGGTGGCGGCGGCGCCGGTGGTGGCGGCGGAGGTGGCGGCGGCGGCGGTGGCGGCGGTGGTGGTGGTGGCGGTGGCGGCGACACTGTCGTGCCCGAAACCTTGACTACCGTCGGATTCGCCGGGGGGGTTATTGTCTGCTGATCGGTGGGAGGCGGCGGCGTCGGTGCCTGTTGCTGCTGCTGCTGTTGCTGCGGGCTCGGCGGCACCGGCTGCGCCGCGAGAATCTGCTGGCCGAGGCTCTGCGTCTGGAACGCCTGCTGAACGACGTTGAGCGCCGCCGCGAGTTCGGCCGGCGACTTCTGTACCGTTTGCGCCAGCGCTTGCAGCGGACCCGCTGCCGTAACGGTCGTCACGTTGTTGGCGTTGTTGACAGTGCCGATCAACTGACCGCTCAGCGAATAGACGTTGAACGATCCGACGCGGCCGCCTGGTTCGACCAGCACCGACATCTGCGTCTGGCCGTTGTTGACGTCGATATCGACCTGCACGGCGGTGCCGCGGATGCCCAGAACGGCAACCGGCGTGCCGACCTTCATGTCGCCGGTGTGCGCCACTTCGCCAGCGATGAAGGTGATCGAACCCTGCACCAGATTGATCAGCGCCGAGTTCACCGAACCGGGCGCCGGGTTGTAGACAAACTCGTTCAGCACCATCCGCGCGTTGCCGACGAGATTGAAGGTCGTGCCATCGCCGAAGATCACGCCAAGGGCGGAGTTGCCGCCAGTGGTCTGCACGACATCGCCCTTGTAGACGGCGTCGCCGACATTGAGCGTGACGGCGACGCCGTTGCGCACCGCGGTGGCGTTGCCCTGCACGGTCGCGACGCGGCCGATCGGCTGCGCGTCGGCAGGCTGCGGCGCGTCCGCCTGCGCGTATTGCCCCGGTGCAAGCGGACCGGCGAGCGCTGCGACCACGTCGGCGGTCAGCGCGGCGCCGTCGGGCGCGAGCAACGTCGGCAGCCGCTCGTGGTTGAAATAGCCCGGGACGACGAGCTTGTGCCCGTACTGCCCGATCAGCGTCAGGTCTGATCCGGTGCGCTTGAACTCGGCGTGGAAAAGAAATTCGGCATCCGGGATCGTTACGAATCCGGCATCTGAGGTATCGATCGGGATAGCGCGCGCAATGTCGCTAAGGCCAAATGCCTTATCGGGCGAATTCATTGAACCATCCGCTCAGTTCAAAAGAATGAGCAGTCCACGCAAATTCGGACATCACGCCTTCCCCAAAAGGCAGTGCACCAAGCTCAAAGAATTGGACGAGTTGAAATTCCCCAGAACCACAGAATGTTAATGGATTATTAGCATTTTTCCGACGGTATCCGCAAACCGTAACGCGCCAAATCCGGCGTGTTTTGTGCCTTTCTGCGCACCGACCTGATATTCAGGTTAACCCCATGGGCCGGCCCGATCGGTTCTGATTACAGCCGCAACGGCGCTCGTTTTGTCCGTTGGCGACGGCCGGCAACCGATCCCGTAGGGAATTTCCTGACAGGGACGCGCGGCGCACCACAGCTCTGACAGCGCAGTCGGGGTTTGGGTGTTGCCATCATTGCGAGTCGTGCCGGCCTCGTGGGCACTATCATGTGGGTCGCAACGTTCGTCCGCCGCAACGGTTATTTTTCCGGGCGCACAACCGCGAGCCGATGCTGCGACATCAATCAATAAGGCAGCTTGGATGTCTCTTAGCCTGCCGTTCAGCAACAAACGCGGTCTTGAAGGGAAGCAGTTCAATGCGAACGGCTTCCGGCGGAGGAGTCAAAAGATTTTGGCGGCAGGACCGGCGAAGAAATACCAAGCGCTCATTGTCTGGGACTTGCGCGCGTATCAGATCCTTTACAAAGGAGCGTGCCTCACCGATCTCTTCGACGGCCAACCTGTGAAAATCCGGGTGCATATGTCTGGTGACTTGTTTGGGGCGACCGCCGTTCAACTCGGCGTAATCCGTTAGAAGACTGGTCTAGCCATTGAGTCGAAGAGCACTTTTGAGACGCGCCAATTGTATGAAAAACCAATTCGAAAAATAGCCAAGAGCGCGGTTAGCAACAGATCGAGCTGCGTTGTAGCCGCTGAGGGTGCGAAGTCGTTGTCGTGATGTGTCCGATAGATCTCTGTACAGATCAATTGCTCGCCGACCTAGGCCAAGCCCAAATGCCCAAGCGAGCACTGGAAAAGCGGGCTCCCCGCCGACGACATCGGCGCTGCGCGAGCAACGGCCGCGAAGTGACTTGTGGCACGTTATTGACACGCCGCAAGACAGCCGTAGCGCCAGCCACTTGATTTAACGAAGGAAACTGCTGCAAACCCGCGCCCTTGGTAAGGGAGAGGTCCACAGTTCAATCCTGCGCGGCAGCACCAGTTCTTCAGATACGCTCCGACCCGCTTTTCGGGCTTTCGTTACGACCCCGAGACAAAAAGGGTGGCCGCGAGGGCCACCCTTTCGGTCTCAGGTGCTTGAGAATTGAGCCGCTTCAAAAAGCGATCAATTGGAGGCCCGCTCCGCCCCGAGCCCCGGCAGCGCGTCGGTGTGCTCGATTTTCACGGCCTCAAGCTCGTCCGGATCGAGGCCGAGCGCGTTGAGGATCGTCGGTGCGATTTGCCTGGTCTCGACCGGCGAGGACACCGTCGACTGCGGCAGTCTCGGATTCGAGACCAGCATCGCCACATGCACGTCGTCGGGGTTGAAGCCGCCGTGCTCGGCAATCTTCGAGCCATGGGTGTAGATCACGCCAACCCGGGTGATCCCGATGATGTCGGGCGCACGCGAGTCGTGGCGCGGATTGTCGAACATCCGGGTGAGCGCGCCGCCATAAAGGAACGAGGCAATCCCGGTATCGCCCGGATAGTTCTTGAGCGCGTCGACGGCCTCCTTGATTTTGTCGCCCGAGTTGTCCTTCAGCCAGATCAGGGCAACGTCATCGGCAATGTCGAAGGCGAAGTTGCTGCCGATCGGCCCGGCGATCACCTGGCCGTCGTCGAGCTTCACGACCTTGGACTTGTCGATCGGCGATTGTCCGTGCTTGGCGCTGATGACGATCAGAGTCTTGTCGACGAGCCCGCGAGCCGCAAGTCCGCTCACCATCTGTCCGACCGACCGGTCGACGAAGCCGATGGCGTTGCTGAGGACGGGGCCCGGCGTCCCGCTGGCGTCGGCATAGCCGCCGGTCTTGAGCTTCTGGCCGACGCTGACCGACTGGAAGTTCATGCCGAAGATCGCCGGCGTGCCGGGATTGCGCGTGCCGGTGTGATCGTGGCCGGCGATCTGGTTGAGGGTGCCCCAGACCTTGATGCCGTCATAGTATTCGACGCCATCGATCGAGGAGGTGAAGTCGCTGCCGCAATTGGCGCCTGGGCAGGTCGGATCGGTGACCGGCGCAGGCGCTGTCGATTGCAGGCCGAGCAAGGCGATGAGCTGGACGTTGGCGCTGCTCAGGTCCGAATTGATTTCCGGCGCGAAGAAATCATCCACGTTGGTGCCGGGCCCGTTCGCGGGCTGCGAATCCGGGTCGTTGCCATTGACGATGTCGTAGGCCGCATGCTTGTCGGACCAGGCCGTGCGCATGCCGTGGTTTTTGATCACCTGAAAGATGCTGTTGACGCGCACGAAATCGTGCGGCCACACCGGCACGCACCCGCTGCTCGTCATCTTCCGCGGCAGATTGTTCGGATCGATTGCGACAGCGCTGTTGAGCCCCGTGAGGCTCGCATTCACGCCGCCGTCGATCGAATGCAGGTTGGTATCGACGTTCTCGGCGTTGGTGGTCTCTGCGCCTGGCGCACCAGTGCAGGGCGCCGGCGGGTTGCCGGCAGGAGCAAAAAAGGTGCGGTCGTAGCTGTCGTCGTAATAGACGCCAGCCGACTTGGGAGTGCCGCCGGTCACTTGCGCCAGCATGCCGGGGAAGGAATCCGAAGGCTTGGTGGTCGAGGCATTGGCGAACGTCGTGCCGTGCTGGGCCAGCGCGGCCAGATTCGGGCACAGATTGTGGGTCGTGCAATACGCAAGATCGACCGCGTGGAAACCGTCGATGCTCAACAGCAGCACGTGCTCATAGCGATGGCCATGGGCGCTGATTCCGTCGGCTTGCGTCGTGCCCGCGAGAACGGCGGGTAAAAGTACCGCTGCAATTGCGGTCGACAATAATACCTTCTTTGAGGCCCTCATCAGATTTCTCCTCATTGTCAGTCAACAGACTTGAGCGCCCCTGCTCGACGCATAAGAAGCCAACATGACAGCCGCATTGCATTTCGACCACGCGAGACATTCTCTTGCATGCCGCACCGTTCCGCGCGCACTCGCAGCGGCAACCGGCGGCATTCAGGATCGGCCCTGGGCTCCCTGGTTCAACAGGCTTTCGTTTGCTAGCGTTTTCGCTTTCGACCATCGGGAGGCGACAATGATTGTGCGACGACAATTTCTGATTGGCTCAACGGCGTTTCTCGCTTCGACCGCGGTGGCACAGGCTCAGCCGGCACGCGTGACAATATTGTACGACGCGTTCGGCAAGCCGTCGGATTTGAAACGAGGCTGGGGGTACTCCGCCTTCATCGAATACGGCGGACGCAGAATCCTTTTCGACACCGGCGCCAGAAGCAAGGATTTCGCCTTCAACGTCGAAGCGCTGAAAGTCGACCTCAAGTCTCTCGACTTCGTCGTAATCACCCATAGGCACAACGACCACACGGCCGGACTGCTTCAGGTCGTGCGGGAGAATCCCGCTGTAACGATCTACACGCCGATCGAAGGCGCCCAGTTCAACTCGCCGACGCCGCCGGCTCTGGCAAACCTCATCAAGCGGTATGTCGAATCCGTACCCGACGACATGCGTTACTTCGGCGGCAACGCCAGCGGCATTGCGACTCCGGAGACGCCTTGGGCCGACGCAAAATTCTCATCCATCAGCGAGCCCAAGGAGGTCCTTCCCGGGTTTTTCATGTTCGCCACGCGCTCCGAGACACCCGGCACGCGTGAGATGAACGAGATCTCGCTGCTGATCAAAACGCCGCGGGGCGGCGTCCTGGTCGTCGGCTGCTCACACCCCGGCATCGAAAAGATCATCGAAGCGGCCGTGAAGATCGAGCCCAAGCTTTATTCGGTGTTTGGCGGCTTCCATCTGGTCGACATGACAGACGACAAGGTCACCGAGATGGTGCAGCGCTTCAAAGACAAGTGGGGGATCGAGCGCATGGCCGCAGGCCACTGCACCGGCCAATTCGCGTTCGCCGAGCTTGTGAGAATTTACGGCAACAAGTTCGATCACGCAGGCGTCGGCTCGACAATTCCGCTGCCGGCGTAACCCCGTGGCTCGCAGAGTCGCGGCCTGAAGGAATCCCTGCTAGCAACGCGACCGAATGAAAAACGTCGCGCGGCGGCAAATGCCGCCGCCAGGGAGAACGCCGTCATGATCCGCCGCAGTCTTCCTGCTGTTCGCGCTGGCCGCGGCCGGCTTTGCCGTCACGGAGGCGCAAGCCGCCGACTGGCGCCCGCCGGCGCCGGTCCGCATCGTGGTGGGCTTCGGAGCGGGTGGCGGCACCGACATCGCGGCGCGCATCGTCGCCGATCCGCTGGGCGACCTGCTCGGGCAATCGGTCGTGGTCGAGAACCGGCCCGGCGCGGGCGGCATCACGGCGGCGAACTACGTGGCGAAATCGCCGAAGGACGGCACCACCGCGCTGATGATGAGCAACGCCCATATCATCGCGCCGGCGATGTACAAGACCCTGCCCTATGACTCGGTCAACGATTTCCAGATGCTGTCGATGATCGGCAGCGCCGGCCTCGTGCTCGTGGCGCGGAAGGACTTTCCGGCGAACAATCTCGCCGAGACGCTCCAGCTGCTGAAGAGCTCGCCCGGCAAATACAACTTCGCGACGCCGGGCGTCGGCACGACGCAGCACTTTGCGGTCGAGCTGATGAACCAGATGGCCGGCATCAAAATGCAGCACATCCCGTTCCGCGCGACGCCGCAGGCGATCGCGGCGCTGCTCGGCGGCCAGGTCGAGCTGGTGATGGAGCTCATTCAGACCGTGCGCGGCCAGATCGAGAGCGGCGAACTGAAGGCCATCGCGGTGACCTCACCGCAGCGTTTTCCTTCACTGCCCAACGTGCCGACCTTCGCGGAATCCGGCCTGCCGGACTATGCGGTGACAAGCTGGTACGGGCTCGCACTGCCGGCCGGCACGCCCGAGCCGGCCGTGACGGCGTTCAGCGCGGCGCTGACCAAGGCGCTCGCGAGCGACCAGGTGCGCCAGGGCATCCTGAAAGTGGGCGCGCTGCCCACCAGCTCGACGCCGGAGGCGTTGCGGCAGCATATCGCGGCCGAAGTCGCGCGCTGGCAGGCGGTGCGCGAGAAGGCCGGGATCGAGCAGCAGCAATAGAAGCGGAGCCCTTACTCCGCCGCGACCAGCTTCTTGCCCGCGTTGCGCTTCAGGCAATCGATGGCGAAGTCGGTCGACATGATGTCGCCGAAGGTCAGATAGAAGTTGTTGATCGCCGCATTGTGGTCCTCGTCGGTGTTGGCGGCGTTGCCGTCGGTGATCATGACGGTGTTGAAGTTCAGCATCATGGCGTCGCGCGCGGTCGACTCGCAGCACACGTTCGTCACCGTGCCGGTGATCAGCACCGTGTCGAGGCCGCGCTGGCGCAGCTTCGCGGCCAAGTCCGATGAGCCCTGGATGAAGGCACTGTAGCGCATCTTCTCGACGATCAGGTCCTGCGGCAGCACCTTGAGTTCGGGGAACAGCTTGTAGCCTTCGCTATCGACGCCCAACGAGCGGCGGCGCCGCTCGGCGCCCTTGGTTCCCACCATCCGGTACAGCGTCGACCAGCTGGTCAGCGTCTCGTCGGTGAAGGCGGTCTGGATCCAGACCACCGTGCCGCCGGTGGCGCGCACCGCCTCGGCCAAACGGTTGATGTTGGGCACGATCTCGTGGGCCATGGCGCAGGGCGAATGCGCCACCTCGTGCTTCATGAAGCCGTTCTGCATGTCGACCACGATCAGCGCGGTCTTGGACGGATCGAGGTCGTCGAAGATGTGCTCGCGGCCGCGTCGTGCCACCACCCGATCGATCACCGACTGCGAGATCGAGATTTTATGCATCGCCAGGACCCTCCATCCGAAGGACAAATTATGCGATCCCCTGCGGCGGGAGGGCAACCGCCACGAGCGGTGGGCTCCCATGATTGGAGGAGTTTCAAAGCGTTGACAGGAACTTGATGCAGATCAATCCCAAGGCTCTGATTTCGGGACAAGAAACGCCTCGACAAGCAGCGTGGAAGGCTTCTAAAAATAGCCGGGGCGCCCAGGCGACGGGCGGTCCGCACGCGAAGAGAAGGCCGGATTTCCCATGAATTACGATGCGTTTTTCGCCGACGCCCTGTCCCGTCTGCGCGACGAACGGCGGTATCGGGTTTTCGCCGACCTGGAGCGCATCGCCGGCCGGTTCCCGCACGCCATCTGGCATTCACCGAATGGCCCCCGCGACGTCGTGATCTGGTGTTCCAACGACTACCTCGGCATGGGCCAGCACCCGAAGGTGATCGGCGCCATGGTCGAAACCGCCACCAAAATGGGGACCGGCGCGGGCGGCACGCGCAACATCGCCGGCACCAACCATCCGCTGATCGACCTCGAGCGCGAGCTCGCCGACCTGCACGGCAAGCAATCGGCGCTGGTGTTCACCTCGGGCTATGTGTCGAACCAGACCGGCATCCCGACCATCGCCAAGCTCATTCCGAACTGCCTGATCCTGTCGGACGCCTACAACCACAACTCGATGATCGAGGGCATCCGCCAGGCGGGCTGCGACAAGCAGATCTTCCGCCACAACGATCTGGCGCACCTCGAAGAGCTGCTGAAGGCGGCCGGCAGCCGGCCGAAGCTTGTGGCCTTCGAGAGCCTCTATTCGATGGATGGCGACATCGCGCCGATCAACGCGATCTGCGATCTCGCCAAGCGCTACGGCGCCATGACCTACCTCGACGAGGTGCATGCGGTCGGTCTCTACGGACCGCGCGGCGGCGGCATTGCCGAGCGCGACGGCGCGATGGCGCGCGTCGACGTCATTGAAGGCACGCTCGGCAAGGCGTTTGGCGGTCTCGGCGGCTATATCGCGGCCGACGGTGCGCTGTGCGACGCGGTGCGCTCCTACGCGCCGGGCTTCATCTTCACCACCGCCCTGCCGCCTGCGGTCTGTGCCGCGGCGGCCGCCGCGATCCGGCATCTGAAGACCTCGACCTGGGAGCGCGAGCGGCATCAGGACCGCGCCGCGCGGCTCAAGGCTGTGCTGAACGCCGCGGGCCTGCCGGTCGCGGAGACGTCGACCCATATCGTGCCGGTGATGGTCAACGAGGCCGAGAAGTGCAAGGCGGCGAGCGACCTGCTGCTCACCGACCACGGCATCTACATCCAGCCGATCAACTACCCGACCGTGCCGAAAGGCACCGAGCGGCTTCGCATCACGCCGTCGCCCTATCATGACGACGCGCTGATCGACGTGCTCGCCGAAGCCATGGTCGACGTCTGGCAGAAGCTCGGCCTGCCGCTGAAGCAGCACTCGCTGGCCGCGGAATAACGCGTTTATTCGGGCGTTTGAGCGCCCTTCTGGGCGGCGATCCGCCGCCGGACCCGGTGCGCCATAAACGGCACCAAGAGCGACACGATCAGAAACCGCGAAATCTGCAGGGCGCCGACGAACACCGGATCGAGGTGCAGCGCCAGCGCCAGCACCATCATGGTGTCCTGGGCGCCGGGCGAGAACGCGACCACCGCGTCGCCCACCCGGATCGACATCAGCATGGTGAGCACCATCACCGACAACGACGCGATGCTCATCGCCACCGCGAACGAACCGACCGCGGCGGCGAGGAAGCGCAAGAGTGTCATCGGCGCCGTACCCGAGAAGCGCGAGCCGGTCACAGCGCCGATGCCGACCACCGCGGCGCTTGCCACCCACCAGGGCAGCACCGCCGAGACATAGCCCAGGCCGTGCAGCACCGCCGAGGCCATCATCGACCCGAAAATCAGCCCGCCCGGCAATCTGAGCTTCCAGACCACCACGGCCGACACCGTCGAGGCCGCGACCAGGAGGCCGAGCTCCGCTAGCGACTGCGGATGCCCCGAGCTGAACCGCGCCATGACGACGCCGCCCGATGCTGTGAAACCGGACCAGGCGAGCGCGGTCGGGATGCCGACCGTGAGCGCCACCACGCGCATGGTCTGCACGATCGCAATCGCGCGCATATCGGCTTTGTACTCCGCCGACAGCGCCATCACCTGCGCGAGCGCACCGGGACTTGCACCGAACAAAGCCGACAACGGATCCCAACCATGCACGATGCGCAGATACGCGCTGGTTCCCATGATCATGCACACGGTCGAAACCGCGAGCACTGCGATGCTGAGCGGAAACGCACCGAGCCCTTTCAGGGTGTCGGGCGACACCACCGCGCCGAGCGAGATGCCGACCAGCACGGAGATCGTGCGCGCCAGCGGCACCGGCACCGTCACCGGCCGTCCGGCGAGCGCCGCGCTCGCCACGCCGAGCAGCGAGCCGGTCACCAGCCCCGCCGGAAAACCAAGCCAAGTCAGCAGGATGCCGCCCGTGGCCCCGTAGGCCAGCGTCTCAAGCGTGCGCAGGATGATGGGCCTGACAGACGAAAACGAAGCGGGCATTGCGCGATCAATGCCGCGCTGATCGCGCTCCGTCAAACGGTGCTTTGCTGAGCACCCACGACGTTCCGCGGAGCGGCACCGTCACGCTTCGATGCCAAGACTAAACTTCTAGGCCAAGACTAAGCTTCGATACCAAGACGCATCGCCATGCGCACCATGTCGGCGACGCTCTTGACGGCGAGCTTCTTCAGAATTCGCGCGCGATGAATCTCGATGGTGCGCGGACTTATGCCGAGGCGGCGGCCGACCTCTTTGTTCGAGGCGCCGGTGATCAACTTCTCAAACACGACACGCTCACGCGGCGTCAGCGTTTCGAAACGATTGTGCTCGATCGATCGCGGCGCGACGATCGGCTCGGCACCTTCCATTGCTTCCAATGCTTGCTGAGTCATGAGCGCTGAACCTCGCTCGGCGATCCGGAATAGGATCAGCAAAAGTAAAATCGCCCCGCCGCGCGCAAAGATCAAGTTGAATCGTAGGCAAAGAAGAGCGCATTGACACAGCAATATTTTTTGGCATTGCGGAAAAAAGCTTTGACACTGTGCGCTTGTCAAAAGCCGTCGCTGAATGGCACCGCAGAAGATCGGCTGCAAATTGCTGTAGATTGCGCTACCTGATGTCGCAACAAGACATCGCGGACGAAATTTCGCTTGAAAAAATTTTCGCGGCGAATACGCAAAACCTCTGCACAACTTCGGACCTTCGTCGCATGCGAGACTTTGTCTCGCGCCGCACGATATCCTTGCTCGCGCGTTTGAAATCGCACGAGCATTACACCGCGTCAGGCCGTACCTGACAGCCGATCGATCGGCGGAGCCTTAACGATACGCCGCCGTAACGCTTCCGCGGGCTCGCGGGCCGGTGGACAAGCCCTCGCCGCTGTGGTGATTCTCGTTAAAGAAGCGCCCGCCAAGCGTCGTCCCGGCGCGGCCTTCCAAGGAAGACGACATGCTGCAAGGCTGGGTCGTCATAGCCGTAGCGCTCGGCTACATCGGCCTTTTGTTTCTGGTGGCAAGCTACGGCGACCGCGCCCGGCGGTTCGGCCGCCATAGCCGCGCGCGGCTGTGGATCTATCCGCTGTCGCTGGCGATCTACTGCACCTCCTGGACCTTCTTCGGGTCGGTCGGATCGGCGTCGCGCAGCGGCTATGAGTTTCTGACCATCTATATCGGCCCGGTGCTGATGATCGGGCTGTTCGCGCCGCTGATCGGCCGTGTGGTGCGGCTCGCCAAGGCGCAGAACATCACCTCGATCGCCGACTTCATTGCGGCGCGCTACGGCAAGAGCCAGGCAGTGGCCGCGACCGTGGCCCTGATCGCGATCGTGGGCACCGTCCCCTACATCGCGCTGCAGCTCAAAGCGGTGTCGTTCTCGCTTGAAACCATCATCGCCCACGTCATGCCGAACGAGGCGGCCCGGCCGCTGCTTGGCGACATGGCGCTGTTCGTCGCCCTGTCGATGGCGGTGTTTGCGGTTCTGTTCGGTACCCGGCACATCGACGCCACCGAGCATCAGGACGGGCTGATGCTCGCGGTCGCGACCGAATCCATCGTCAAGCTGGTGACGTTCCTCGCGGTCGGCACCTTCGTCACGTTCTGGATGTTCGACGGGCCCATGGCGCTGTTCGGCAAGGCGATGCAGTCTCTGCCGGCAGCGTCGGTGCTGACCCGCGAGCCGGCCGCCGGCCCGTGGATCGCCTCGACGCTGCTCTCCTTCATCGCCATCCTGCTGCTGCCGCGGCAGTTTCATGTCGCCGTGGTCGAGAACAACGACGAGCGCGAGATCAAGCGCGCGCGCTGGATGTTTCCGATCTATCTGGTGCTGATCAACCTTTTCGTGGTGCCGATCGCGATCGCGGGCCTGCTCACCTTCCCGGCCGGCAACGTCGATGGCGACATGTTCGTGCTGGCGCTGCCGCTCAGCGCCGGCTCCAACCTCTTCACCATCCTGGCCTTCGTCGGCGGGCTGTCGGCCGCGACCGCTATGGTGATCGTGGAGTCGGTGGCGCTCGCCATCATGGTCTCCAACGACATCGTCATTCCCTGGGTGTTGCAGCGGCGTCAAACGCTGATCGAGGGCAGCGAGGATGTCGGCGCGCTGCTGCTCACCGTGCGGCGGCTCGCGATCTTCGCGATCCTGCTGTTTGCCTATTTTTATCACCGCTCGGCAGGCGATTCCCAGCTCGCGGCGATCGGCATCCTGGCCTTCGCGGCCATCGCCCAGCTCGCACCGGCCTTTTTCGGAGGCCTTGTCTGGCGCAACGCCACCGCCGGAGGTGCCATCGCCGGCATGACGATCGGCATCCTGACCTGGGCCTACACGCTGCTGCTGCCGACCTTCTGGGACAACACCTTTTTGGCGCAGGGACCGTGGGGCATCGAGTTGCTTCGCCCGCAACACCTGTTCGGTCTCGATCTGCCGCCGCTGGTCCATGGCGTGGTTTGGAGTCTCGCGCTCAATTTCCTGACCTATATCGGCTTCTCGATCCGCCGCGCGCCGCGGCCGATCGAGCGGATGCAGGCCGACGTGTTCGTGCCGACCCGCCTCGCTCCGATGGCGCCGGGCTTCAGGCTGTGGCGCTCATCGGTCACGGTTGGCGATCTGACCTCGACCGTCGCACGCTACCTCGGCGAGGACCGTACCCGCTCCTCGTTCGAGAGCTTTGCCGTGACGCGGCGCATCAGCCTGCAGCCCCAGGTGGAAGCCGACGTCCAGTTGCTGCGCTATGCCGAACACCAACTCGCCTCGGCGATCGGCGCGGCCTCCTCGCGTCTTGTGCTATCGCTGCTGTTGCGCAAGCGCACGGTGTCGACAGAGGCCGCGCTGAAGCTGCTCGACGATGCGAATGCTGCGATCCACTACAACCGCGAGATTCTGCAGACCGCGCTCGACCATGTGCGCCAGGGCATCGCGGTCTACGACAAGGAAATGCGGCTCGTCTGCTGGAACCGGCAGTTCGGCGAAATCCTCAACCTGCCGCCGGAGCTGACGCGCGTGGGCGCCAATCTCGAGGAGATCGTCCGCTATAACGCCGAGCAGGGTGCGCTCGGCCCGGGCGACATCGAGACGCTGGTGCGCGCCCGACTCGAGCAATACGCCAGCACCGACGAGCCTTATCTCAAGCGCTTCATTGATCGCGGCCTGGTGGTCGAGATCCGCACCAACCGCATGCCGGACGGCGGCATCGTCACCACCGCGACCGATATCACGCCGAGCGTGGTCGCAGCCGAAGCGCTGGAACGCGCCAATGCCACGCTGGAGATGCGGGTGCGCGAGCGCACCGGGGAGCTCACCCGCCTGAACGCCGAACTCGGCCGCGCCAAGGCCGAAGCCGACGAGGCCAACATTTCCAAGACCCGCTTCGTTGCCGCAGCCAGCCACGACATCCTGCAGCCGCTGAATGCGGCGCGCCTCTACGTCACATCGCTGATGGAACGCCGCGACAAGGGCGACGATGCGCGCCTCGTCGAGAATCTCGATGCCTCGCTCGACTCGGTCGAGGAAATCTTCAGCGCGCTGCTCGATATCTCGCGGCTCGACACCGGCGCGATGCGGCCCGAGCTGGTGAGCTTCCGTATCGATGAGCTGCTGCGCCAGCTCGAAGTCGAGTTCGCGCCGCTCGCCCACGAAAAAGGCCTCAAACTGAAATTCATGCCGTGCCGGCTCGCCATCCGCTCCGACCGGCGGCTGCTGCGGCGGCTTTTGCAGAACTTCATATCCAATGCCATCAAGTACACGCCCAAGGGCCATGTGCTGATCGGCTGCCGGCGTCGCGGCAGCAACCTTCGCATCGACGTCTACGACACCGGGCTCGGCATTCCGGCGTCGAAGCGGCGGGTGGTCTTCCGCGAATTCCAGCGGCTGGACGAAGGCGCCAAGGTGGCGCGCGGGTTGGGCCTCGGGCTTTCGATCGTCGAACGCATCGGCCGCGTGCTCGATCACAAGGTCGATCTGCTCTCGGTGCCGCGGCGCGGCTCGCGCTTCTCGGTCACGGTGCCGGTATCAAGCGCCGCACCGGTGCAGGCGCAACGCGAGACGGCGGCGCCCGACCGCGGCCAGCTCTCCGGCGTTACGGTGCTGTGCATCGACAACGAACCCAAGGTGCTCGACGGCATGGAGACACTGCTCGGCGGCTGGGGCTGCCGGGTGCTGAAGGCGCCGGATCTTGCGACAGCGATCACCGCGACCGAAGCCGCGGCGGATCCGCTGCATGGTCTGCTGGTCGACTATCACCTCGATCGCGGCACCGGTTTGGCCGCCATCGCCGAGTTGCGCCAGCGCTTCGGCGCGAACCTGCCGGCGATCCTCATCACCGCCGACCGCTCGCCACTGGTGCGCGACCTGGCCCGCGAGAAAGATGTGCAGATCCTCAACAAGCCGCTGAAGCCCGCCGCGCTCCGCGCGCTGATGGCGCAATGGCGCGTGCAGCGGATTGCTGCGGCGGAGTGAGCGGCGGCAGGCCAAAGCAGCGATCACGCACTCAGACGCAGACCTCGACAGCAGCGACCAGAGGCGTGTCCGGCACAAGCTCAATTTTCGCCACAGCAATCGGCCGGATTTCGGCAAAGCTTTGATCAAGCTGATCCAGACGCGCACCGAGCGCCTGCCCTTTCAGACCCAATGCATCTTGCTCCAACTCCCGGGCTATGTCCGAAAGGCGCAGAAAGCCCAGACTTGCCGCAGTGCTTTTCGTCGCGTGTGCGTCGCGCTGGACCGCAGCCCCGTCTCCTTGCTCGGCGGATGCGCGCATCGAAACGATGCGCTGCTCCGTATCGACCAGGAACGTCTGCATGACCATCTTGGAGTCCGCAGCACCCAAAACCTCCGACAATTCGGAATAAATCCCGGATTCAAACCGAGGCCTGCAAGCCGCGTCGCTTGGCTCGGCACCATCCGCCATTTCCAAAGGTGCGCAACAGAGGCGCGTATCCCTGAATCTCGCAATCGCCTCAGCCAATCCCTGCCGCGTCAAGGGCTTCGGCACGAAATCATTCATTCCGGCATTCAAGCACTCGTCGCGGTCATGCTTTTGGACGTTGGCCGTCAAAGCAACGATATGCGGCGTCCCGTGGGCTCCTGCGAGCTGACGAACCGCCCGGGCCGCCGTCAGTCCGTCCATCTCCGGCATCATGACGTCCATGAATACCAAGTCATACGCAGTGCGCGTGCACGCTGCCACCGCTTCGACGCCGTTGCCGGCGATATCGACGGCGTAGCCCAAGCTGGCCAGGATCTTCGTCGCGACAAGCTGATTGGTCTTGTTGTCTTCCACCAGTAGCCCGCGGACACCGGCTCCGCCGGCCGCCGTGGTCTGTCCCGGTGCAGCGCTCGCCCAGCCGTCATCGGAACCAATCGGCGGAACCAACGAGGGCGCGCCGCGCAAACATTCGATCGAGAACTTGAACGTCGAGCCTTTTCCCGCTTCACTCTCCACGGAAATGGTCCCGCCCATCAGGCCGACGAGCCGCCTGCTGATCGCCAGCCCCAAGCCCGTGCCGCCGAACCGTCGGGCGATCGAACTGTCCAACTGAGAAAATTCGCGGAACAGCAAGGCGATTCCATCCCGTGGAATGCCAATGCCGGTATCGCACACCTCGAATGCCAACCGGATGCGGTCCGGGTCGGAGGATGCGGCCACGTCGACGTTGACTGTCACGCGACCCTGCTTGGTGAACTTGAGCCCGTTGCCGACCAGATTGAACAGCACCTGCCGCAGATGAGCCGGATCGCCGATCACCGATGCCGGTACAGCGTCGGTGAAGAGGGCTGACAATTCCAATCCTTTCTCGCGTGCCTGGGTCGCCAGCAGCGCGACGGAATCCTCCACCAGTTTTCGCGGATCGAAGGCGATGCGTTCGATTTCGACGCGATCCGCCTCGAGCTTCGAGAAATCGAGCACGTCGTTGATGACCTGGAGAAGATGGGTCGCAGATTCCCGGAGGGTCTTTGCGCAGCCGAACTGCTCCGGCGTCAGCTCGGTTGCGAGCAGAACCTCCGACATGCCGACGACGCCGTTCATGGGCGTCCGGATCTCGTGGCTCATCATGGCCAGGAATTCCGACCGGGCTCGCGTGCCCGCTTCGGCTGCGTCGCGCGCATGCGACAGAATTCTCTGATAGCGCGACATGAAGAACATCATGCCGAGAATCCAGAACGTCAACATGAGCGCGATCGCGATCTTCGTCCAAAAGCCTTGCTTGTGTGCCTGAAGCACCTCGTTGACCGACAACCCCACCGACACGATCAACGGATAGCCTTTGACGCCACGATAGGCGACCAGCCTCTCGATTCGATCCAGCTGACTTACGGCCCGGTATGAACCTGACCTTGCTTCGCTGAATTGCCTGAACAGCGCTCCCCCCGCCAGCGACTGTCCGATCGCGGCAGCCCCGGCTGAGCCCCGCGCCCGCACGATGCCATCAAGCCCGACAAGGGTTACGGCACCCAGCTTGCCCACGTCGATCGACTGATAGAATTTGGCTAGGTAATCTGGATCCAGCGATACGACGACAACGCCGCCGAACGACCCGTCCGGCATCATGATCCGACGCGTAAGTTGGATCGACCATTTGCCGCTAACACGACCGAAGATGGGCTTGCTGATGAACAGCTCGTCGACCTGCCGTGCTGCATGCACTTTGAAATGTTCGCGGTCGCTGAGATCGAGGCCCGGCTTTGAACCCGGGATGTTGCTCGCCACCATCAAGCCGTCCTTGCCGATGACAACAACCTGGAACGTGAAGTCACTCAGAAACTGACTGCTGCGCGTCCACAGCGACATGTCGAACGAATC
The DNA here is from genome assembly GCF_001579845.1 of Rhodoplanes sp. Z2-YC6860. Taxonomy (GTDB): domain Bacteria; phylum Pseudomonadota; class Alphaproteobacteria; order Rhizobiales; family Xanthobacteraceae; genus Z2-YC6860. The sequence continues at coordinate 7,343,150 of NZ_CP007440.1, forward strand.
CATGTCGCGAGCATAGGAATCCCGCACGTAAAGCAGCGTCTGATCTGCCGCTCTGATGGCACGGATGATCTGCTCCTCAAACGCACGCGACAGGTTTTCGGCATTCTGGATGGCAGCACGTTCAGTCTGCTGCTTCTCCGTATACGAGAAATACAGCGCACCAACCCAGATCAGGAGCACCGCCGAAAGTCCCAAGAGCACACTGGCGTAAGGCCCGATTCGCAGCAGCCAATCCTGCCGCCTGGCGCCGGGCAATTTGTTTAAAGCGGCTTGATGGACCAGACGATAGGGCATGCAGCACCAGGACAAGGCGATCGGTTCGCGCCGCCAATGCATCACAGTTTGGATAAGAAGCCGTGCCTAACGCGCCTACGTAGTTTCCCGTAAGAGCTTCCCTGACACGGCAGTCGGGCAAAGCCTGCGACGACGCGTCATGCAGCGATGAGGTTTAACAATCTCGGCAGAGAACCGGCTGCTGGATGCGCTATCGAAAGGCCGCAATGCCGGAAAAAGCACCATCGGTTGTCAGGAAGAACCCGTATCATCTTCATTTGAAGCATGGCTCTTATCTGCAATCGCATTCGATATCGTCGCTGCAAGCTTAATGCGACCGAACAACGAAATTGTCGGACGGCGGTCAACACCGCATTTTTCCTGGGGTCGCAGTAATCGTGAGACGCGGTGCGCTCGAGGGCGCATGACAAATGCTTATGACGCATTTCCTCCTGCGTCAGTCGACGACTTTCGTCGACACGAAGAGTCACGGGTCGGCGCAAGAGCGCTTTAAATAAATCTGCCTACGTTCAGCATCACGGATCGGCCAGACATTCTGTACATCCGAAGCCTCGATCGCCAGCACGATCGCGCATGCCTCGGTCGCAGGCTGGCGATACGCGGACAACAAAGGAATGAACAGATGAGCGAGCCAATCGCCGCAGGGACGCAGATCAACGACGCCGGGCGATCAGCATCGGCAAATGCCAACGCGGCGGCAGCACCTGGCCTTGCGCAATTCATCAGCTTCAAGATCGGCGACGAGACTTATGGCGTCGACATTATGGCCGTTCGCGAGATCAAAGGCTGGACCGAGATCACACAACTTCCGGAGCAGCCAGACTTCGTTCGCGGCGTTCTGAATCTTCGCGGCGTCATTGTTCCGATCGTAGACCTCCGATGTCGCTTTGGTTTGGGGTCGACGGAGGCAACGTCACTGCACGTCATGATTATCGCGTCGATCGATCAAAGCCTCGTCGGGCTGCTTGCGGACAACGTCTCGGACATTATCGCAATCGAGCCGGCGACGATCAAACCGATCCCTCGCGTCAGCCCAAGCAAACACTCCGTCTTCTTGAAGGGATTGGCGACCATCGACACCGACATGATCGCGATCATCGAGCTCGACGCCCTGCTCGGCGAGCACGCTCGCATGACGGGAAATGAATTCGCCAAAATTGTCCCTCAATAACCCTCCACAACGAGAAACCATCATGAAAATTCGCAAGTCCCTGACCGCATTCGGAGCAATACTGGCTTCGGCGGTCGTGGTCGCCACGCTCGCGGGCAGCATCGTCGCCAACAAAATCCGTATCGGCGGCGACACATACGCCCAAATCGCACAGGGCAAGGACCTCGTAGCCGACATTCTGCCGCCGCCGGCTTACGTGATCGAGGCTTATCTCGAAGCCACGCTTGCACTCAATGGCGCCAAGCCGATTGCCGAGAGCCGCGCCGATCTCAAGAAGCTGCATGCCGACTACAACGACCGCCGGGACTTCTGGCGCAAGTCCGATCTCGATTCCAACATCAAGCAGAAGCTGACCGAGTCGTCCCATCAGGCGGTCAGCCGATTCTGGTCGGTCGTCGAAGATCAATTGCTGCCCGCGTTGGAGAAGGGCGACAAGCAAGCAGCAACTGGCGCGCACCTTGCCCTGACCCAGGCCTATGGAGATCACCGCAAGGTCGTGGACAGCATCGTGAAGGATGCGGAGGCGCTCAACAACTCGCTCGAAGTGACGGCAGGCTCGCAAACCCGCCTCGCGGTATGGTCCATTGCCGTCGTGATGCTGTTCGTGCTGGGCGTGCTCGGCGGCGGCATCTGGTTCATGGGCCGAAACGTCGTCTCCCCCGTCGTCAACTTGACCTCCGTCATGCAGGCGATGGCGTCCGGCTCGCTCGCTGCCGAGATTCCATTCGTCCAACGAAACGACGAGATCGGCAACATGTCCAAGGCTCTGCTGGTCTTCCGCGACGCGGGGCTCGAAAAACTCAAGCTCGCGAAGGCGAACGAGGAGCAACGCCGCGCGCGGGAGGAAATGCTGACAAAGGACGCCGCCGCGCAAGCTGCTGCTGTGGAGGAGCGCACCGCGGTGGCTCAGGAGCAGGCCCGGATCGTGAATGCGCTCGGGCTGGGCCTTCAGAATCTCGCGGCCGGCGATCTGGGCTTCAGGCTCGACGACGAATTCCCCGCCGCTTATCGAAAGCTTCGCGATGACTTTAACGGCGCCCTGACGAAGCTCAACGATACAATCGCGGTCATTGCGTCCGCGGCGGGAGAGGTCATGCAGGCCACCAATGAGATCTCCGGCGGCGTGACCGATCTCTCCCAACGAACCGAAGAGCAGGCCGCCAGCCTTGAGGAAACCTCTGCATCCATGGAGCAGATTTCGGCGACGGTGAAGAAGAACGCGGACAGCGCAGGCCAAGCGAGCCGCGCCGCCACAAGCACTTGCGAGGCTGCCACCCGCGGCGGCGAGGTGGTTGCCCAGGCGGTCAGCGCCATGTCGCAGATCGAGCAATCGTCATGCAAGATCTCCGACATCATTGGCGTGATCGACGAGATCGCCCGGCAGACCAACCTGCTCGCGTTGAACGCGGCCGTGGAGGCAGCACGCGCGGGTGACGCGGGCCGCGGTTTTGCCGTGGTGGCTTCGGAAGTCCGCAGCCTCGCACAGCGTTCGTCTCAGGCGGCGAAGGACATCAAGGACCTCATCACCAGTTCCAACAGCCAGGTCAAGAATGGCGTCGACCTCGTCAACCGGGCCGGCCAGTCGCTCAACGAAATCGTCGAGGCCATTCGCGGGGTCGCGCTCATCGTGAACGATATCGCGCATGCGAGCGCCGAGCAGGCTGGCGGCATCGATCAGGTCAACAAGGCGCTGGCCCAGATGGACGAGGTCACGCAGCAGAACTCCGCGCTCGTCGAGGAAAGCGCGGCTGCGGCGAAGACTCTGGAGCAGCAAGCCAGCGAAATGAACGATCGCGTAGCGTTCTTCCGTGTCGGCGGGAGCAGCCCGGCTGCCGTCGAGGCGGCAGCCGGCGAAGCCCCTGCGCTTGCGCAGATCCGTGCTGGTAAGTCCGCACGGGTTAAGCAAGAGCTGACTCCCTCTTCGCCGCCGCGAAATATGGGACGCCGAGGTCCGGCCAGACGCATGCAGACCGCGCTGGCCGCAGCGCTGAGTCCGGACGAGGACTGGAAGGAATTCTAGCCACAAGCCGGATGGCGGCGTCAGGCACGCGGACGCCGCCGCCGGCCGCACCAGCACTGACCTATCGGCGGAAAACGCGGCGCGAGTTTCAATCAACGCCACAACCAAACGGAACATCGGGGGCATCATATGCAAGGCAATCTCGCCGGCGCGGCGGATGGGAGCACACCTTCCCTGCTCGTCATCGACGATGATTTTGTGCAGCGGACGATCATCTGCAAGATCGGAGAGAGCCTTGGGTATCGCCCGCAATCGGCGGCGTCCTCGGAAGAAGCCCTGGTTGCGCTGGAAGGCGATCAATTCGATTGCATCACGCTTGACCTGTCGCTCGGCGAGCAGCCCGGCACAAATCTGCTTCGCACCATTGCGAGCTTCAGGAAAACCCCTGTCATCATCATCAGCGGCTGCGACGAGAGGATTCAAAATTCGGCAGCACGCCTTTCGAGCGCACTTGGTTTAGGCTTCTGCCAGGTCGCAAAGCCGATCAACCTCGATAAGCTCAGAGCCGCGCTTCGCGACAATTGGCCCCGCGAACGCGAGGCAACCCGGCGAAGGAACACTCGACCTGTCATCGATCTGGACCAACTGGTCGCGGCGATCAGTCGCCATGAAATCGTTCCCTGGTTCCAGCCGAAAGTCCGGCTGGGCTCTGGCGAGGTTGTGGGATGCGAGGCTTTGGCCCGATGGAAGCATCCGGAGCTCGGCTTCATTCCGCCCGACGTCTTCATCCCCCTCGCGGAGGCGGCCGGCCTCATTCCTCGACTGACGTCGTCCCTGATGCGCGATGCCGCCCATTTGGCGAGCCGGATTGTGGGCCAACGCCCGAAGTTTTCCGTGGCGGTCAACGTCTCGGCTTCTGAATTGACCGATGTCACCCTGTTCGATCGGGTCGAACAGATGCTTGCGGACCATAACCTGCCGCCCTCGGCGCTGACCATTGAGATCACGGAAAGCACCGCGATGTCGGACACGACCAAGGCGACCGAAATTCTTGTGGGTTTGCGGCTGCGAGGCGTCGGCGTATCGATCGATGACTTTGGCACCGGCCACGCTTCCCTCGCGGCTTTGGCCAGAATGCCGTTCAATGAGCTCAAGATCGACAATCAGTTCGTGCGCAAGAGCGAAATCGATCGCGACATGGCTCGCGTCGTACGCGCCTGCGTCCACCTGGGGCACGAGTTCGGAATGCAGGTGGTGGCCGAAGGTATCGAGAGCGCTTCGCTGTGGGGGCGGATGACGCAAGCAGGATGCGACATCGCACAGGGGCTGGCGATTTCGCCGGCGATCGAAGCCGATCAGTTCGTGCAATGGGTGGAGCAGTGGGGCGGCTTGCGCACCTTGGAGACGGCCGCGGCCGCGTACGCGTGAGATTGGCCGAAGGTCAATTCTGGTTCGCCGCAGCCTGCGGCCACTGACCGACTTCGATCTTCGCGGCCGCGATGACGGCCTGCGTGCGGCTGTCGACGCCGAGCTTCTGCAGGATCGCCGAGACGTGCGCCTTTACGGTCGCCTCCGACACCGACAGCTCGTAGGCGATCTGCTTGTTGAGCATGCCCTCCGACAGCATCATCAGCACGCGCACCTGCTGCGGCGTGAGCGAAGAAAGCCGCGCCATCAGCGCCGCCGATTCCGCGTCCGCACCGCCGGAGAGATCGACGTCGGGCGGCGTCCACACGCCGCCGCCAAGCACCTTCTTGATCGCCTGTCGCATCTCGTCGATGCCGAGCGTCTTCGGCATGAAGCCCGATGCGCCGAAATCCATGCAGCGGCGGATCACCGACGGATCGTCGTTCGCCGACACCACCAGCACCGGCACGCTCGGATGTTGCGCGCGCAGAAACATCAGCCCGGAGAAGCCACGCACGCCGGGCATCGCGAGATCGAGCAGGATCAGATCGACCTCGTCGCTCTCCTCGAGCAGCTTGGACATTTCCTCGAAGGTGCCGGCTTCGACAATGTCGGCCCGCTCGACCATACCGGCCACGGCCTCGCGGAGCGCGCCGCGGAACAGCGGATGGTCGTCGGCTATCAGGAGCCGATAGTTCGGATCGCTCAAACTCAGTCCTCGATCACGGGCCACTCCCCCGCGGGCCAGTCCCGGACCTCGTAAAATCTAGCCGATTGGAACCGGCAATGCATCGTCCTGAACGGATTTGATCGGGGCTTGGTTAGCCCGGGGCGGGGCTGAAGCCAGGCCGGTTTTCACAGCCGGGAGCCGACAAATTGCAGCAGCACCTCGCGGCGATGGGGCCGCGTCCGGTGCTCGACCAGATAGATGCCCTGCCAGGTTCCAAGCTTCAGGACGCCACTTTCGACCGGCACGTGGAGCGTGACCCCGGTCAGCATGGTCTTGATGTGGCCCGGCATATCGTCCGGCCCCTCGACCGTATGAACCCAGGGTCCGTCGGCGGGGGCGAGCCGCCGCAACGCGGTGACCAGGTCGGTCTGCACGTCCGGATCGGCGTTTTCCTGGATCGTCAGCGATGCCGAGGTGTGGCGGAGATAAAGCAGCAGCAGGCCGTCACCCGCCCCGCATTGCGCGACGAAGCGCCGCGCCTCGTCGGTGATGTCGGTGAAGCTCTCGCCCTTGGTTTCGAGGCTCAGTTCCGCGCTCGCGAGAAGCTCCGGCGCGACGGTGCGGATGGCGGAAAGCCGGGCCGCCACCCTCAGCCCTTCCGTTGCTGGATGTCCCGTTGCAGGTCCATCATCATATCGACGAGCTTGCGCCAGACGCCCTTCATATAGGCAATGGCGCGGTCCACCTCGGCGTCGGTCGGCAGCTTCAGGTCGGCAGGCGGCTTGGCGGTGCCGGGCGACGGGTCGGGCACATTGCCCGGCGGCACTGGCTTCACCCCGGGATTGGCCTCGGCCAGAGGCCCCGGCACATCACCCCGCGCCAGCAGGGACTTTTTCAGGCTGGCATTTTCCCGTTGCAGCCGCGCGATCTCGCCGTCCAGCGCGGTGCGCTCGTCGGGAGCCACCGTGCAGGTCCAGCCGGCCGGCGTTTGCGAGCATTGGGCGACCTGACCGGTGACGCTGTCGAGCCGGACGAAGGCCTCGCCGACCCGGTGGAAGCTGAAGCGGGCGGCCTCGCCGGGCGGCTGCGGCACCGTCTGAGGCGGAACCGGCGCTTGCGTCTGAGCCTGCGGAATCTGGGCCGGAGCCTGGCTTTGCTCCTCGGCGGCGGCGAACGGCACGGCGAGCAGCATGAGACCCGCCAACGGAGCGGCAGAGGCCGGACGCGTCATGGTTCGTCTCCTTCGAAACTCCAGCGGAATGTCGTTTGGAGCGCCGCTTTCCGGCGGCTTTGCCAAGACTCAAACCCGACATCGCCTGCGCTTGCAACTCGCCACCCACAGAGACGTTTCAATGTCTGCCCGGACTGGCCCTAACGCATTGAGAGAATGAATGAATCAGCCCACTGCCCCAGGTATGGCATTCCTTGACTCGGAAAACCCCAATCACTATGGTCCGCGCGGCTTCAAGCAAGGCAGGCAATCTCTGGGTTTGCTCGCGACGCCGCAGTGTCCAAAACGGGGCTTCTGACCATGCCCGACACGCGCGACGAGAGTGGAAACGGTGGCCGGCTGAACGAAGAGGCTGATCTCTCCGCGAGGCTCAAGCGTCTCGGCGAACGGCTCCACCACCAGCAGGGGGCGAGCCGGCAAGCTGAAGTTGGGCCCAGTTCGAAGAGCGATCCGTCGGCACTCGCCCGCGGTTTCCGCCTTTCCACCGAACTGGTCGCCGGTGTCGTGGTCGGTGCGCTCATTGGTTGGGCGCTTGATCGCTGGCTCGGCATCTCGCCGTGGGGGATGATCGTGTTTCTCTTGCTCGGCTTCGCCGCAGGCGTGGTCAATGTGATGCGAGCCGCTGGCGTTTCCAGTGGACCGGGCCGGAAATCACGATAAAAGCACGGTGAAGTTGGCGACGGACTGACAGGACAAGCGCGGCGATGGCCGATCCAATTCATCAATTCGAAATCACGAAGATCGCAACCCTCGGCCATATCGGCGGGCACGAGATCGCCTTCACAAATTCGGCGCTGTTCATGGCGATCACTGTGCTCGGCACCTGGGCGCTGCTGATCGGCGGCAGTTCGGCCAAGTCGCTGATCCCGGGCCGCATCCAGTCGATCGCGGAGCTGTCCTACGAGTTTGTCGCCAACACCATACAAAGTACCGCCGGCAAGGAAGGCATGAAGTTCTTCCCGCTGGTGTTCACGCTGTTCATGTTCGTCCTGGTGGCGAACATCATCGGCCTCGTGCCCTACACCTTCACGGTGACGACCCACATCATCATCACCGCCTCGCTCGCGCTGTTGGTGTTCTTCACGGTCATCATCTACGGCTTCTACAAGAACGGCCTGCACTTCTTCGGCCTGTTCGTGCCGAGCGGCATTCCGGTCTACATCCTGCCGCTGATCGTGTTCATCGAGGTGCTGTCGTTTCTGTCGCGGCCGATCTCGCACAGCGTGCGTCTGTTCGCCAACATGCTGGCTGGCCACATCACGCTGAAGGTGTTCGCGAGCTTCATCACGCTGCTCGGCGGTCTCGGCATTGCCGGCATGGCCGGCGCGGTGCTGCCGCTTGGCCTCGTGGTCGCGCTGACCGCGCTGGAGCTCCTGGTCGCGTTCCTGCAAGCCTACGTGTTCGCGATCCTGACCTGCATCTACCTCAACGACGCCATTCACCCGGGTCACTAATCACCAAGTCACCGACCCGACCAATCCACCTCATCTCGAACAACCAACCTCGAAAAGGAGTTTTCTCATGGATCCAGTAGCTGCGAAGTACATCGGTGCCGGCATCGCCTGCATCGGCATGGGCGGCGCCGGCGTCGGCGTGGGCTCGATCTTCGGCAACTACCTCGCCGCCGCGCTGCGCAATCCGTCGGCCGCCCAGGGCCAGTTCGGCAACCTGATTTTCGGGTTCGCCGTGACCGAAGCGCTCGGCATCTTCTCGCTGCTGATCGCGCTGCTGCTCCTGTTCGCGCTCTAAGCGAAACACTCTTCGCTCCAAGCGAAACACTCCAGGCCTCAAGGCACCGCGATGGCGACCGAAGCGCATACCGAACACCCGGGCGGCAAAATTCCGTTCCCGCCGTTCAACAAAGAAACCTTTGCCTCCCAGCTGGTCTGGTTGGTGATCTTCTTTGTCGCGCTTTACTTGATCATCGCACGCATGGCGATCCCGCGGCTCGGCGGGATCATCGAGGCGCGAAGCCAGCGCATCGACGGCGACATGGCCGAGGCCAAGCGGCTGAAGGACCAGTCGGATACAGCTCTTGCGGCCTATGAGAAGTCGCTCGCCGATGCCCGCGCCCGTGCGCAGGCGATGGCGGGCGAGACCCGCGACAAGCTCAACGCCGAGGCCGATACGACGCGCAAGAAGCTCGAGACCGAGCTGAACGCCCGCCTCGCCAAGGCCGAAGAGACCATCGCCGCGACCAAGACCACGGCGATGGCCAATGTGCAGGGCATCGCCATCGACACCGCCTCGGCGATCGTCGAGCGGCTGACCGGCACCGCCCCCGCGGGCAGCGCCGTGCAGGCCGCGGTGGCCGACGCGCTCAAGCGGTAAGGTGACAGCGATGGAATTCTTCCACGAGCCGGAGAACTGGGTCGCGATCGCCTTCGTGATCTTCATCGGCGTGCTGCTCTATGTCGGCGCCCACAAGAAGGTGATCGAAGCGCTCGATCATCGCTCCGCCCGGATCAAGAGCGAGCTCGACGAAGCCCGGAAACTCCGCGACGAAGCCGCGGCGCTGCTCGCCGAGTATCAAAAGAAACAGCGCGCGGCCGAACAAGAGGCCCAGGCCATCGTCACCGAGGCCAAGGCCGAGGCCGAGCGGGTCGCGGCCGAATCCCACGCCAAGGTGGAAGAGTTCGTCGCCCGCCGCACCAAGCTCGCCGAGACCAAGATCAGCCAGGCCGAAGCCCAGGCGCTGGCCGATGTGCGTGCCGCAGCGGCCGAGGCCGCCGTCGCCGCAGCCGAGAAGATCCTTCGCGAGACCACCAAGGGTCAGCTGGCCGACGATCTCGTTGCCCGCGGCATCCAGGACGTGAAAGCGAAGCTCAACTGAGCTTCGCTGCGGCGGACCTGACGCTTCTCTTCGTTCCTTCTCTTATTGTCCAGAATCCCCGCGAATGTGCGCCGCCTTGAGTGCGGCGCACAGCGAGTTCCTTGTGTAAAACTGCTGTGTGCGCTGCGGAATTGCAGTGCACAGGATTCATCGAATCACCCCGCCTTCATAATCTCGCCATGCGAATCAACACAGGCACGAGAAGGCAACGCCTGCGGAACGTGGGCGGTTGGGGGCCTCGGTGTTCATCTTCGATTGCAACGGCGTGCTGGTGGATAGCGAATCCATCGTGGCGGGCGTCGCCGCGCAGGAGCTGACGCGGGCGGGCTTTGCCGTTTCGCCGGAGATCGTGTCGCGCTTCTTCGCCGGGCGGCGTCCGGCCGACATGCTGGCCGACATCGAGGCCGCGACCAAAAGGAAACTGCCGCCGAACTTCGCCTCGGTGCTGGCCGGCGCCACTCTGCGGCGGCTGCGCGCCGAACTCCGCGCCACCGCCCATGTCGAGCATGCGCTGACTTGGCTGCGCGGGCCGAAATGCGTGGCGTCGTCGTCGCCGCTCGACCGGATGCGGCTGAGCCTGGAAAGCACCGGGCTGCTGCGCTTCTTCGACCCTTACCTGTTTTCGGCGAGCGACGTGCCGCGCGGCAAACCCGCGCCCGACCTCTTCCTCCATGTCGCAGCCAAGATGCACGTGGAGCCGGCCGATTGCGTGGTGGTCGAGGACTCGCCCGCGGGGGTGGCGGCGGCCCATGCCGCCGGCATGTCCCCGATCGGGTTCATCGGCGGCAGCCACACCAATCCCACCCTGGGAGCCCAGCTCACCGCCGCCGGCGCACGTGCGGTCGTCACCGACATGCGGGCGCTGAAAAGCACCGTCGTCGCGATCCGCGGCTTCTAGCTCTGAGTCGCCGAACCGGCCAGCCCTGAAAACTCTGGCTCTAGTCCTGCCCCTGGCTCATCTGCCGCTTCGGCTTGGCCGGACGCGGCGCGGGCTTCTTGCGCTCGTTCTGCTGGGCACCGACCGGGTCGAAGCCGATGTAGATCACGTACTGGTCCATCTCGGAGCGCTTCGGTATCGGGAACTCGATGGGATCGGCCACGTGCGAGAACTGCACGTTGCTGTTGTCCGGCGTGACGTTCACCTGCACGCGCTCGAGCTTGGTGGCGATGGTGCGGGCCGGCACGCCGTCATAGACCACGGCGTAGCGGATCGGCACGTCGATCGTGCCGGGTGTGCCCTGCGGTCCGAGGACCGCCCGGCCCTGGATGCCGACTTTGACGGACACGACACCGGGCGCCACCATCCGGCATTCGCGCGCGGTGTTGCCGAGCCCCACCTGATAACGCAGACCCGTGGCGGTTTCGTCGCTGGCGCTGACCGACGAGGAGAGCGTCGCGGCGCCCGAGCGGACCATGACCGACGGGCATTCGAAATCGTTCGGCAGCGCCAAGGGGGCAGCCGCTGTGGCGTTGGCGTCGCCGGCGGCCGTGCCCGAACCGAACATCGAGGAGAACGAGGGCATCGATGGCGATGAGCAGGCGCCGAGCAGCGGGCTCAGAAGCGCGAGCGCGACAACGCCGCGGCGGAGCGAACGGAACTGAAAGTGCATCAACTGCCGGAACTCGGTCACGCCAAACCCACCCCAAACACCTGGTTTGCTTACCCCCGGGACCCGCCCCACGCTTAGGCCCGCAATGGCTAATGCCCGGTAAATCGCAAGGCCCTTATAGCAGAGCCATCGTGGCCGTCCCATGGCGCCGAACGGCGCACGGGACACATGGTGCTAGTCGCGCGGATCGCCCTGCAGCCTGGCGTACAGCAGATGGTCCTGCCAGATGCCGTTGATGCACAGATACGACCGGGCATAGCCCTCGCGCTTGAAGCCGGTTTTTTCCAGAAGCCTGATCGACGCAAGATTGGTCGGGATGCAGGCGGCTTCCATCCGGTGCAGCCGCAGCAGATCGAACGCCACCGGGATCAGCGCCCGGACCGCCGCCGACATATAGCCGCGGCGGATGTAGGGGGCGCCCACCCAGTAGCCGAGGCTGCCGGCCTGGGCCACGCCGCGGCGGATGTTGGCGAGCGCGAGCCCGCCGACCAGAGCGCCGTCTTCGCTGCGGAACAGAAAGAACGGATAGGCCTGGTCGGTGCGGATGTCCTCCGCATAGCGGCGCAGCCGCTGGCGGAAGGCCGGCCGGCTGAGATCGTCGGCCGGCCAGGTCGGCTCCCAGGGGGTGAGAAACTTCCGGCTCTCTTCGCGGACCTGCGCCCAGGCGGCGTAGTCGGCCATTTGAGGGGCGCGCAACACCACCCCATCTCCGGTGATCGGAGGCAGCGGCTCGGGAGCGCTCAGGGTGCGAAACAACGCCATGCCGAACTTCTAAGCGTCACACTTTCGTAAGCGCCAAAACCTAAAGCGCCAAACCTTACACCGCGACAGCCTTACGCCGCGCGGCGTTTGAAACTTTCCACGATTGTCTCCGCACTCTCAAGTCCTTTGCGCGGGCCGAGAGCAGCAATGGCAGGCCGGCCGCGCGCGATCAATGCGGAACCCGCAGCGCGCGCGCTTTCCACAGTGACGTTGTCGATGCGCGCGATCATCTCCTCGATCGGCAGCGCACGGCCATAGGTCAGGATCTGGTTGGCGAGCTGCCGCGCCCGCGCGCCGGAGCTTTCCAGCGCCATCAGCAGGCCCACCTTGATCTGCGCCTTGGCGCGATTGACCTCGGCCTCCGTGATGTTGGTGGCGGCCGCTGCCGTCTCGTCGACCGCGACCCGCATCAGCTCCTTCACGTCGCCCGCGTCGGTGCCGGCATAGATGCCGAACATGCCGGTGTCGGCATAAGGCGCGTGGAACGCCGAGATCGTGTAGCAGAGCCCGCGCTTCTCGCGGACCTCCTGGAACAGCCGGGACGACATGCCGCCGCCGACCACGATGGAGAACACCTGGAGGCTGAACAGATTGGCGTCGCGCTGCGGCAACCCTTCGAGCGCCAGCGCGATGTGCACCTGCTCGAGATCGCGCGCCTCGAGCCTGGTGCCGCCGCCGAAGCTCGCCGCCTGCGGCACCGGCGCCGCCGGGCCCTTGAAGTGGCCGAAGCGGCGCTCGGCCTCGGCGACCACCGCCGCATGCTCGACCGCGCCGGTCGCGGCAAACACCATGTCGGGCGCGCGGTAGTTGCGGTCGAGATAGGCGCGGAGGTTCTGATCCTTGAACGAGCACACCGTCTCGGGCGTGCCGAGGATCGCGCGGCCCATCGGCTGGTTCGGAAACGACACCGCCTGCAGATAGTCGAACACCAGATCGTCGGGCGCGTCTTCGGTCGCGCCGATCTCCTGCACGATGACGTTCTGCTCGCGCTTGAGTTCGTTCGGATCGAAGGCCGGCTTCGACAGGATGTCGGACAGCACATCCACAGCAAGAGGCATGTCGGCCTTCAGCACGCTCGCGAAGTAGGCCGTGGTCTCGAAGCTCGTCGCCGCGTTGATGTCGCCGCCGACCTGCTCGATCTCTTCGGCGATCTGACGCGCCGAGCGGCGCTCGGTGCCCTTGAAGGCCATGTGCTCGAGCAGATGCGAGATGCCGTGCTCCTGCGGCTGCTCATCGCGGCTGCCGGAGCCGACCCAGATGCCCATCGTGGCGGTCTGCAGATGCGGCATCTCGTCGGTGATGACCGTGAGGCCGGAGGAAAGCTTGGTCACTTCAACGGTCATGCCGCTGCTCCTTCGCGCGCGGCACGGCTGGCCGCCAGGATGAATTTCTCGACTGCGCCCTGATCGACGGGCATGGAGGTGATGCGTTCCTTGCGTCCCGGCAGATCGCCGAGCCATTCGGGCAATTCGGGACGCACGCCGCAGGCGGCCTGCACGGCATCGGGGAACTTGGCCGGATGCGCGGTGCCGAGCACGATCATCGGAATGGAGGAGTCGCGGGTTTCTTTCTCGGCGACCGCGAGCGCCACGGCGCTGTGCGGATCGATCAGGCGCGAGGTCTCGCGCAAGGTGGTGCGGATCTCGGCCGCGGTCTCGTCCTCGTCGGCACGGCCGGCCGAGAACAGCTCACGGATTTTGGCGAGCGCCGGCGTCGACACCGAGAAGCGGCCGGACTGCGCCAGCGAGGCCATCAGGCCGCGCACCTGCGCGGCATCGCGGCCGCAGGCTTCGAACAGCAGCCGCTCGAAGTTCGACGACACCTGGATGTCCATCGACGGCGACGCCGTCGCCACCACCTCGCGCACCTCGTAGGTGCCGGTCGAAAGCGTGCGCGCCAGGATGTCGTTGACGTTGGTCGCAATCACCAGCCGGTCGATCGGCAGGCCCATGCGGTGCGCCACATAGCCCGCGAAGATATCGCCGAAGTTGCCGGTCGGCACCGTGAATGCGACCTTGCGATGCGGCGCGCCGAGCGTCGCGGCCGCCGTGAAGTAGTAGACAACTTGCGCGACGATGCGCGCCCAATTGATCGAGTTCACGCCCGAGAGCCGCACGCGGTCGCGAAAGGCGTGATGGTTGAACAGGCCCTTCACGATGGCCTGGCAGTCGTCGAACGTGCCTTCGACCTCGATGGCGTGGACGTTGTCGTCGCCCGCCGTGGTCATCATCAGGCGTTGCACACCGGAGACGCGGCCCTTCGGGAACAACACGAACAGGTCGGTGCGGGCGCGGCCGCGAAAAGCTTCCACCGCGGCGCCGCCTGTGTCGCCGGACGTCGCCACCACCACGGTGGTGCGCTCGCCGCGCGCCGCAAGCGCGTGGTCCATCAGGCGCGCGAGCAGTTGCATCGCCACGTCCTTGAAGGCGAGCGTCGGCCCGTGGAACAGCTCGAGCAGGAACGTGCCCGCGCCGAACTGCGACACCGGCACCACGGCCGGATGGCGGAAGGTCCCGTAGGCCTCGCGGGCAAGCCGCGAGAGCTCGGCTTCGGAAATGGAATCGCCGGTGAACGGCCGGATCACCTCGACGGCGACCTCGGCATAAGGCCTGCCGGCGAAGCCCGAGATGGTCTCGGGCGAGATCTGCGGAAAGCTTTCGGGCACATAAAGCCCGCCATCGCGAGCGAGGCCCGCGAGTGTGACATCCATGAAGCCGAGCGGCGGGGCCTCACCGCGGGTCGAAACGTAGCGCACGAAATTGTCCTTGAAAGCGTCGGGGCCAACTTATGCGGCCCTCCGGGGTTTCACAAGGAAACGATCAAATTATTGAAACTCCATCAGAATCAGCCAAAGTCCCGGCCCGCGAACGTCTTTTGACACGGCTCCCCGGCTCCACGCGATGAATCGCGCGGATCGCCAGATTTCCCTGTCGGTTTGTCCGGGCCACGCCCGGGTTCTTTCGTGCCTCCCTGAGGGAGGCGGAGCGCCGAAACGGCGCAGGTCTCACTGGGGCACCTTTGCGAAGGCACCCCGCCCGCCCTTGCGAGGGCAGGCGCGCCTTCCGGCGCTCCACCGCGGCGATTATGGGCGCCTGGACCGTATCACCGGGAGGACCAGGAGTATCCCTCCTGCAATTCCGGCGGTTTTCACCGCCGTTCATTCCATCCCGGACGAGCCCTGACGGGCGGCCCTCGTAGTAGAGCGAACGGAACCCAGACGCCTCCCGGAGCCGAGCTTACGAGGCCCGTCCGCAGGACGCCGCACCCAGCTCCGTCAGCCGAACGTCTCCGGAAGACGCCCTCAGATGAGCCGGGATGGATTTGAACATATCATGAACATATATATACGTCAAGTGCATCCTAAGTATCGCCGCTTCTTGGCTTCGATAGAGACGCTGGGTTGTCGACCACTCTGCTCGCTCGATCTCGAAGCGACTCAAACGAAACGGCAAAGGCTCCCCACGGCCGCCGTTGGACCCAAAAGCGCTCCTACGAGCCCAGCAATCACCAACGCGATTCCGGCATCGCACCTACAATGACGAGTCCGAGCTCGTTGCCTTGGCTCGTAAAGCGGATTGGGACGCGGACTCATTAACGCGCGGACGTTCAATCTGCCGCCATTGGCCCAAGGACGCTTTTGGCGCGAAGCGGACATGCGAATCATTCACAAATGACGTGCATGACCCATAAGAGACATGCAGCGAGGCAGTCCGTGGCGGTGTATTATCGTGAGCGTTCCATTGGCTGGCGCCAATTGTCGATCAGTACGTAGATGCTGATCAGGAAGACCCATATGGGCAAGACAGCAAAGCTCCAGCTGATGTAGTAGCTGCCGGCGAGAAGAATGCATGCCAGTGCGTAGCCCAACAGAGCAATCCAGCGCGGTGCTACCGCGGTGTAGATTACAATGGTCGATGTTGAGATCATGAACACGCCCGCCATCTTGATCGCGTATACGTTCATGAAGATGTAGGCGGCTGCCCGCGCGAAACGGAAAGTAACGGAGTTGATCAATTCATTTGGTTGGGCAGAAGACGCTACCAGGATGACCGCGCCCCCAAACGCTGCAACGGCGAACAGCATGGCCAGAAACAATAGGGAACTTCCGAAAAATACAGTGGCAAAGAACCGATCTTCCTGTTGACCGAGCCGGTCACGCAGCACGCCGACGAACCACAGGAAGGCAACGCCGGCAAATGGAACCAGATTTAGCGCCAGCGCTACCGCTTTCGAGTCGGTAGCAAGCCACGCTCCCAGCTCAAGGGGATCGGCCGGAATGGAACGCCGGAGCAACCAGAATATCGTGATCGTAAGGACAGAAAAGGCGATGCCCGCGATGGCGGCGGCCCTCGGCGTTTTTAGACGCGCGCGAATGAGCGTGCCGTTGTCCAGCATAGGCTTGCGTTCCTTACTCCAACACCCTGAGCAATCGACGGCAGGCCCTGGAACTCGCCGGCTCGCTCGGGAAGCCCAGCCTAGGGTTCTTGATAGACTGTGACCTTACCTTTCCTCACTGCTGCTTTAAGGGCGGCATAGTCATGTTCCGCCTGATCTGCGTAGGCCAAGGCAAATTTGCCCATCGCTTCGTCGAACTCATCGTTCGATGAGCCGAGATAGCCGCTGATCGTTGCCGATATCTCGCTGACCTTCGAGTGCGCGCGGGCGAGCACCCAGCCGCACATCACAGCGTAAAAATTCAGCGCTTCGGCGTTGAAAGTCTCGACCAGAGGTTTGATCTTGGCATCGCGCAACTGCCGCACATAGAGATGCCGCCCCCCAATACCGGTCAGCCAACCCAGGAAGATATCCGATGCCGGCTGCATCAAACGCTGTCCCAGCACGACCCGTTGCCCATGATGGCTATATGCGCTGTTCCCCGCATACGGCTCCAGCACGGATCGCACAGCTTCTTTGACTTGAAGAAATAGTGGGCTGTTTTCCTCAGACATCATCAGAACGATCCAACAATTCCGACCGACGCTGCCCACGCCGACCACCTTGATGGCAATGTCGACGAACCGATACCGATCGAACAGCATGCGCCGGTCTTCGGGCATCGTTTCCCGGTAGTCGCGTAGAAGCTTCTCGATCGTTGCTCTGGCCTCAGGGGCGTTGGTCTCTTCGGGATGGAAAATCAACGGCGGTTGGTCTGTGATGCGGGTCTGCCCGCCTACCGTCCCCGCGAGTTTGGGGAAATCCAACTCCGAACCACTGCCAGCCGACGCTTTTTCAATACGCTTGCTGACTTGCTTCCGGTAAGCCTTGGGCAAAAGCCCCATGATATCTTCAGCGTCTATGGTCGAGTACCAGACCCGAAGCGGGTCCATTCTGGAGAATTCGCGCATGTGCTCGCGGTAGCTCCGAGCAGCGGTCTCCGCGCAATCACGGCCATTGCGGTCGGAAAGTCCGTTCGATCGCGCTGCGAGCACAAACGAAGCAACCAATCGCTTGACGTCCCATTCCCACGGCGCGGGCGACGTCTCATCGAAGTCGTTGATGTCGAAGATGATGTTGCGTTCGGGGGTGGCAAAGCCGCCGAAGTTCATCAAGTGACAGTCGCCGCACGCCTGGACTTTAAGGCCCGTATTGGGCGTTCGCGACAAGTCGGAGGCCATGATCGCAGCAGACCCCCGATAGAAGGCAAAGGGCGACTGCAACATCCGGCCATAGCGGATCGGAACGAGGTTTTTCATCCGGCCAGCGTCCGACTTGTGCAATAGGCCTATCGGGTCTGGCCGGCTTTTGAATTCCTTCCATATGCCGTGCCGCTCCCGCGGGAGCTTGTCGCGCAGAGCTTTGCCAGCCGCTGCCCGGTCATTCGCGGACATGATATGGGCGGCGCTACCGGCAGCGGCAGTCTTGGAAATGTCCTTGGTGTGTTTCATGTCGACTAATGCCGAAGCTAGAGCAACCGTAATAAACAAAAAGCTACAATCCACGCAGACAATCCCATTGACGTAAATCAAATGAATTCACGCCAGTAATCTTTATTTTTTGCGGTCGTTTCAGGGCCGCTGACGATGCCGGATTTTTATGACTACTCACTGCTGACGCTTTTCCTGGCTGGTCTCGCAGCAATTCTCTGCGCCAGCGAAATCGGGCGCCGGATTGGAGTACTGCGCCCGGGCCGACGAGGCGGCGACAACATATCGGTGCTGGAAAGCGGCATCATCGGAGTGCTGGCTCTCTTGATCGGCTTTACCTTCGCCATGGCTTTGTCGCGCTTCGAGGCTCGGCGCGATGCAGTTCTGAATGAGGCCAACGCAATAGGCACTACGGCGTTGCGGGCGCGCCTGCTGCCCGAACCGCACCGAACGGAAACCCTGAGGTTGCTGCAGGAATATGTAAAGATACGACTAGATATTGCGCAGCGTCCGGTATCTCAGACTGAACTAACAGCCGCGATCGATCGGTCGAATGTGTTGCAAGAAGCGCTTTGGCAACAGGCAAAAGCGGTGGCCGCCAAGGACAGCGGCATGGTGCCCACAGGACTTTTTATTCAGACGCTCAATGAAATGATTGATGGCCAGGGGAAACGTCTGGCAGCACTTCGCAACAGAGTACCGGCCGTCGTGCTGCTCGCTCTTTTCGGAGTCGCTGCATTCGCAAATGCCTTCGCCGGATATGCGAGCGGTCGCGAAGAACGCCGCAGCCGGTTGCCCGTCTACATCACAGGATTGCTGATCTCGGCCGTTATAGTCTTGATCCTGGACCTGGATCGACCGGGGGCCGGTTTCATTGACGTCAGCCAACAACCGATGATCGACACAGCGGCCAGTATCGCCGGCTTTACCGACTAGGCAGGATGTCGGCTTGTGGCACGTTTCGTCCGAACTCGATGTCCGCTTCCATGTCGGCATTTGAGGGTACAACGAACCTCCCCGACCGGGGCAAAAACGACCCGATTGACCCATATTTCTTGGTAGTAGCGAAGCCGCTCGCATGGCGTACATCTGGGCAAACTTTGACATGCGCCCCAAATATTACCGCTACGCCCGTAGGCGTAGCGACACCACTTGAAATTTCCGATCTATAATCAGGCTAGCGCGGAACACAGCCCACCGGATATCCAACAGCAGTGCAATAGATGATGGCGCGGCGCACTGGAGCCACGACTACGCCACGCCTCACAGTACGACGGGTGGTGCGGCGGGCAACGCCGGCCACACTGCCGGGAGTTGCTGGTCGCCCCACGCGAGCCTGTGCGCTGTCCACGGAAAGGGCGGGCCCGCTCGTAGGCGACCACTCAATCGACAGTGGCGCTCCGCAGAACAGGCCGACAGCAGCAACCAGCATCCCAATCTTTTTCATGTTAGCCTCCTTGGCCGAATATGTCTGAACAGTGTGATTGACATCAGTCCCAGCGATCTTGTTTTGATTCAGATCAACCAGCAGCTGCTCTTTTTCGAAAGCTGTATTTTTTTTGGGGCGCGCGGTTGTCTGCGGCATAGCGGAAGTATTGTCCTCGCTCTGAGCCTTTCAGGTTCTGACCCGGAGCGGACTGGGGCGGATTGACCTAACGCAATCGGCATAGGCTTGGTCCGTGTCAAAGAATGCGAGCTTGTCGCTTCTAGCCAAGGTGGGCCGTATCATGAAATTGATGGCATCAGCAGTTTCTGCGCTGTCGTTCTTAGCGTTCTCGATAATTCCACTCAACGCTCAGCAATACAAAATGCAAACGCCGATACCACCGGGTGTTGCGATTCCGGACAAGGTAGAGACTCGTCTCGGGACGCTGAATTTCTTCGACGGCTTTCCCGACGATGCGACCGTGGAAAAGCTCTACGACAACCTGGACTTCCAGCGTGCCGTCCAAGCCTACCTGTTGGGCTTGGCGCCGGTGAACCAATTGGCCAATCGAAAGGGGATCGCCGAACTGGGTCCGCTCAACGTGACGGTGCCGATCTTTGAGGATCGGATGGACCCGAAGTCGCTCTTCCTCACGCCAAACAACAACACGCCGTACACTTGGTTTTGGCTTGACCTGCGTGACGGACCTCTGGTGCTCGAAGCGCCACCAAAGGTGCTCGGGCTGATCAACGATATGTGGTATAATTTTGTTACCGATGTCGGCCTCGTCGGGCCAGACAAGGGTGAGGGTGGCAAGTACCTGATCCTGCCGCCTGGCTACAAGGGCGAAGTTCCGAGCGGATATTTCGTCGTGAGGCCGGCAACTTTCAGCGTCTGGGTTCCGTGGCGTTCCTTCTTGGTGAACGGCGACCCGAAGCCCGGCGTTGACTTGGTCGAAAAGCACACGCGCATCTATCGCCTGAAGGATGCCGCAAATCCCCCGAATCTCAATTTCGTGCATGTTTCCGGCAGAGCATTCAGCACACTGGCGCCGGGAGATTATGCCTTTTGGGAGTATCTGAATCAGGTTGTGCAGGAAGAACCGACCGGTTCAGTCGACCCGGTCACGCTCGGCTTCTACGCATCGATCGGCATCCAAAAGGGCAAGCCATTCGCGCCCGATGCGCGGATGAAGAAGATCTTAACCGAGGCCGCTCTCGTAGGTGACGCCACTGCGCGTGCCATCAATGGCCGGTTGCGGATCAAGGAAAGCTACTATTACCCCAACAGCGCGTGGCGTTCGGGCTTCTTTGGCGGCTACAAGTTCGAACAAAATGGCGCGCGTATCCTTGATGCCTACTCGGCATTCTTCTTCTACGCGACCGGAGTGACGCCGGCGATGGACTCGAAAACAGTCGGCGAGGGATCGCAATACATGGCGGCGTTCGTCGATAGTCAGAGCAAGCCACTCGACGGCGGAAAAAACTATAAGCTGCACTTGCCGCCCAATATTCCGGTCAAGCAATTCTGGTCGGTCATCCTCTATGACAATCAGACCCGCTCCATGCTCCAGACCGACCAGCGTTGGCCGGCCGCAACCAGTCAGAACCCGAACCTCGAGGTCAACGCGGACGGTTCAGTGGATGTCTATTTCGGCCCCAAGGCGCCGCCCAGCAAGGAGAACAACTGGGTACAAACCATCCCCGGCAAAGGATGGAACACGCTCCTCCGACTTTATGGCCCACTCCAGCCGTGGTTCGACAAAACCTGGCGGCCAAGTGAAATTGAGCCGATGTAACAAGATCGGGGCGGAGCTTCGGCTCCTCCCCTTCATTTCCGCTGTGGCGCGAAGCGGTGGCTTTCCAATGTCCGCTTTCGCACAGCTATCGGGCGGAGCGGAAATGCCGAAATCATGACTACACGCCCTAGCGGTCCCGCGATCCTCCGACCGGAAGGTCGTGTAGATAGCAAGCAGTGCGTCTATCCGCTTTATAAGTGAGCAGTTACTTGGCGGGAGCAATCGATGGTCATCATCCTTGTCCTTTACCTAGTACTTGTCTGGCTCGTCTTCTCCAAGCTACGGTTGGTGAAATGGAATTGGACATCTGGAACGATCACGGCATTGCTTGGCGCCTTCATCCTTTCTGTGTTTCTCGGCTTGTTAAATTATCTCAGCCCGTCCGGGACCATTACTGTTGTAGGACGCGTCGTCGAAGTGACGCCGAACGTTGCTGGAGACGTTGTGTCGATTCCCGTCAAACCGAACGTGCCAGTTAGGGCTGGCACCGTACTCTTTCAAATCAACCAAGAACCATTCAAGTACAAGGTGACCCAGCTTGAAGCAGCGCTCATCGGCGCCAAGCAGCAGGCCGAGGTACTCAAGGCGAACTATGAACAGGCCACTGCAAATGTGACAAGTTTAGATTCCCAATTAAAGTTTCACCAGAAACGGCTTGCCGACGTACAGACGCTGACGCGGTCCGGTGCAACGTCACCTTTTAAAGAGCAAGATCAGCGGGACCAAATGGAGACGGCGGCGTATTCGCTAGAGGCCGCTAAGGCAGCGCAACGCAGCGCTAAAAATTCCATGGAGTCGGAAATCGACGGCATCAACACCACGGTCGTTCAAACGCAAGCCCAATTAGACCAGGCCCGATGGGAGTTGGATCAGACGACCGTCCGTGCACCAACTGATGGTTACGTGAGCAGTATGGCCCTTACGGTTGGCGCTCGCACGTTGAATTCTCGCTCAGCTATGTCGTTTGTTGTCGCTTCGGACATCACAATCATAGGTATGTTCCCGCAGAACGGTTTCAGGACTATCAAGCCTGACGCCGCCGTAACATTGGTCTTCGAGAACGACCCGGGCCACCTTCACAAGGCCAGGATCACTGAAATCCCTCCAGGTGTCGGTCAGGGACAAATCTCGGTGTCCGGGACCCTAGCGCGTACCACCGCGCTGGGCGGAACAACCGACTATCCGGCATTAATCTCAATCCCCGAGACGGTCGATCGGGCAGCGTTGCGCCTCGGTACATCCGGCAAAGCGACCGTCATTGCTGAGGACGCGGGCATCATTGGTATTATCGCTTGGGTCTTGATTTGGGTTAAATCTTACACGGCTTACCTGTGAGAGTTGAACTGACAGCAGCGCAAGGGAGTTCGCCTACGTGCTGCAATTGCTCAAGTCCGTTCGTGGCACATCGCGTCGTTTCGCGGCGACGGCGCAATACTGTCGCTTTCAGACCAAAGCCGACATCGCGACGAATTTGAGTACACGGCCTAGCCGAAGGCGTAATCAGCCACGTGAACAGAATAATGGCGGCTTACGCTACGCGAACCCGCCTTGCGAGCCAGCTACGAGCTTCTTAATCATTTTCTGGCAGAGACCGGACACTCGTTTCGATCCGGGTAATTTCGTGCGTATGTCCGACAAAGCTTCGCATCTTCGACTCGTGAGCACCGCCGATGTTGGCGGATTTGACCATGCAGATGGCGCCACGCCCCAGGTTTCCGCCGGCGCGATGCGCGCCGAAGCAAACGATCTTGCCGCGCGCATTGGTAAGAAACCTCATTCCGATTCCTTGTTGAAGTCTAAACGAGGGCTTGATCGGGAGCAGGCAACAGTCATCGGTAGGATCATCAATAAAAGAGGTGGAGCCGACGAAAAATCTTTGCTGCCTGAAATCAGCCCCGCGCAAAAAACCAAGGCTAAGATTGCGCGCAAGTACAGTAGGAAACGACTGTCGACACAACGTCAGCTCACAAGGTTGGTTTCTGCGGTTCGAACTCTGGCCGAGCTGACCGAAGCGCCACCCGATCTGGTTGGTGCATTGAGCCCGCATCTTGATAAGCCGGTTATCGTCGAGAATTTGGAAGCTGCGGTGCGGTATCTCGACAGGTTCGCCAAGGAATGGCATCGCCACGAACAAACGTCGGGAATGGATTGAACGGCGCGACGTTCTCAACGCAGTTGGGCAATAGCTTGCGGCCGATATGGACGGCCTGAGGTTCGGTGAGGCTGTTCAAGCCTTTGCACAAATTGCGTCGCAGCCTGCATCGCCCCGCCCAAGACATGGCGGCCTCGCTTTTTGAACCCTTACGCGCAGAACAATGGCGAGCGGACAATCAAGTGAGGGTCAACTCCGTTTTGTAAATTGGTTACACCCAAAACCTTTTGCACGAGCGCCTGCGCAACCTTTCCAATTCACAGTCGTTGCACGGGCTAGTCCCTGCTGCGGTGCGCATCTCCATGCCACGCCCGCGTGCTGCGGCAGGTAGTTCATTGGTGGACAAACAAACGATCCACCGTCCAGAGGGATGAAGCCCCGCAGGGCTCA
The DNA here is from genome assembly GCF_001579845.1 of Rhodoplanes sp. Z2-YC6860. Classification (GTDB taxonomy): domain Bacteria; phylum Pseudomonadota; class Alphaproteobacteria; order Rhizobiales; family Xanthobacteraceae; genus Z2-YC6860. The sequence goes on from NZ_CP007440.1 coordinate 7,366,718, forward strand.
CTGCGTCTTGCGGGGCTTCATGATTCAAGGAATTCGAGATGGAAGTGCAAACGGCAATAGAATCCGAGCGGCGCGGAGCCCGCGTCATGGGCCTGATCGGCGTTCTGTTGTTGGTCTTATGGATCGCGGCCTACGCGCAGATCTAGTTGGCGGCTATCTGGTGGGCCGGAGCGCTGCAATAAAGCGACAAGCATTCTCAGCATCGTTCATGCGACGAGTGTTTGAGTCGGGCGCTTGAAATATTTTTCGATGTTGCACATCGATTGACATGCACAGCCGGTTTACCACCGTGCGGTTTGATGTCTGTGTGATGTTCTGGTCGACGCGAATGCGTGAAAGCGTCGCTACGTAGAAGCCCGCGTCTTGAGCGTGCCGTATCACTTTCCGCGTCGTCTTAAAGTCATTCGTAGATGTGATGGCGTGAAGAGGCCACCGAATGAGGCTGCCTACTTGTGCGGATCGCCTTGCTTGTCGGCGCTGCGCTCTATTTCTTGGCCGCAGCTGGCGCACTCAAAAGTCTGCCTCTCGAATGCATCGCCGTGATCGGAATGGGGCGTGCGGCGCGTGATGTGCATAGGCTTTCCGCAATTAGGGCACACAGGCTTGTCGTCGGCACCGAATGAACGCGCTGGCATCGGAGCTACTTCGAACAGTTCGCACGCTGTCCAAATATCAATTGAGTTGTTAGTTCCCGCTTTGGGGCGGCCCTAGTTGCGTGCGATCGAGATTACTTCCACATGTGCGCACATGGAGCATTCGTAGAGAAATTCATCGTGGCCGGGGGAATCCCTGCTGCGAATGATAATGCGGATATAAGCCTGTTGCTTGCACAGTGGGCATTCACGCAAATCGGTCGGCTCAATTTCCATGCTCCCTCCGTCAGGCGGGAGCGCTGGAGCGTCTCTCAGTCGCCGATGCCCCTGGTCGTGATTGGCGATGGTCCATAACACATCAGAAGACGCAAGGTTCCAAAAGAGGCCAGCGCCTCATTTAAAAATGGACCGCTGCCTATGGAAACGAACCAGCGACAAATGGTGCAAAAGCGGATGACGCAGCGCTAACCCGCCTGCGCCTTGAAGGGCCGCGGCGACCGGATCGGTGATGAGCTTCGGTTTCTTTCCGGTCACGGGCTTGGGACGTTCAGGACCGTAAAGGCGAGCGGACCACACGCCTTTTGAACAATTTACGGCTTTATCCTGAAAGCGAGCAGCATGGGCACGGGCCTGCCTGCTCCGCGATCGCGGGCCGAAGCTGCGGTGGTCTGTGCCGCGGCGGCCAAAGCCGCCACGTCGTTTGGATGCCACTCAAGTTTCTGATCCGGGCACAAGTTTTCTTCGGTTAATCCGAAACGATAGAGCGGCATTGGAGAGCGTCCTTCGAGTGGCGCCATCCTGCGCTGAACCTCCAGATTCGCGAAGTGCGAGATGTCACAGGAGGGTTCTCCCCGGGCCTCACGGTGAGGGCTTGTCGGAGCGACGCGGAAGCAACTCTCGAACTCTGGGGCCGCCCTCGTCCTTCGAGACGCCGCGCTTATGGCGCGGCTCCTGAGGATGAGGGCGGAGAGGGATCTGCGTGCTGGCGAAGGAAGTTCACCGCCGATGCCGCCAGATCCCTTACACCCAATCGGTCATTTCGTAGGGCGGATGAGCATTCTATATCCGGCCCATCAAGACCAGGATCAACAGGATGATGACGACCAGCCCGAGCCCGCCGCCACCGTAGTAGCCGGTGCCGTAGAACGGACCGCCGCCGATGCCGCTGAAGCCACCGAGCAGCGCGATGACCAGGATGATGAGGATGATTGTGCCGATGGACATCAGTGCACCGTCGCTTCTTCGGTGGCCTCGGCGATCAAGCGCCAGGTCTCCGCAGTTTCTCTCAGCTTGTGGCTCTCTTCCGGATGCTCGAGCGCCATGCGCTCGCACTCGGCAGCACGTTGTCGGTACAGCTCACCCATGATGGCCTCCTTGCTGCCGTACCAAATCTTTTGACAGAGCAAAGTTCCACCGACGAAACAGCCCGGTGTCAGCCGGGCTCTTCGCTCCCATCGGGCGGATGTTGTCCAACGTGCCCGCCGGGGCGCGCACTGTCCACGGGCGAAGCGAACCCGCGTTCCTTGCGGAGTTTGGGGATGAGAGTCTTCAGCTCCGCGACCACCTCGGCCTCCGGCGGCACCTCGTGCTCGATGTGCATGATGATGCGCTCGGCCAGGTTCAGCGCCTTCTCCAATGTTTGCTCCATGACCTTGTAACCGCGCCAATGCGAGGAGGTTTCCGCGGAACCCCACGGTGCGCGCGACATCGACGGCCCCGGCTGCCGGGACCGTGCAATGACCGATGACCCTTGTCGCGAGTAAGAGTCGCTCAGTTCGCTTCAGGAAAGTGAAGCGTGAGTCTCGACTTCTCGCAGACCGGACATTTGAATTCCGTCAGCCTCATTCCCGGCCCGACCCTCACGGCCTCCCGCCACATGGGCAAACCGCAGCATTGAGGATGGGCGGGCTGGTCCAACGATCGCAGCAGGATTCCGGCCTCCCCGATCTGCTGGAGGGCCCGATCGATGACCGCTCGGGTCTTCAACTGGGACACCTTCAACCGCCGAAGGTACGCGACGTGATCCATGGCTCTATAAATTGACAGAGCTTCCAAGCGTTCCACGAACTTTGTACGTCAAATTGAAAAGACGCGCCGGCGAGGCGGCGATACAGCAGCCTCAAGTCAGACTCATTTTGACAGCGGGGGCTCTCGATCCGGAAGTTCGATCCTCGCGTGCTGCGGCACGACTTAACCCGGCCTCGGGCCGGGTTTTTTATTCGAAGCGAAACCGGGACCGGCGTGACTTGGGCAATTCAACGCCGATCGAGCCCGCGCGCTTTTTGATGCTGGAGACGGACCGGCGGAGCCGGACCGCGATGCTGTGGATCTGGATGCCTTTGCCCGCAAGCTCCCGCAGCCTGATCTCGTCCTCGGGCGTCCAAGCGTAACTAGGTCGCTTCAGCATAGGTTCTCACGCCGTCTGCCAGGAGAAAGCGGTGTTTCCGGTCGCAATGCGGACAGGATACCGTGACGATCCTCAGACGTGCCGTGCGGAATGTCTGCTCGTCCATTTCCATGCCGCTGTCGATCATCTGCTGTGCCGTCGGACAGGAGAACTGAAGCGTCATGCTCGCCTCCCAACCTTGTCCTTTCTTTCTAACGGGTGGCACGCAATGCCGTCTGCACCATTGCTGACTCAGCGAAAACACAGCTGGAATTTTTCCGGCACATGTCGAAAGACATGATGCTGTGCAGCACAACGCCTCATCTGCCTGCCGCTATCCGCCCTGATTTTCCTGCTTGGCAATCTTGCCCACTTCCGTGTTGCACATCATGCACTTGTAGACCGTCGCGATGACGCCGGTGGGCATGGCCTCGGTGCGCTTGCGCTCCATCGGTGCGCCGCAGCTCGGGCAATCCATCGCGTCGGATGTTTTCATGCCTTTCGGGTTAACGGGCGCCGGGCAGATGCGCTCTGTCAAATTTATCGACAGCGCATCAGTGCCATTCCTCACTTGAATGAGGCTTCGAGGCACCTACCATGGCGGCCAAGACCGCGAGTCTGGGCAATGAAAAGACCCGGACGCATCCCTGCTCCGGGCCTTCTCGATCGCACGTCCGTTAGTTGGACGTGCAGACCTTGACGCTCTTCATGCCGGTCTCGGCCTCGGTCCGAGTCTTGTAGACCGTGCCGTCGCCAACAACCGTGGTCTCCGTCGTGGTGGTCGGCTTCTTGTCGACGATCGTGCACTTCTTCGTCTTCACGTCCTGCACGACATAGAATGCATCGGCAGCAAGAGCGGGAGTGACGAAAGCAACGAGCACAGTTGCCAGAACCAGTTTCTTCATAAGGTCGCCTCCTCTGTTGGCGCCGGGTCAACAACATGGACCGGCTTTAGTTTCCGCCGTGACAAAACTATTGGTATCAGGTGATACCTCATGAAAAAGCCGCCGCGGCTTTGAGGCGGCTTTTTTCATATAAGTCAGTGATGGAGGACGTGTATGAGCACGTACCCACCGCCGACCAGGACGGGAATTCCGATCAGAATGGGAATGACAAATACAGGCATTGTCTTTCTCCTCTGGCTTTCAAGTGGAAAGTAAACGTAAAGGGCCGGATATAGTTCGCGTTGGTTTCAGTCGCGCCCAATGGACGCGCCACCGCACGAAGCGCCTGTCTGTGCACGGCGCCCGATCTGCCTGAGTGGACTCACACCACGTGCGCCGGCCGTTGCGGGCACAAGCCGCCGTCCCGCTCGACCTGCAGCGTGACATGGCCGATGCCGTGATCGTGGCGCAGCCTGTCGCCGACAGCCAACAGGAACTCGTCTCCGGGACAGCCGCCGTCCATCACCAGATGGGCCGTCAGCGCGATCTCGGTCGTGCTCATCGACCAGATGTGCAGATCGTGCACGCCGGAGACGCCCGTCTGGCGCTGCAGCAAACCGTGCACCTCGGCTGAATCGATCCGGTCGGGAACGGCCGCGAGCGACATGGCGACGCTGTCGCGCAACAGCCCCCACGTCGCCCAGATGATGATGGCCGAGATCGCGAGGCTCACGGCCGGGTCAAGCCATTGCCAGCCGGTGATCAGGATGACCAAGGCCGCGATCACGACGCCCGCCGATATCGCCGCGTCGGCCGCCATGTGCAGGAAGGCGCCCTGGATGTTGATGTCGCCCTTGCGGCCGGATGCAAACAACAGGGCGGTGAATCCGTTGATCAGGATTCCGATGCCGGCCACCACCATGACGGTCTTGCCTTCGACGGCCGCGGGCTCGAACAGCCGCAGGATCGCCTCCCATCCGATGGCCCCGACCGAAACCATGAGGAAGATCGCGTTGAACAGCGCGGCCAGAATGGATGTGCCGCGCAGTCCGTAGGTGTAGCGCGACGACGGCGCGCGCTGTGACATCACGGAAGCGGCCCAGGCGACCACCAGACCCAGAACGTCGGACAGGTTGTGTCCGGCGTCCGCGAGCAGCGCCACGGAGTTGCTGGTGAAGCCGTAAACGGCCTCGATCACCACAAACGCGGTGTTGAGGACAATGCCGATGATGAAGGCCTTGCCGAAGCTCGCCGGCGCGTGGACGTGCCGTGCGCCGTGAGCATGATCGTGGCCGTGACCATGGGTGTGATCGTGGTGGTGATGATGGTCGCTCATTCTGCAATGCTCTTCGGTTTATGTTTCAGTGACAACGTTGCCCGGCTTGATCGGCTCACCGGATTCGACCGGCACGACGGCGCGCCCGAAGCGGAGATAAAGCGCCGGCAACACAAACAGCGTCAGCAGTGTCGCGGAAACAAGACCGCCGATCACGACGGTTGCCAGGGGCCGTTGCACCTCGGCGCCGGTGCCGGTGGCGAGCGCCATGGGCACGAAGCCGAGCGAGGCGACCAGCGCCGTCATCACCACCGGGCGCAGCCGGGTCAAAGCACCCAACTCGATGGCTTCGCGGAGCGGCTTCCCTTCGGCTGCCAGGTCCTTGATGCAGGTGAGCATCACCAGCCCGTTCAGCACCGCGACGCCGGAGAGCGCAATGCAGCCGACAGCCGCCGACACCGAAAACGGAATGCCGCACAGCCACAACGCGAAAATGCCGCCGGTCAGCGCCAGCGGAATGGCGCTGAACACCAGCAGCGCGTCGCGGGCGCTGCCGAGCGCACTGAACAGCAGCAGGAAGATCAGCACGAAGCAGCCGGGCACCACGATCGCGAGCCGTTGCCTGGCCGTGGCGAGGTTCTCGTACTGGCCGCCCCAGGCGATCCACGATCCGGTCGAAAGCTTCACCGCGGGCCCGATCCGATCGCGCGCCTCCGCAATGACCGACGCGATGTCGCGGCCGCGCACGTTGGCGGTGACGACCACGCGGCGCTTGCCGTTCTCGCGGCTGATCTGGTTCGGGCCTTCGTTGAAGCTGAAGGTCGCGACACGGCTGAGCGGCACCGCCTGCATCTGGGCGTTCGCACTGTCCTTGAACGTGTCTTGAGGCAGCGCGACGGGCAGGTGACCGAGCATCTCGAGATCGGCGCGGATCGCTTCGGACAGTCGCACGATAATCTCGAAGCGGCGGTCGCCTTCGTAGATCACGCCGGCCTCCTGGCCGCCGATCGCGGCGCCAATCACGTCCTGCACGGCCGAGGTGTTGAGACCGAGCCGCGAGATCTCGGCCTTGTTGACCTTGATGTCGAGGATCGGCAGGCCCTCGACCTGCTCGACCCGCACATCGGTCGCGCCGGGCACGGTCTTCAGGATGGCCGCGATCTGGTTGGCGGAGCGCAGCATCGCCTCATAGTCGTCGCCGAACACCTTGACGGCAATGTCGCCGCGCACGCCGGCCAGCAGCTCGTTGAACCGCATCTGGATCGGCTGCGTAAACTCATAGACGTTGCCCGGCAGCGTGCCGATCGCGTTCTCGATCTGCCGGATGAGCTCGGCCTTGGAGAGCGCAGGATCGGGCCATTCCTGCGCGGGCTTCAGGATGATGAACGTGTCCGACGCGCTGGCCGGCATCGGATCGGATGCAAGCTCGGCGGTGCCGGTTTTCGAGAACACAAAGGCCACCTGCGGAAAGGCGCTCACGGCGCGCTCGACGCGGAGCTGCATCTCTTGCGACTGGGTCAGGCCGGTGCTGGGGATGCGCAGCGCATGCATCGCGATGTTCTTCTCGTCCAGGGATGGGATGAACTCCTGGCCCATGCGGCCGAACATCAGCAAGGCGAGAGCGAACAGCAGGCCTGCGCCGGCCATGACCCGATAGGGCCGCGCCAGCGAGCGGCCCAACAGCGGCGTGTAAATACTGCGAAGCCACCGCGCGGCGGCGTTGTCGGTCTCCTGCACCCGGCGCGTCAGGGCGATGGCGATCAGCGCAGGCACAAAGGTGAGCGACAGGATGAAGGCGCCGACCAGCGCCATGATGACGGTCGCCGCCATCGGCACGAACATTTTGCCCTCCACGCCGGTGAAGGTCAGCATCGGGACGTAGACCAGGATGATGATCGCCTGGCCGTAGACGCTCGGCCGGATCATCTCCTCGGCCGAGGCCTGCACCGTGGCGAGCCGCTCCTGCAGGCTCAAGGCGCGCCCCGCCGATTGCTGGTTGTGCGCGAGGCGCCGCAAGGCGTTTTCGGTGATGATCACCGCGCCGTCGACGATCAGGCCGAAATCGAGCGCGCCGAGGCTCATCAGGTTGGCGCTGATCTGCGCCTGCCACATCCCCAAAGCTGTCAGCAGCATCGCCAGCGGAATGACGCAGGCGGTGATCACCGCCGCGCGCAGGTTGCCGAGCAGCAGGAACAGCACGGCGATCACCAGCAGCGCGCCCTCCGCGAGATTCTTCAGCACGGTCCTGATCGTGGCGTCGACGAGCTGCGTGCGGTTGAGCACTGGCTTGAGCTGGATGCCTGGCGGCAGAAGGCTCCTGATCTCGGCGAGGCGCGCGTCGACCGCGGCCGCGACGGTGCGGCTGTTGGCGCCGATCAGCATCAGCGCGGTGCCGATCACCACCTCGCGGCCGTTCTCGCTGGCGCTGCCGGTCCGGGTTTCGCCGCCGATCGACACCGTCGCGACATCGCGCACACGCACCGGCACGCCGCCCCGCGTGCTCACCACCACGGCTTCGAGCTCGGCCACGGATTCGAGGCGGCCGGCGGATCGCACCACGACGCCCTGGCCGTTGCGCTCGATATAGCGCGCGCCGCGGCTGACGTTGTTGGCTTCGATGGCCTTGACGACGTCGCCGAACGTGACGCGGAGCCCGATCAGCTTCTCGGGGTCGGGCGTGACCTGATACTGCTTGGTGTAGCCGCCAATGCTGTCGACGCCGGCGACGCCCGGCACATTCTTGAGCTGCGGCCGCACGATCCAATCCTGCACGGTGCGCAGATAGCCGCCGCGTTCCACCGGTGTCCGGAGGTGCTGGCCCTCGGGCGTCAGGAAGCTGCCATCGCGCTGCAGGCCGGGCGAGCCGTCGCGCGCCGGTTTGCCGCCGTACTCGACGGCCCACATGTAGATTTCGCCCAGGCCCGTGGTGACGGGCCCCATGCGCGGCTCGACGCCGGGAGGCATCGAACCGCGCAGCTCGATCAGGCGCTCGTTCACGAGCTGCCGCGCGAAATAGATGTCCGTCCGGTCGCCGAACACCGCCGTCACCTGAGAGAAGCCGTTGCGCGACAGCGAGCGCGTGCTTTCGAGGCCGGGGATGCCGGCGAGCGCGGTTTCGATCGGGAACGTGACCTGCTTCTCGATCTCGATCGGCGACAGCGACGGTGAGACCGTGTTGATCTGCACCTGGTTGTTGGTGATGTCGGGCACGGCATCGATCGGCAGCCGAAGCAACGCGGTGGCGCCGGCGACGACCGAAACGAGGCTGAGCACCACGACGACCCAGCGGTACGCGATCGAAACGGCCAGGATGTGCTTGACCATGCCGGGCCTCAATGATCGTGATCGGCCGCGCCCTTTTCGAGCTCGGCCTTGATGATGAAGGTGTTGGTCACGGCGATGCGATCGCCGGCCGCGAGACCGCTCAGGACCTCGATGCGTTCGTCGTCCTCGCGGCCGGGCTTGACCTTGCGCGCCAGGAATTTGGCGCCGTCGCGCACGAACACGACCGGCTCGTTGTTGATGGCCTGCAGCGCGGGCTTGGGGATCAGGATCGCGGCCGGCGGACCATTGAGGGGGATCTCGGCGGTGATGTAGGTGCCGGGCCGCCACGCGTGATCGCCGTTATCGAGCGAGGCGACGACGCGGGCGCTCCGCGTGTTCTGGTCCAGCATCGGGCTGATGAAGCTCACCCGTGCCTTGGCGGCGAGGCCGGTCGCGGCCGCCTTGATCGAAACCTCGACGCGCTCCGAGACTTTCGCGACGTCCGATGGCGCGACCGCGAGATCGACCCAGACCCGGTCGAGGTTGACGATCACGAACAGCTCGCTTTCGAGCCCCTCGCGGCCCACCAGAGCGCCGAGGTCGACGCGCCGCTCAGCCACGATTCCCGCGATCGGGGCGCGCAGCTCCTGCTTCTGCATGGACTGCGCGTCCTGTTGCGGCAGGCTCGTGATCTCGGCCTCGGACAGGCCGAGCGCGAACAGCTTCTGCCGCGCGGAGTTAACGCGGATTTGCGCGTCCTGGGCAGCCAGCCGGGCGCGAAGGTATTCGTTCTCGGCCAGCGCGCGGGTGTCGGCGAGCGATTTGAAGCGGGCCGCGAGCGTCTGTTGCAGCTCGTTGGTGGGAAGCGCCGCCAGGTACTCGCTCTTGGCGTCTGCCACCTCGCGGCTTTCGATGATCGCCAGCACCTCGCCCTTCTCGACCTTGTCGCCGATCCCTTTTTTCAATTCGGCGACGGTGCCGAGCACACGCACCGAAACCCGCGCCACGTGGTTGGCGTCCTGCACGATGGTCCCTGGCGCCAGGAAGTGGTTCTGCAGATCGCCACCGGCGACCGCAGCCAGCTCGATCGCGGACTCTTTCACCTGATCGTCGCTCAACGTCACGCTGGCTTCGTGGTCGCCGTCGTGGTCCGCATGTTCGGCGTTCTCGGCCGACGGCGGCGGCTCGGATTGACCGAGCCACGGTCGCAGGCCGGCTGGAGCGAAAGAGATCGCAGCCACGACGGCCGCAATGCTCGCCACGGCGAAGATCGCCGCCACAAGAGGTCGTTTCATATAAGTATGCCTGCGCCCGAGGTTGGCGCACCGAAAGATGGGATTTGAAAAGCGCCGAGACCGGCGCGGCGGCTGCGTTAAGTGGCAGCACGGAGACGAGGCGGCCTGAACAGGCTCAGTCCCTCGAGGCCGTTCAACACGACATCGCCGGCAGACGGCTGGCGGCAGACAATCGCCCGCGTCACCGGCATCGCGGCGGGCGCCGCGAACGTCTGCAAATGCTGCAGGCAATGATCGCCGTGTGCGGGAGCATGGTGCACGGGCGGCTGCACACCCGCATCGGTTTGCAGCGTCGCGACATGCAGCGGAGCGCGGTCATCGCCGGCGGACGCACAATGCACGAACGAGAGCGCCAATGCGCAGGCGATGACGAGCGCCAGCACCGCGCGTCCCGCTTTCGCGGGCGCGGTCCAGTTCAAAACTCGGCTCATCCGACTGTTATAACGTTGCATCGGTGCACGCTTGCGATACCTGCACCTAGCGATCAACGATGGACTTGGCAAGACAGAAGCGGGATTGTGAGGCAATCGAACACCTCGACCCACGCACCCCTCGCGAGAAAGCGAAGCTATGTGGTTACCAATTGCCGCACTGGCGATCGCCATCAACCCCGGCACCGTCCAGGCTCAAGGGTTCAAGGACCAAGGGCGCGAAGACCCTTGGAATCCATTTCACATCCAGGAATTGCCGACCGAAGTGCGTGCGAGCGTTAAAGCCATGTGTGGTGGGACCAGCAGCGCCCTGCACTATTTCGCCACGTATTCACCCGATGGACAGGTGATCCATCTGCATTTTGAGAAATTCAGATGCGACGGGCAGCCGTTATTCTGTAACGCATCTGGGTGCCTGCATCAGGACTATGTGCGGGTCGGACGTTCATATCGGCTTGGCCGAAGCTTCCGCGGACCGGACAACGATTGATTGGCGCCGCGTGGGGCACACGGCTAGCCTTTGCTTTTCGTCAGCCGTTCGACGAACGAATTGTCGATGACGTCGTCATAAGGCACATCGATCTTCAGCGCGCCGATCGTCCGCACCACGGCATGCATCGTGGTCCAGGACTGCCGGCTGATGTCGCCGTCCGGGCTCCACAAGTTGTCGGCATAGGTGCGCTCGAGCGTGGCCTTGAGATCGGCCGGGTTCATGGTCGGAAACTCGCGTGCCGCGATGGCGCGGACACGGTCCGGCTCGCTGAGCGTCGTCTTCTGCGCCTGGATGGCCGCGGCGACGAAGTCGGTGACGAGCTGCGGCTCCTTTTCGATCACGGACTTGGCCACGTTCAGCACCGTGTAAGCAAGCGGACCGAGCTCTTTCGGCGCGTTGTAGAACGGCTCGTCCCACAGGCCCTGGCCGATGCCCTGGGCGATGCCAGGCTCGGAGCCGACGCCGAGGTCGGCGAGCTTCGCCTTGATCGCGACATACGGCGTCGACGTCGGCACCTCGGTGAGATGCACATCCTTGTCCGGATCGAGATTGAACTTCGCCATCAGAACATATCGCGCCACCGAGTGCGGCGAGGTGCCCCGCGGCCCGATCGCGATGCGCTTGCCCTTGAGATACGCGCCGATGTCCTCGCCCGGCTTCGGGCCGGTGCCCTTGGCAGCCATGAAATACACATTGCCACGGTCGACGCAGTTGACGACCGCGCGCAGCTGGCCGCCCTGCGCGCGGGCGAACGCAACGCGTTCAGGACCACCCAGGAATGAGAAGGCCTGACCGGCCAAGGTCGCATTGATCGCGGCGCCGTTCTGCTCGGCGGTCAGCATCTTCGCGTTCAGCCCCGCCTTCTTGAAGTAGCCTTCCGTGATGGCGACGTAGATCGGCAGGTAACTGACCGAACGGGTCGGCTCGGCAATCAGGATTTCGCGGTCTTGTGCGATGGCAGGTCGCGCGAGAAGCGGCGCAGTCAAGCCAGCCGCCGCAGACATTTTCAAGAACGAACGCCTGTGCATCGATACCTCCTGGGCGAAGAAGTTGATCCGAGCAAAAAGCAGGCCAATGGTTTGCGAGCGGCTTCTCCTTCGAGATGAAGTCAATTGTACGCAGGCTGCGCCCCGCTATGGCGCGGCTGCTCCGACGCGGGCGGGTGACCGCCGCAACCGCCGCCACGGTACGACAACCATCACGGCCAAAGCCAGCAGGCCCGCGCCGAAGCCCCAGCGCACGCGCTCGCGTGCCCGCGCGCGCACTTCGGCCATGACGAACTGCTCGCCCTTGTGCATCTCGCCGTAGGACTTCAGGAACGAGGACACGCGCGCCAGCGCGAAATCATCGAGCGCCTCGCCTTCGGTGCGCTTGCGCCGCTCCAGATCGTTGAGCTGCTCGGCCTCGGCGCGATAGCGCTCGGCGTAGGCGCTGGCGTCGAGGTAGGTGGCCTGCTCGATGCGGGTGAAATAGAGCTGCCGCAGCGAAGGCACGGCGTATTCGGCAACGTCCAGAAGCGGCTGATCGGCGCGCGGCGCCGCAGCGAGCTGCACGGCGGAACCGGCCAGGATCGCGGCCACGCCCCAGCGCGCAGTTGCCGCAGCGACACGCGCGGCCTGCCGGCGCCCCGCGGGCCGGAATGCGTAAGCGATCCCTGCGACGACGAGCGCAGCGCCGAACGCGCACACCATCGCGGCGCCAGTCGGCAGATCGAGCACAAACGAGACGGCGAGGCCCGCGGCGCTGGTGAGACTGCCGGTGACCCAGCCGATGGCGAGCTGCCTGCCCTGCGACGATGCGAACATGACGCCGATGGCCGCGGGCACGATGAGAAACGAGAACACCAGCAGCACGCCAGCGATCGCGACGGAGCTCGTCACGACGACGCCGAAGCTTGCGTAGAACACGAACTCGAAGAACAGCGATCCCGCGCCGGTCAGCCTTCGGCGCAGCAGCCAGTGCAAAAGCCCCACCGCGGCGTAAAGCGGCGCGACGATGGCGATCTCATTGAGGCCGCTGGTCAGGATGTTGCCGGTCAGGATCTGCTTCAGATGCTCGGCGCCCTGCGGCGCGCGGTCGATCAGCAGAATGGCCGCGGCCGCGGCCACCACGTAAATCACGCCGATCAGCGCCTCCTGCGGCACGCGGCCGGACCAGGCGCGGGTGAAGGCGAGCAGCACGGCCGCCAGCAGCGTGAACGCGAGCGAATAGCCGTAGGTCGCCCCGCTCTGCGCGGGGTGGCCGAGCATGAACGCGATCGTCGCGCCGAGCGCTGCGATCTGCGCGAGCGCCAGATCGACGAAGATGACTTTGCGGGCCAGCACCTGGATGCCGAAATAGGCGTGGATGCCGACCAGGCAGACAGACACCAGAAACGCCGGCCAGAGGAATGAGAGGGCGTCGGTCATCTTGCCGCCGAAGCCTTGGTGAGCGCGTCGACATTGGCATCGAACAGCGAAATGTAATCGACGGCGTTCGGCAGCGCGCCGACCGAGGCGGCGAGCGTCACGACCGTGGCGCCAGCCTTGCTCGCGACGAAGGCCACGTCACGGTCCGGCTCATGGGGCTCGCGGACCACGAAGCGCACGCCCCGCGCACGCATCATCTCGATGATGCCGGCGAGGTGCGACGGCGACGGCGGCACGCCGGGCTTCGTCTCGATGAAGCCCGCGAAATCCAGGCGGAAGCGGCGCGCGAAATAGGGCCAGCTGTTGTGATAGGCGACGAGCGGAAAGGCCTTGAGCGGCGCGAGCCTTGCCTGCCAACCCGCGAGCTTCGACGCGAGTTTGGCGACAAAGGCCGCGCGGTTGGCCTCGTAAACCGATGCGCCGGCCGGGTCGATGCGGGCGAGCGCTTCGACGATTGTGCCGGTGACGATCTCGGCATTGCCGGGATCGAGCCAGTAGTGCGGGTTGCCGCTGCCATGCGCGTGGCCGTCGCCCGGGCCGACGCTCATGCCGCGCAGTTCCAGCGCCGCGATCGCGAACGATGCATCGACATACGCCGGCCCGCCACGATCGATCTCGGGCCGGCCGGTCTGCGCCAGCAGGCGGTCGAGCCACAGGTCGTAGTCGAGGCCGACGCGCACGACCAGGCGCGCATCTTTGAGGCGCAGCACGTCCTGCGGCCTCGGCTGATACTCCTCAGCATCGAAGTTCGGCGGCACGAGGCTCGTCACCGCGACGCGGTTGCCGCCGACGGCCTCGGTCAGGCTGCGCAGGTCGGTGGTCGTGGTCACGACCTGAAGGCGCTGCTGCGCCAGCGCCGGCGATGCCAGCGCGAGGCACACGAGAATGAGGGCAATACGCGACACGTTCGATCGTGACATGCAGACCGGCCGCATTGGGCAGGGCTAACCTCGCTCTGAGAAACTGACCCCTACCCCGACCCTCCCCCTTGCAGGGGGAGGGAGCGCACCGCCCGGGTTTTTATTACTTCTTGCTCGCGACCCAGATGCTCTTTGGCACGAGGCAATGGACGTTCTTCTCGGTGTCCGAGATTGCGCCCACCCGGCAGTCCATCGCGACGCTGGCGAGACCGTAAGCATCGAGGCGGGCGATCTTCTTCTCGGTCTCGAGGAACTTGATCATGCCCATCGATGCATCGTTCATCGCCTTGTTCAGGTCGGCGTCCTTGGCATGGGCCACGTAGTACTTCGACGTCTCCTTGGTCGGGCGCTCCATGTCCTCCTTGTCGCGCGTGTTCTTCGGATTGAGGCAGTGGATGCCCTTCTTGATGTTGACCACTTGGGAAACGCGGCAATCGGACACGCTCACCATCAGCTTCTCGGCTTGCTCCGCGGGCACGTTGCGCTGCTCGGCGAGGAACTTGACGGTCTGTGCCTTGGCCTGCGCCCAGGCCTTGTTCAGGTCCTGGTCGAAGCCCATCGTGATCCACGACTTCGCGGTCTCGATCCGCGGGAAGTCGAGCGGCTTGCCCTTGATGACCTCGACCGTGATGTTGAACTCCTTGTAGGCGGTCTCGATCGCGGTCAGGTTGACCTCGCCGTTGCCCTGGCCGGCGTGCGAGTCGCCGGTCCACAGCAGCGCGCCCGCCACATGAACCGGCACATAGAGCGAGCTGCCGGCGACGAAGTCGCGGATGTCCATGTTGCCGGCGTATTCGCCCGGCGGCACGCTTGAATAGCGGCCGGGCTCTTTGCGCGCGACGGCGAGCGTGCCCGGGAACGGCTTCAGCGGCAGCACGATGCCGGGCAGGAACTCGGTCTGCATCTTGTCCAGATCGAGATAGAGATATTTGACCTGGCCGTCCGCATAGACGTTCGGGAATTGGCCGAACATTCCCGGCACGTTGAAGTTCGTCGCGTAAGAGCGCGGCACGATCTTGTTGAGCGTGACCTTGAGCACGTCACCCGGCTGCGCTTCCTCGATGTAAATCGGCCCCGTCAAGGTGTGCGGACCGCGGCCCGGAAAATCGGTGCGCAGCTTCTTGATCTGCTCGATCGTCGCGCCCGGCACCACCTGGTTGTGGCTGTGCATCATGGTTTCCAGCGCGATGGTGTCGCCGGAATGCACGCGCAGCACCGGCGGCTGCGCGTTATCAAACCAGCCCCATTGCGTGGTCTCGAGCGTGGCGGGCAGAACGTGCACCTTCTTGCCGTTCGGCAGATCGAGAACGCGGAGCTTGGGATCGGCCGCAGCCTGTGCCGGATAGCCCGGCGTCGTGATGGTGGCGGTCGGTGGGAATGCGGGCGCGGCAGCCGGTGCGGGAGCAGGCGCCGGGCTTGGCGCGGGAGTCGGTGCAGGATTCTGCGCAGGACTTTGTGCAGTGTTCGGCGTCTGTGCGAGCGCCGCAGTGGCGATGACCAGCGCAACGCCGGCACCAAGTGCAATGGGATAAGCCTTTCGCTTCATGAGTACTCTCCCCGATTGGCAGCATTCCTCGGCCGCAATGAGGTTATGCTATCCACGATTGCATTGGCAATTCAGGGCGCCGGGGCACACGCCCCGTGGACCGCGCTTTTATCGGCCGGCCAGCGGCCAGGCGCCATCCCAGTCCGAGGGCGGCGGATTGGCCTGCAGGCTCTCGATCCGCTTCAACAACGCCAGCGACGGGCCATCAGCCGGAACCGCCGCGAGCGCGGCGTTGAAGCTTCCCCGCGCGTCATCGAAGCGGCCCCCCCGATAAGCGGCGAGGCCTTCGGCGTAGCGGCTTTGCAGCACCGACTGCTGCTCGCTCAACCCGCCTTTGACGCCCATGATCTCAAACACCGCTTGCGGCTGGGACGAGCCAGCGACAAAGAGCCGGTCGATCTCGCGCAGTTCGATTGCCGCCTCCGCGGCGCGCGCGGTCGCTTCCGAAACCAGCACATGACTGCCGTAGATCTTGTTGGCGGGCTCGAGACGCGCGGCGAGATTGACCGTGTCTCCCATCACCGTGTAGCTCATCATGAACTCGGAGCCGATGCTGCCGACCAGCGCCTCGCCGGTGGCGATCCCGATCCGGATGTCGAGATGCATCGGAATGTTTCGCACGCCGAGCAGTTCCGGCAATTCCTGGCGCAACGCGCCGAGATTCGCGACCATGTCTCGCGCGGCAAGACAGGCCAACCGGGCCTGATCCGCCTCATCGACGAACGGCGGTCCCCAATAGGCCATGATGGCGTCGCCGATGTATTTGTCGATGATGCCTTGGTGATTGTGGATCGGCTCCGACATGATCGACAGATAGCGATTCATGACTTTGACCAGCCCCTGCGGCGTCATGCCTTCGCTCAGCGCCGAAAAGCCTTTCATGTCGCAGAACATCACGGTCATGATCCGGCGCTTGCCTTCGGTGGCGAGCGTGGGCTGATCAATCAGACCTTTGACCACCTGAGGGTCGATGTATTTGCCGAAGGTCTGGCGGATTTTCTCATTGTGCCGGAGCTGCTCGATCATGCGGTTGAACGCGAGCGACAGCTGCCCGATCTCGTCCTGCGTGGTGATGCTGATCGACCGGTCCAGGTTACCGGCCTCGACGTGACGCGTGCCTTCGAGCAGCAGTCGGACCGGGCGGGTGATGCCGCTCGAGACCAGCATTGCGAAGATCAGGCCGATGATCGCGGCGAGCGCGGTCACGACGACCGACACCACAATGGTTTTCTTCTGATCGGCAATGACCTTGTGTGCGCTGGCGAGCACCTGGGCGCCCATGTCAT
Organism: Rhodoplanes sp. Z2-YC6860; assembly: GCF_001579845.1. Lineage (GTDB taxonomy): Bacteria > Pseudomonadota > Alphaproteobacteria > Rhizobiales > Xanthobacteraceae > Z2-YC6860. The sequence goes on from NZ_CP007440.1 coordinate 7,383,500, forward strand.
TGCGGATGGTGTCGATCTTGCCGATGAATTCATCACGCAGCGCATCGATCAGCGCCATGCGTTGCCGTGCGCCGTCGAAATTCTGCCCATCCAGCGCTCCGATCAACTGGGACGATTCAACGCTCATGCGAGCGATGACGTCGTGGGTGGCAAGATCAACACGAGTCTCGATGCGCGCCAGCGCCGCGTTGTCCGACGGCGTGCGGGGGTCTTCGATGATCGAGATGATCAGCTTGCGCGCGGCTTCAGTGTGTTTCTCGACCTCGGGCCCAAGCTCCTGAAAATTTTTCAAACGCGCGGCATAGCCCGCCTGATCCGGCGGCGTTTGCATCTTCGCGATCATCAGCCGGCGAAGCGCAAGAGCGCGCTCAAGCGAGAGGACATTGGCCTGTGAGAGATGGGCGTAAGCTGGAAGGTACTTGTTGGTAAGCTCATCGAGCAGGAGGCCAACCCTCGACGCCATGAAAATCGACAGCACCGAAGTGACGATCATCAGAACGATCAGGCCGACCGCGATGCCGACGATCTTTTGGCGAATGGAACGACTGAACATCAATTCGATTTTTAAAAAGCCGCGGCAGCCCCTCGCCCACCGCTAAAACCGAATTCTATGCGGAACCGGTGCAACTTGATAGCCCGGATCGCCCGCGTCGCCTCAAACGCAGGTCGCTGGTTTTAACCGCAGCGTCGGAGCCATGCTACCGGCGCGCAGGGGCGGGCTGGGGCGTATCGGCATCTTGCGGCACCACCAGCGTGTAAACGAGGCAGGTGTCGGCGTGCACAAAGCCGCCGCTCTCGTAGAGCCTGCGCGCGGCATTGTTGTGATCCACATTGAGGAAGACGAGCTGGGACCGCCGGCGTTGCGCTTCGGCGATGATCCCGGCCATCAACGCGCGGCCGACGCCCCGGCGGCGAAACTCCGGCTTCACATAGATCGACTGGATGTAGATCGGCACCGAAGGCCAGCCGGCCATGGGCTGCTCGTTGAAGATCGCCATTCCAACCGGATGACCGGCCAGTTCCGAGACGAGCGCAAGAAACCGCGACTCCGGGCCGAAGAAATCGCGCTCCCAGCGCGCAGGCGTATCATCGAAAAAGAAAGCCGCGTCCTCGGCCGCGGCCATCTGCGTCTTCATGCCGATGAGAAGCGGCACATCCGCAAGTCGGGCGGCGCGGACATCGACCGGCAATGACGGCCGTTCGCGCGATGAAAGCGAGGTTTGGGAATCGGGTGTGTGGCGAGCGGGCGACAACGACGAACTGACCGCGGAAACCGCCATCGGACGTCTCCAGCGATGCCGCTGCATCGCAATGGTAGCCGTCGCCCTGTCCATCCGTATGGCAGGGCCCGGTTAAGAAACCGTGATGCGGAGTTTATGCCGCAGCGAGACAGCCGCGTCAGAACTTCATCAGGTCTTTTGCCACGGTGATCGGACCCGTGAAGTTCTTCTTGGCTCCTTCCACGTATCGCGCGAAATCGTCATTCGGATTCGGCGACGGACTGAGATGCGTCATTACCACCGCCTTCACCCCGGCCTTTGCGGCGAGCTTGCCGACCTCCTCGGGCGTGACGTGTTCCTCGTGCATGTGCCGGATCCAGCCTTCCTGCTCGGAGGGCGTCTTGGCCTGCCACGCGCCGGCCTTCTTCATCAGCGCGATGACATCTTCGGTCTCGGTGACTTCGGTGACCAGCAGGTCGACGCCTTTCGCAAGCTCCGCCACCGGCTCCGACCAGCCGGTGTCGCCGGTGAACAGGAACGAACGGCCCGGCGTGTCGAAGCGATAGGAGAATGATTTGTACTTGCCGTAAGGCGGCGTGCCGGGCTGGAAGTTGAAGTGCGTGTTCTCGACCACCGTGACCTTCACGTTGGCGTCCTGAAACACCACACCCGATGCGATGTCGTGGCCCTTGAAGGTGTCGGCCATCGGCCGTTTCTTGCCCTCGGCCCAGCGGATCTCGGCGTTCGGCGTGAGATATGCGAGCGCGCCCTTCACCAGCGCTTCGACGCCGCCGCCGTAGATGTCGACGGGCTCCGCGCGCTGATACTCCCACTGGCTCACCATCAGCGTGGCGAGGCCTGCAGTATGGTCGCTGTGCGGATGGGTGATGAAAATCTTGCCGACCTTACGGAAATCATTGCCGGACTGCACCACCCGAGTCGTGACGCCGCCGCCCGCGTCGATCAGATAGAGCTCCCCGTTGACGACAAGGAGATTGGACGATTGCATCCGATCGCCTCGCGGCAGCGGACCGCCGGCGGTGCCGAGCGTGATGAGTTGGGCTTGTGATGGCGGGGCGCCCTGCGCGATGGCGCTGGTGGCGAAGGCGAGCGAAGCCGTCAGCAGTCCGAGACATGCTTTCATGTGATCCTCCCCATTTTTTAGGGAGCGTGCACCTTTCGCGGTGCGCTGTCACTACGCCCAAACGAGGCCCTCAGGACGAGGGCGGTGAGAGGTCAGCCTCCATCTCGCGCCGTCGCCAGGCCCAGATCGCGAACATGATCGCCGTCACGGCGGCAAGGCCGAACCAGGTGATGGCGTATTGCAGGTGCTCGTTGCGCAGCAGCACCTTGAGCACGGATGGATGCGGCACGCCGCCGGGCGGCACCGGGTCCTCCATCTCGATGTAGAACGGCGCGACCTTGCCCCAGCCCTGCGCCTGCGCCATCGCGAGATGATCGCGCGCGTACCAGGTGCCTGCACTGTCGCGACCCGGCGTGAACCACGAGGGCTGTTCGGGCCAGCGCAGGACGCCGACGATCTCCTGAGTGCTTGCTTCGGCTGGCGGGTAGTTCTTGTCCGGCGTGAAGCCGCGGTTGATGACGATGGTCCCGCCGCCCGACAGCTTCGCCGGGCTGAACACGAAGAAGCCCTGCCCCTTCACGTCATCACGGATTTGCGAACCGCTGGTGTAGACCAGCGCATCCTGCGCTTTGCCTTGCGCGTTCTGGAATTGCACGTTCAGGCGCACGCGGCGGAATTCCGCGTTGCCGGCATCGAGCCCGCCCCAATCGGCCGGGCCCGGCAACTCGGCCGGCTGCGCCTCGAGCCGCCGTGTCAGCATGTCGATCAGGCCTTCCTTCCAGGCTTTGCGCTCGATCTGCCAGGTGCCGAGGCCGATGAACACCACGAGCGCGGCAAGCGTCATGACGGCGGGAATCAACAAGCCCCTGCGCTTTTCCAGCACGCTTAGGATTCCTCTTACATAAGACGGCCGTAAACGGCCTTTCGTTACACAAGACGGCCGTGAACGGCCTTTCGTTACTCAAGACGGCCGTGGACAGCCTTTGCTGCTCAAGGACTGCCGTCACCGGCCTTTCGTTCCAGGCGCCCCTCAGCGGCCTTGTTCCAAAATTGCAGGGCGATGAGCAGACCTTTGAGCGCGCGCAACGGCCATAATGTGGTGACGAGGATCAACGGTCCCCAGAGCACCGCATGCACCCAGAACGGCGGCGCGTATTTGAACTCGACGACCAGCGCGCAGGTGACCACGACGAAGCCCGCGAACAGCACCACGAACACCGCAGGCCCGTCGCCGGCGTCGATGAACGCATAGTCGAGCCCGCAGGCATCGCATGACGGCTTCAGCGTCAGAAAGCCCTGGAACAGCTTGCCCTTGCCGCAGCGCGGACAGCGGCAGGCCAGGCCGCTGAGCATCGTCTGAATTTGTGAGCGATCGAATTCGGCCATCCGCAAACCTCCAAAAGACAAAGGGGCAGCTTGTGAGCCGCCCCTTTGCATTCGATTGACGGCAACCGCGTCAGTGATGCGCGAGCGGCGTGCCGGCGCCCCAGACGTAGATGCAGGCGAACAGGAACAGCCAGACCACGTCGACGAAGTGCCAGTACCAGGCGGCGAACTCGAAGCCGAGATGCTGCGTCGGGGTGAAGTGGCCGCGATAGGCGCGGATCAGGCAGACGATCAGGAACGTGGTGCCGATCAGCACGTGGGCGCCGTGGAAGCCGGTCGCCATGAAGAAGGTCGCGCCGTAGATGTGGCCCGAATAGGTGAAGGCGGCGTGCATGTACTCGTAGGCCTGCACGCAGGTGAAGGTGGCGCCGAGGATGACGGTGAGCCACAGGCCGTTGACCAGGCCCTTGCGGTCGTTGTGCAGGAGCGCGTGGTGCGCCCAGGTCACCGTCGTGCCCGAGGTGAGCAGGATCAGGGTGTTGAGCAGCGGCAGGTGCCACGGATCGAAGGTGCCGCGGAACGAGGTGTGGTCGGGGCTGGGCGCCGGCGGCCAGACATGGCCAAGCAGGTCGCCGCGCAGGATCTGATGGGTGTCGGCCGGGAACAGCGCGACGTTGAAGTAGGCCCAGAACCAGGCGACGAAGAACATCACCTCGGAGGCGATGAACAGGATCATGCCGTAGCGGTGCGAGATCTGCACCACGCGGGTGTGGAAGCCCTCGTGCTCGGCCTCCTTGATCACGTCACCCCACCAGGCGCCCATGGTGTAGAGCACGCCGATCGCGCCCACGCCGAACACGAACGGCGCGAACTCGTACATGTGGTGCATCCAGCCGATGGCACCGACCGCCATGATGAAGGCCGAGATCGAGCCGATCGCCGGCCACGGGCTCGGATTGACCAGATGATAGTCGTGTTGCGGTTCGGTGTGGGCGTCGGCCATTTCGGTCTCCGTTCAATCCTCGTCTCGTGTCGCCGGCTTCATCCGTCCGGCCGGCTTTAGCTCTTCGGCCGCGCGGGCGGCGCGCCGTCCGCCACCGGCCGCAGCGGCTCGCGCTGCTGGAAGAAGGTGTAGGACAGCGTAATAGTGTTGGTGTCGGCGTTCTCGTTGTCCTTGAGCATCTCAGGATCGACGTAGAACACGACGGCCATCTCCCGCTTCTCACCGCCCTTCAGGGTCTGCTCGGTGAAGCAGAAGCAATTGATCTTCTGGAAGTAGGACCCCATCGTCAGCGGCGTGACGTTGTAGGCCGCCGACGCGGTGATCTGACGCGCGGTCTCGTTGACCGCGAGGTAGTGGACGGTGACGACCTCGCCGATCCGCACCTCGATCGAGCGCTGCTCCGGCTCGAAGCGCCAGGCGAGGCCGGGGCCGACATTGGCGTCGAAGCGCACCGTGATCTTGCGATCGGAGACGGTGCTGGGAATGCTGGTCGCGACCTGGGTCGTGCCATTGAAGCCGGTGACCCTGCAGAACCAGTTGTAGAACGGCACCGCCGCGTAGGCTGCCCCGACCATAGCGGCCACGCACAGCCCGCAGGCCATGGCGACGATCTTGTCGCGGCGGCGAAGCGGTTGGGTGGGTTCGTTCGGGGTCATTGCAATCTCAAAGTGGCCGAATCAGAACGGCCGGCCCTTTGACCAGGGTCACCGCCCAAATCAAGACAACAAACGCGCCAAGGGCGAGCGCGATGGCGATCGAGCGCGCGCGACGGCGACGCAGTTGCTCCTCGGTGAGAACGATGCCCGGCTCGTTCGGCTTTTCATCCATCGCCACACTCATGCGAAGACCCGGCCGAAGGGCAATCCGAACTGCGAACCGCCGATACTGTGTTCGACCAGAAGGATCAGGAACAGCGCGAACAGGTAGAGAATCGAAAAAGCGAACAGCTGCTTCGCAGTCCTGTGCGAAGGCTTCTGGCAGAGCCGCAGCGCGAGAGCGATCATCATCACGCCGCCCGCGATGGCGGCGAGTCCGTAGGACAGGCCGGCGTAGCCGAACAGCCAGGGCAGCGCCCCGACCGGAGCGAGCAGCACCGAATAGAGCAGAATCTGGCGGCGGGTCTCTGCCGCACCGGCGACCACGGGCATCATCGGAATGCCGGCGCGCTTGTATTCATCGACGCTGTAGAGCGAAAGCGCCCAGAAGTGCGGCGGCGTCCAGACGAAGATCACGAGAAAGAGGAGGAACGACTCAAAGCCGATGCCGCCGGTCGCAGCCGCCCAGCCGACCATCGGCGGAAACGCGCCGGCCGCGCCGCCGATGACGATGTTCTGCGGCGTCGCGGGCTTGAGCCACATCGTATAGACCACGGCATAGAAGAAGATGGTGAAGGCGAGCGCGCCAGCCGCGACCCAATTGATCATCAAGCCGAGGAAAACGACCGAGAAGCCGGCCAGCACGATTCCGAAAGAGAGCGCTTCGCCGCGGGTGACGCGGCCGGCCGGGATGGGGCGCTGCTGGGTGCGCTTCATCACCGCGTCGATGTCGGCCTCGTACCACATGTTGAGGGCGCCCGCGGCTCCCGCGCCCACCGCGATGCAGAGCAGCGCGAAGAAGCCGAGCACCGGATGCAGATGCACCGGCGCCACCACCATGCCGACCAGCGCCGTGAACACGACCAGCGACATCACCCGCGGCTTCAGCAGAGCGAGGTAGTCCCCAACGTCGGCCATGCTCGGCTCGGCGTGAGAAACCTCGCTCGTCAGCGAAGGCGCGAGTGTTGCGCTGTCGGTCGTGAACGACATCAGCTGGCCTTACTCGATCCCGTCACTTGATTCTGGGCAGTTCGTTGAACTGATGGAACGGCGGCGGCGACGACAGCGTCCATTCCAGCGTGGTCGCACCCGGACCCCACGGATTGGCGGCAGCCTTCTCCTTGCGTGAGAACGCCACGAACATGCCGATCAGGAAGATCAGGAGGCCCACCGAGGAGATGTAGGAGCCGACCGACGACACGTAGTTCCAGCCCGCAAACGCATCCGGATAGTCAGCGATGCGGCGCGGCATGCCGGACAGACCCAGGAAGTGCTGCGGGAAGAAGATGATGTTGACGCCGACGAAGGTCGTCCAGAAGTGCAGCTTGCCCCAGAACTCCGAGTACATGTAGCCGGTGATCTTCGGGAACCAGTAGTACCAGCCGGCGAAGATCGCGAACACGGCACCGAGCGACAGCACGTAGTGGAAGTGCGCGACGACGTAGTAGGTGTCCTGCAGCGAGCGGTCGACGCCGGCATTGGCCAGCACGACGCCGGTCACGCCACCGATCGTGAACAGGAAGATGAGACCGACCGAGAACAGCATCGGCGTCTTGAACTCGATGGAGCCGCCCCACATCGTGGCGATCCAGGAGAAGATCTTCACGCCGGTCGGCACCGCGATCACCATGGTGGCGGCGATGAAGTAGGCCTGCGTCGCCGTCGACATGCCGACCGTGTACATGTGATGGGCCCAGACCACGAAGCCGACGCCGCCGATCGCGACCATGGCATAGGCCATGCCGAGGTAACCGAAGATCGGCTTGCGGCTGAAGGTCGAGATGATCTGGCTGATCATACCGAAGCCCGGCAGGATCAGGATGTAGACCTCCGGGTGGCCGAAGAACCAGAACAGGTGCTGGAACAGGATCGGATCGCCACCGCCCGACGCGGTGAAGAACGTCGTTCCGAAGTTACGATCCGTCAGCAGCATGGTGATGGCGCCGGCGAGCACCGGCAGCGACAGCAGCAGCAGGAACACGGTCACCAGGATCGACCACACGAACAGCGGCATCTTGTGCAGCGTCATGCCGGGCGCGCGCATGTTGAAGATCGTGGTGATGAAGTTGATGGCGCCGAGGATCGACGAGGCACCGGCGATGTGCAGCGCCAGGATGGCGAAGTCGACCGCCGGGCCCGGATGGCCGGTGGTGGACAGCGGCGCGTACATGGTCCAACCGGCGCCGACGCCGGGCGAGCCCGGCTCGCCCTCGACGAAGGCCGAGGTGATCAGCAGCGCGAACGAGGCCGGCAGCAGCCAGAACGAGATGTTGTTCATGCGCGGGAACGCCATGTCCGGCGCGCCGATCATGAGCGGCACCATCCAGTTGCCGAACCCGCCGATCATCGCCGGCATGACCATGAAGAAGATCATGATCAGGCCGTGCGCGGTGGTGAACACGTTGAACTGGTGCGGGTCGTGGAACACCTGCATCCCCGGGAACTGCAGTTCCATACGGATGGCGACCGACATCGCGCCGCCGATCACGCCGGCGCAGATCGCGAACACCAGATACATCGTGCCGATGTCCTTGTGGTTCGTCGAATAGACGAAGCGCTTCCACCCGGTCGGGGTGGGGTGCGCATGATCGTCATGTGCGTGATCGCCGTGTGCGTGGTCGTGAGCCGCTGTAGCCATCGTCAGTTCCTTAAGACCTGTCGTTATCGCCCGCTATGTCGTCTTCTTCGCAACGCTCGTTGCCGCTGCGACTATTTGGCCGCAACCTGGTTCGGCGACCGCACGCCGTCGATCGCGGCATACTTCTTCTTCGCCTGATCGAGCCAGGTGGCGTAGTCCTTCTCGCTGACGACCCGAACCTGGATCGGCATGAAGGCGTGGTCCTTGCCGCACAGCTCCGAGCACTGGCCGTAGTACACACCCTCGCGGGTCGCCTTGAACCATGTCTCGTTCAGCCGGCCCGGAATGGCGTCGATCTTGATGCCGAATGACGGCACCGCAAAGGCGTGAATCACGTCGGCGCCGATCACCTGGACGCGGACGATCTTGTTCACCGGAACCACGATCTCGTTGTCGACCGCGAGCAGCCGCGGCTGCTCGCACTTGGTGCGCGCCTGATCGCAGGCCAGCAGCGAATCGAACTCGAAGTTGCTGTCCGGATAGGCGTAGCTCCAGTACCACTGCTTGCCGGTCGCCTTGATGGTGAGATCCGACTGCGGGATCGTGGTCTGCAGGAACAGGAGCTTGAACGACGGCACCGCGATGCAGACCAGAATGATGACCGGGAGCAGCGTCCAGGCCACTTCGAGCAGCGTATTGTGGGTGGTGCGCGACGGGCTCGGGTTGGCCTTCGCGTTGAAGCGGAAGATGCAGATCAGGAGCAGCGCCAGGACGAACAGCGTGATCAGGGTGATGATCACCAGCAGCCAGTTGTGGAACCAGGTGACGTATTCCATCACGGGTGTGACGGCTTCCTGAAAGGTCGTCTCCCACGGGGACGGCTGACCGGCAGCGGCGAAGGCCGTATCGCCGATTGCAAGTCCGGCCACCATCACAGCCGCGAGCGCGGCCAACCGCTTAAGCACCAGCATCGTCGTCATTGCTCCTTCGACGAAATCGTCGTGACGCGTCCTTGCCGCACCGGGAGGCCTCTTTGCAGATCAAGACCCGCTCCCGAGGACGGCGCCCAGATGGGCAGCGCGGCTCGGCGGCGGTGCGGCGGGAGGGGGTTTCCCGGGCTTCTCAAACCATAATTCCGGCGCAGTCGCAATGTGCCTGGACGCCGGTCGGGCGCGACTTTCTGGATATTTCGCATATGTGACGATCCGGTCGCTGAACCCTTGCAAGTCCAGTGCTTTGCGGGGTCAGAACAGCACCCCGAAACAGCGTCCGGGCGACGGCCTTGTGCACATCGGCGCTCACGAGGACGTACGGCCGGTAGCTCAACCCGGCACAGCGATGGTATCCAGGTTCCGGCGATTCGAAGGCAGCGCCCCGAAGTTGCAACCTCTGAGAACAGAATTATGGGCAAAATCGGCCAAGGCTTAGTTCGGCTGCTTCCAATCGTGGCCCTGGTGGCGCTCTGGCCCGCCGGGCCCGCATTCGCCCAGGGCTCGGTCAAGTCGATCCACAACGACTGGCAGGTCCGGTGCGACACTCCGCCCGGCGCCCAGGGCGAACAATGCGCCCTGATCCAGAGCGTCACGGCGGAAGACCGGCCCAATATCGGCCTCACCGTCATCGTGCTGAAGACCGCGGACAAGAAAACCCGGCTGATGCGGGTGATCGCCCCGCCGGGCGTGCTGCTGCCGTCGGGCCTGGGGCTGAAAATCGACAATGCCGAGGTCGGCCGTGCCGGCTTCGTGCGCTGTGTGCCCAACGGCTGCGTTGCCGAAGTGATCATGGACGACACCCTGATCGGCAAGCTGCGCAGTGGGCAACAGGCCACCTTCATCATCTTCCAGACGCCGGAGGAAGGCATCGGCTTTCCGATCAGCCTGAAGGGCTTCGGCGAGGGCTTTGACAAACTGCCCTGAGGCTTCCGATCATCGGCCCCGGCCAATCGAGCCAGAAATCGAGCAAGGGGCTTGGAAGTGAACATCGGATTTATCGGCCTGGGGGCCATGGGCGAGCTGATCGTCCCGAGGCTGATGGCGGCCGGACACACGGTCACCGGCTGGAATCGGTCGCGCGGCAAGGCCGAGGCCTTGATCGCAGCCGGGATGAAATGGGGCGACACGACCAAGGCCGTGGCCGCCACATCCGAGATCGTGTTCTCGATCGTGACCGATTCGGCGGCCGTCAAAGCCGTGGCGCTCGGGCCTGACGGCATCGTGGCCGGCCTGCGCCAGGGCGGCATCTATATCGACATGAGCACGATCGAGCCCGACGCAAGCCGGGAGGTCGCGGCGCAATTCGCCAAGGCCGGCTCGATCATGCTCGACGGCCCGCTGTCGGGCAGCCCCGTGACCGTGAAGGCCGGTCAGGCCTCAGTCATGATCGGCGGCGACGAGGCGGCGTTCGAGCGGGCCAAGCCGGTGCTGCTCGCGATCGGCCCCAAGGTCACGCGGATCGGCGGCAACGGCCTCGCCTGCCAGATGAAGATCGCGGTCAATCTGCTGCTGATGGTCGAGGTGATCTGCTTCGGCGAAGCGGTGGCGCTCGCCGAGAAGGGCGGCGTCGGGCGCGAGGTTGCGGTGGATGCGATCCTCAAAAGCGTCGCGGCGTCGCCGGTGCTCGGCTATCGAGGCCCGTTCATCATCGACGGCAGGATGCCGGCGGTGCCGCTCGCCGATGTGACGCTGCAGCAGAAGGACATGATGCTCGCGCTCAACCTCGGCCGAAAGCTCGGCAGCCCGGTGCCGCTCGCGGCCGCCGCCAACGAGATGATGAACGCCTGCCGCGGGCTCGGCATCGACGCCAACGATTTCGTGGTGGCGCACCAGGTGTACCGCCGGCTGGGTGGTCAAGAATCTGGTGGACAGGATTCTGGAGGACAAGCGTGACGACAGGCAAAGGCGAAAAGATCGGCTCCGCACTGGCCAAAGCCGTGAAGGCCGCGACCGGCATCACGGCGGCGACCTTCGGCGGCAAGATGTTCCGCACCAACATCCGCGACGTGCCGAAGGTCGAAGGCCTGAAGCGCGACGACGGCTGGATCGACATGCAGGTGCAATTTTTGATCGATAAGAGGTCTGCCGGCGCCGGTCACGTGGTCGGCTGGACCGTGCTCAAGCCCGGCGCGAGCCACGAGCAGCACCTGCATCGCAACTGCGACGAGTTCTTCATCGTGCTGAAGGGTCACGGCCACATCATCACCGACAAGGGGCTGGAGCCGTCCGGCGAAGGCGACGTGGTCTATTCGCCGCGCGGCGTCTGGCACGGCTTCAACAACACCTCGAACGAGGAGGTGGTGCTGGTCTGGGGCTGGATGGGCGCAGGCTCGATCGAGGACTCCGGCTACGAGAATCCGCCCGGAGGACACAAGCCGTAATGAGCGCAACGCTCGACGATCCACGCATCGCCGCCGGCATGCGCGCGCAAATGGACTTGCGCAAACACCGCTTCAACGAGGGCGCGCGCCAGGTCGGCTGGAAGGTCGGTTTCGGCGCGCCCGCCGCCATGCAGAAGCTCAAGCTCACGGCGCCGGTCGTGGGATTCATATTGGACCGCGCCATGTTGCCGTCCGGCGGAACGGTGTCGCTGTCCTCCTGGCAGAAGCCCGCCGCCGAGGCGGAGATCGCGGCTTACATCGGCCACGATCTCCCGGCCACCGCCAACCGCGATGACGTGCGGCGCGCCGTGGTCGCCATCGGGCCTGCAATTGAACTCGCCGACGTCGACAGTTCGCCGGACGATGTCGAGGGCGTGCTCGCAGGCAATATCTTCCAGCGCCACGTCATCCTCGGCCAGCGCGACATCATGCGCCAGGGCGCAAGGCTTCAAGGTCTCAAAGGCCGATTGACCCGCAGCGGTGAGAACGTGCCGGTGCCGGCAGATCTTCAGACCAACACCGGCGACATCCTCAATGTCGTGCGCCACGTCGCCGACGTCGCGGCCGCGGTCGGCGACGGGCTGCGCGCCGGACAGTTCGTCATCTGCGGCTCGCTGACGGCGCCGATGCTGCTCGAGCGCAGCGACACCCGCGTCGACTTCGCGCTCGAGCCGATCGCTCCGATCTTGGTGAACTTTACGGAGTGACGCCAGTCTCTCTACCCTATTTCCGTTGTTTTCCCGGCGAGCCTCCGGCTGGCCGGTCTAAAGCAGCTGGGCGTTGTGAACACTTCGGTAGAACGAAAGAACGCGCGCCAGGGTCTGATTCAACTTCGTTGAATTTAGACCCGTCGCTTCTTGCTCTTGTTTGAGCATGATGTTTTCCGAAAACCGCTTCACGCTTTTCGGGATCGTGCTCCAGACCAGCCTGATCGCTACTCCGCTGCTTCAGAGCAGATGCCGATCGGCTCGATGTCACGTTTGCGCCCGGTGAGCTTGAAGGCGTGAAACTGCCGCTTGGTGGTCGGCCCGGTCGAGGTCGTGATGTCGCCGAGCGGCGTCACCTCGCTGTAGAAGCGCTCGAGCCTGGAAACCACCGGGCAATACGTGACGAACAACACCGGCTCCTGCGCCGATGAATCCATCGCCCGTGTCAGATCGAACTGATGATCGGGAATCTTGCTGACCGGCCAGGACAGCGCGCGCACCGGCTCGTCGCGGAGATAATAGATCTCGGCCGCGGTCTCGGCGCGCCCCTCGGATGCCACCGTGCGCGCGCCGGTCGCACGCGCGAGGTCCGCGGTGCGAAGCCCGAGGCTACGCCAGCCGAGCGTGCGTTGATAGATATCGCCCCTGGCGCCCAGCGCCGGAATGTTGATGCGGGTGGCGAAGGCATCACTGACGATCAGCAGGGCCTGCATGAACAGGCCGAGCGTAATGGTGCCGCGCAGCCAGTGCTTCCAGCCGAAGCGGAACCACCACGCCACCGCGAGCACCGTCATCGATATCACCGACGGCGCCGCCCAATTGCCATTGGCGCCGCGCACGAAGGACAGTGCCGTGACGAGCAGCAGCGGCGGGATCGCAAAGGCCAGCATCAATTTGTCTTGCGGCGTGACCCGCGGACCGAGATGCCGCGCGACAATCCAAAGAAACGAGGCGAACACCATCGGTCCCATCACGGCGAACTGCGAGCCGATGAAATCGCCGGCGCCGGTCCACCGGAAGCGGAAGCCGTCGCCCGAGATGTTGTCGCCGGTGTGCTTGAAGGTGAGAAAATCGTGGGTGGCGTTCCAGTAGAGATTGGGCAGCAGCAGCGCCACGCCGATGAGCAGCGCGATCCAGATGTGCTTGCGCTTCAGCAAGGCGCGGGCGTCGCGGTCGTAGATGCAGGCCCAGGCCACGCCGAGCAGGAAATAGATCATGGCATATTTGGAAAGCAGACCGAGCCCGAACGACACGCCGAGAACGAGCGTCCAGCGCCAGTCCGGCTTCGACATCAGATGCAGATAGGCGAGCAACGCCGCGGCCCAGAAGAACAGGAGCGGCACGTCGGTCGAGATGATTCGCGATGAGAAGCTGAGACCGATGCCCAGTGCGAAGGCGAGCGCAGCCCACGCCGCCGGCTGGCGGCCGTAGAGCCTGTCGGCGATGGCATAGACCAGAAGGCTCGTGCCCAGATGAATGAGCGGCGAGCCGAGCCGCACGCAGGCCTCGCTGCTGCCGCAGATCGGATCGGTCGCGGCGATCACCCAGGCCAGGAGCGGCGGCTTGGAGAAATAGCCGAAGGCGAGTTCCCGCGACCAGGTCCAGTACTGCGCCTCGTCGAAGAACAGATCGACCACAGAGAAATGCAGGCCGATGATCCGGACCAGGGTCAGCGCGACGAGCGCCGTCAGCACGTGGGTAAAGGTCAGTTCCGGCACGATCGGACGCGCTGCTGCGACGCCGGCCAGGCCCGGAAAATGCGCCGACGCGCCGGCGATATTGTCCGAACTCACCCGTGGTGCTCCTCAATTCCGGAAATCAGGCCCTTGAGGCGGGTTTGTACGCCAAATCCGGTCGAAAGAAACCGCCAGATTCGCGATAGCGATCTACGCCTTCGTTCGTGCGCGCCGGCGCGCCTGGAACTGTTCGAGGTTGTCCTCGGTGCGCGGTGTACGCGGCCAGCGATAGATGCAGCCGTACAGGAGCCAGACGATCAGGGCCGTGAACACGCCGGCAAAAACAATGTCTGTGGCAAAATGCCCGGCGGCCGCCATCCGCACCACGCCGATGGCGGTGCCATAGACGACCACCGCCACGATGGCCACCGGACGCCACGGCATGGGCGCGGCCGCGGCCGGCGCCAGCAGCGCGTAGGCGCCCGCGGCCTCACCGGAAACGAAGGAACAGTTGCCGTCACATTCGCCGCTGAAATCCCACCACTGCACGAACCGCTGCGTGCCGCCGAGTTCGACGACGGCGGCCGGCCGCGGCCGGCCGGAATGTGGCTTCAAAATGGTGTTGACGAGGAGCCCCGGCGCAAGTGCGAACGTGAAGATGACGAGGAGCGAGGTGCGCAACGACATCAGCGTGCGTTGCTTTGGCCGGATCAGCTTGATGACGAGCGTGCAACCGGCGACGATGCCGAAAGCGCTCGAGAGCGCGACATTGCAATCGCGCACAGTGTCGAACCATGGATAGAACGGCGCAAGCGCAGCTCTCACGCCCGGCGTCAGAAACCAGGCGGCGAACTGCAGATCGAGCGCCGGGTCGATCCAAACGGCTGCGGCCGCGATACCTCCGGCCAAAACGATCAACAGCCCTGCGAACGCCATCAGCCGTGTTCCCCGGTACGCCGGCACGACGGCCGCGGGCACGGCAATACACGAAGTCTTTGGATGTCCAAAGGGGCTGTCCTGACGGCGCCGGGCTTCTTATTTAAGATGGCGTACGACTGGAGCACCCCATGAATCCCAACGCCTCCCTCCTCGACCGTGCCGGCCTCGACAAGGCCCGCGTCGGCAAGCTGATCGACCGCGGCCTCGAAGGCGCCGACGACGGCGAGTTGTTCCTCGAATACAAGCAGTCCGAGATGCTGGTGTGGGACAACGGGCGCCTGAAGCAGGCGACTTACGACACCAACCAGGGCTTTGGGCTTCGCGCCGTCAAGGACGAGGCGGTGGGCTACGCGCACGCCTCGGAGGTGTCGGAGGGGGCGATCGCGCGCGCCGCCGATGCCATCCGCGCCGTCAAGGGCGGCTATTCCGGCCAGTATGCCGCAGCTCCGGGCCGCACCAACGTCAAGCTCTACGGCGACGAGAACCCGCTCGAGGCGCCGGGCTTCGACGCCAAGGTGAAGCTCCTGGAGACCATGGATGCCTATGCGCGCGCAAGGGACCAGCGCATCAAGCAGGTGACCGCAAGCCTTGGCGCATCCTGGCAGGTGGTCGAGATCGTGCGGCCCGACGGCCAGACCTATCGCGACATCCGGCCGCTGGTGCGAGTCAACGTGTCCGTGGTGGCGGCTTCGGGCGACCGGCAGGAGACCGGCTCCTACGGCTATGGCGGCCGCGAGGGCTACCTGCGTTTCATCGAGGGCAAGACCTGGGAGCACGCCGTCGAGGAAGCGGTGCGGCAGGCACTGCTCAATCTCGATTCGATCCCCTCGCCGGCCGGCGAGATGGATGTGGTGCTCGGCGCCGGCTGGGCCGGCGTGATGCTGCACGAAGCTGTCGGCCATGGCCTCGAAGGCGACTTCAATCGCAAGAAGACCTCCGCGTTCGCCGGCCTGATGGGCCAGCAGGTCGCCGCCAAGGGCGTGACCGTGGTCGACGACGGCACCATCCAGAGCCGCCGCGGCTCGCTGTCGATCGACGACGAAGGCACGCCGACCAACCGCACCGTGCTGATCGAGGACGGCATCCTGGTGGGCTACATGCAGGACCGGCAGAATGCACGGCTGATGGGCATGAAGCCGACGGGCAACGGCCGCCGCGAGAGCCACGCGCATGTGCCGATGCCGCGCATGACCAACACCTACATGACCGCAGGCGACAAGGATCCGGGCGAGATCATCGCGTCGGTGAAGAACGGCTTCTTTGCCGTCAACCTCGGCGGCGGCCAGGTCGACATCACCTCGGGCAAGTACGTGTTCAACGTCACCGAGGCCTACAAGATCGAGAACGGCAAGATCGGCGCGCCGCTCAAGGGCGCGATGCTGATCGGCAACGGACCGAGCGATCTCAAGCGCGTCACCATGGTCGGCAACGACATGAAGCTCGACACCGGGGTCGGCACCTGCGGCAAGAACGGCCAGGGCGTACCGGTCGGCGTCGGTCAGCCGACCCTGCGCATGGACCGCATCACGGTCGGCGGGACGGGTTAAGGCTTGGTTCAATTGGCCAAAACGGAACTTGCATCGTGAACGGCCGAACGTGAACAGGCCGCCCGCGATTGGTATGAGGCCAACAAGGTCGCGGTCGACTCGATCAACAAATTCATCGAAAGGCACGGAATTTTGGCGAGTCGACTTCGCTATCGACCCGGCCGTGGATAGTACGGCTTTCTACCTCACAACGCCGGACACGCAGCACGGCTTGCGGACCGGACGCGTGATCTTCTCCTTGAGGTAGCAGCGCGCCGCGCTGCCGACATAGCCAGAGCGCGCGTAGGTCCACGCCCTGCAGCGGTTGTCGTCCTCGCAGGCCTTCTTGCAGGCCTCGGCGCTGGGCGGATTCTGGATGTCGAAATTCTTGTAGTCCCCGCCGGAGCGGTCGATGGAGGTTTCCAGCGGCCCAGGCCGGTTCTCACCGAGCCCGCCGCCTTTGACGCCCGACACGCAGCAGCGATTTTCTTTGGGCTGTGTCACCTGATGCTTCAGCCAGCAGGTTGCGGCGTTGGCGCCGCCGATCGCAGCCGTGTTGGGATAGGAGAAGGTCCACGCCCGGCAGCGCCCGTCGCGGTCGCAACGCGCGGCGCAGACCGCAGGATCGGCCGATTGCACCGTGAAGCGGATGTAGTCGCCGCCGGGCCGATCGAAGCCCTGCTGCGCCTCGGCAGGAACAACGATTGCGAAAAGCGCCAGTGCCGCGACCATGAAGGCGCGCACGAGGCTCAACAGACCGCCGTGTAACAATCGCGCCAAGACGTTCGCCTTCGAGTGCATGCGCCCACCATCATTTTAGTGAAGGCCCGATGCAGTGGCGAGTGCGATTGCGTAACCGATTGTCGCTGTGGGAATCGTCCTGACAAAAAGAAAGCGCCCGCCGGGGGCGGCGGGCGCTGCATCCGGAGGCGGGAGGGGAAACCGCTGGTCCGGACCCTGGCCGATGGGAGGATCGGCCAATCCGTAAATTCGTTCAGACCAAATGGCGTCCCGACCGCTTGGCGGCGGGATAGCTGAGCGTCAGCCGCGCCCGGAACAAGACGGCCTGATGCTGCGACGTCGCCACGCGGCCATGACGCGCGCGGCGCTCGATGGCGCGACGGGCGAGCAACTCGCTCGGGTCACGCCACAGCGGACCGGCATAAGCGTCACGTAGATCGCTGCGGTGGAGCCCGATATCGGCAAGCATGCGGTCATCGAGATCGGCCAAGCGGAAGGAGTCGCGCCGGTTCTTCATCCGGTCGGCGAATTCCTTGAGGCCCTGGCCGATCCGGCCGGCCAACGCCGAAAGCGCCTTGATGGCGGGCGACGCCGTGGCAATTCCGAGGGATGTGATCGCAGGCATGGTCAGTCTCCGAGAAGTTCAGCCCGGGAAGCGGAAAAGGCACCCGTGCGGGCCGCCGCATCGCTGCGGAGCCTCCCGGGGACCCACCCATTTCCTCTGGACGGCCTAATCTCGCAGAATCCCATTGATAAGTGAAACGAATGTTTTTAATATGACCAATCATCCATGCTGATGAATGGCCGACCCGGACGCGGGATCTGGCCCCGGGAGGCGGCCATGAGCGCCCTGATCGACGTCGACCAGTTGCGGACCTTCATCGCAATCGTGGAGACGGGAAGTTTCACCAAAGCCGCCGAGGTGGTCCACAAGACTCAGTCGGCGGTGTCGATGCAGATGAAGCGGCTCGAAGAGCGGCTCGGCAAACCGGTCTTCGCCCGCGACGGCCGCGCCTCCAAGCTCACCGAGGACGGCGACCGGCTGCTCGATTACGCACGGCGGATCATCAAGCTCAACGTCGAGGCGCTGGCCGCCTTCGACGACAAGGAATTGTCCGGCCGCGTGCGGCTCGGACTGCCGGATGATTACGCCGACCGTTATCTGCCCGAGATCATGGCGCGCTTCTCGCGCGCCTATCCGGGCGTGGAATTGACGGTGCTGTGCCAGCCGTCGGTCGATCTTGTCGAGCTGATCGACTCCAACGAGCTCGATCTCGCGATCATCACCGACTGCGGATCGTCGCGCGCGTCGGAGGTGTTCCGGCGAGAGCGGCTGCTGTGGGTGACGTCGAACCGGCATTCGACACATCTCGAAGAGCCGCTGCCGCTCGCGCTCGGCCGCACCACCTGCGGCTGGCGCCGCGCTGCGATCGAATGCCTCGAAACGATCGGCCGGCCGCATCACATCGCCTACACCAGCGCCAATGCGAGCGCGGTGGCGTCGGCGGTGCTATCGGGGCTGGCGATCTCGATCTGCCCGGAATCCGGGCTGCGGCCCGGCATGCGCGTGTTGAGCCCGGCGGACGGATTCCCAGAGTTGCCGCCCTGCCGCGTCGGCCTCATCCGCAATCCGCACGAAGCCTCGGCGCTGGCCGATGCGTTGGCCGAGCACATCATCTCGTCGCTCGACAACCTGTCGGAAGCAGCGCAAGCGGCGGAGTAATCGCCGGTCTCGTGTCCCGGGCGCAGCGCAGCACGAAGTGATGCGCTGCAGACCCGGGACCCCAGTTACTTTCCTTTCGTGAAACACAACCGGGGTCCCGGATCAGCGGCGCACCGTTCGCTTCGCTCACGCTACACCGCGTCCGGGACACGTGCGGATAGAGCGCGCTCTACCTTTCTAGCTAGCTTGCGATTTCAGCCGCCGTTGCACCGAGCAGCTTCACCAACTCCTGCGGCGCCATCTCGATCTGCAAGCCACGCCGCCCGCCATTGAAGATGATGGTCGGATGCGCGAGCGCGGGCGCATCGATGAACACGCGCGCCCGCTTGCGCTGGCCGAGTGGCGAGATGCCGCCGACATGATAACCGGTGATGCGCTCGGCCTCGGCGGCGGGCAGCATCGCGGCATCTTTCGCGCCGGCCGCGGCGGCAAGCTTCTTCAGGCTCACCTCGCGGTCGCTTGCGATCAGCACGCAGACCACCGCGCCGCCGGCTTTCGCCATCAACGTCTTCAACAGCCGCGCCGGCGAGACCCCGAGCGCATCGGCCGCCTGCATACCGATCCTTTCGGCATTGGGGTCGTAGTCGTACTCATGGAGCTTGAACGCGATCCCAGCCTTCTCCAGCGCCGAGGTCGCGGGCGTGCCCTTGGCCATGACGAAAAATCTTCAATAAGCGTATTCGAAGAAGATCGGATCGATCGAGCCGTTCCACGGACCGTGGAATTTCTCCAACAGCTCCTCGGCGGGCGTCAGGCCGCGGGCCACGCTCTCCTGCAGCACGCGGAGATAACGGGTCTCGTCGCGGCCATTGCGGTCGAAGCGTTTGCGGCGAACCAGGCCCTGCTCGGCAAGCCGCAAGGTCTCGGCGGCGAGATCGAGCAGCGTCCTGTTGCGGATCTTGGCCTTGAAGCCGAGCTTGGGCACATCGTCGCGCAGCTTCTGCCGCTCGGCCGCGGTCCAGTCCTTCACGATCTCCCAGCAGGCGTCGAGATTCAGGTCGTCGTAGATCAGGCCCACCCAGTAGGCCGGCAGCGACGGCAGCCGCCGCCACGGCCCGCCGTCGGAGCCCCGCATCTCGATGTACCGCTTGAGCCGCACCTCGGGGAAGATGGTCGAGACGTGATTGGCCCAGTCCGAGATGGTCGCGCTCTCGCCCGGCAGCAGCTTGCCTTCGAGATGATCGCGGAACGACTTGCCGGACACGTCGATGTAGCGGTCGCCGCGCTTGATGAAATACATCGGCACATCGAGCGCGTAATCGACGTAGCGCTCGAAGCCCGCGCCGTCCTCGAACATGAACGGCAGCATGCCGGCGCGCTGATTGTCGGTGTCGCGCCAGATCTCGGAGCGGAACGAGACGAAGCCGTTAGGCTTGCCCTCGGTGAACGGCGAATTGGCGAACAGCGCGGTCGCGACCGGCTGCAGCGCGAGTGCGACCCGCATCTTCAGCACCATGTCGGCTTCGGACGAGAAGTCATGGTTCGTCTGCACCGTGCAGGTGCGATACATCATGTCGAGGCCATACTTGCCGACCTTCGGCATGTACGAGGTCATGATCTTGTAGCGGCCCTTGGGCATCACCGGGATATCGGCGCGCCGCCAGAGCGGCGTCATGCCGAGGCCGAGAAAGCCGATGCCGAGCGGACTCGCCACCTCGCGCACCTGTGCCAGATGCGCGAACAATTCGCCCGCGGTCTGATGCACGTTGTCGACCGGCGCCCCGGACAATTCGAACTGCCCGCCGGGCTCGAGCGAGATCGCACCGCCGCCGGTGACATCCGCGAGCCCGATGATGTTGTCGCCCTCCGTGATCGGATCCCAGCCGAGGATGGTCTTCATGCCATCCAGCAGCGCGCGAATGCCGCGCGAGCCGGCGTAAGGCACCGGCGAATGATCCACGATGCGGAACGGGAACTTCTCGTGCTCGGTGCCGACGCGGAATTCCGACTTCGGCTTGCAGCCCGCTTCGAACCACGCAACGAGTTCGTCGCGCGATCGGATCGGCGTCATATCGATTTGGTCGCGGGCCATGCGAGTTTCCGGCGCAAAAAGGTCGCGACCTTAATCACGAGCCGTGTGAAAGGGCAACGACATGATGAATGTCACGGAGAGGGACACGAACTGAGCCGCCCGAGCAATTCGCAGAGGGTCGCTGCGTCCTTGTTGGAGAGCTTCGACCCGACGTGGCGCTCGATAGCGGCGGAATATGTCTCCCACATTTTCTTCTGCATGCTGCGCCCCGCCTGGGTGATCGCGACATAGAGGCCGCGGCCGTCGACCGGACAGGTCTGGCGCTCGGCAAGCCCCGCCTCCACCAGCCGTTCAATCAATCGTGATGTGGAGTATTGCGGCAGCAGCATCTGCTTTTCCAGCTCGACCGGACGCAATGCGCCATGCGGCGAACGGGACAGTTCCAGCAGCGCGTCGTACCAGGCGAGCGGCGGAAAGCCTGCTTTTTTCAGGTCGTGCTCGACCGCGACCAGCAAACGTTGCTGCACACGCACAAGGCGCGTCCAGCATGAGGTGGTTTCGGCAGAGGGCTTCCGGCTCATGGGCGGTTTCTCGGATCCGAAGATAGAGCTTTCATGCACTTGCATCAACCTTGACAACTGCATGCAAATGCATCTAGTCCATGCAAGTGCATGGATATGCACGACCGCTCGTTCTGTCCCCTTTGAATCGGAGGAATCGATGAAGCTGTTTTACATGCCGGGCGCCTGCTCGCTCGCACCGCATATTGCGCTTTGCGAGGCGGGGCTGCCGTTCGATCTCGTGCAGGTCGATCGCAGCAAGAAGACCAGCACCGGCGAGGATTATCTGACCATCAACGTCAAGGGCGCGGTGCCGGCCGTGAAGCTCGACGACGGACAGGTGCTGACCGAAGCGGCGGTGATTCAGCAATACATCGCCGACAAGGCGCCGGCGAAGAAGCTTGCGCCGGCGGCCGGCACGCCGGAGCGCTACCGGCTGCAGGAGTGGCTGAACTATATCGCGAGCGAGCTTCACAAGGGCATCGGCCAGCTGTTCAACCCGGCGATGCCCGACGATTACCGGGACACCGTGAAGAAAGGTCTGGCCGCGAAACAGTTCGCCCATCTCGAAAAGAGCCTCGCGGGCCGCGAGTATCTGTTGGGCGACTTCACCGTCGCCGACGGCTATCTGTTCACGGTGCTGAACTGGACGAAATTCCACAAGATCGACCTGTCGGCGTTTCCGAACATCACCGCGTTCATGACCCGCGTCGCAGCGCGCCCCGCCGTGAAGGCGGCGATGACCGCGGAAGGGTTGTTGAAGGCGGCTTAGGCCTTCGTGGTTAAAGTAGAGTGCGTCAACAAATTCCGCTGTCATTCCGGACGTCGTCAGCGGTCCGCGCGAAGCGCGGGACGATGGCGGCGATCCGGAATCCATAACCACAAGTCGGGGTTATGGATTCCGGGTTCGCTCGCTTACGCGAGCGCCCCGGAATGACGTCGGTGTGTGTGGCACCAGCCTCGACTAATTCGGCTTCTGAAACTTCAGCACGAATTCGTCGACCGGCGTCTTGGAGCCGAAGATCTTCTCCTCGCGGGTGTCTTCCGGATGGCGGAAGAAGTCGCCCTCCCCGACGAGCTTGAAGCCCGCCGCCTCGACCTCGCTCTTGAGCGTGGCTTCATCGATCCGGTGCAGCGTCTTGCCGACCGATGTACCGGTGCCGGGCTTGGCCGAGTGATCGGCGATCACCAGAAACGCACCGGGCTTAAGCGCCGCAAATAGCTTCTTGTTCATCGCCGCGCGATCGACCGTCATGTAGGTCGTGTCATGATAGAAAAAGAAGAACGTGATCAGGTCGAGATTGCCCACGCCCTCCGGCAGCGGGTCGTCGAACTTGCGATCGACCGCCGTGACGTTCTTCATCACAGGCGTCTTCATCCGTGCCTCGAAGCGCTCGGTGGCGCGCGCTGACTTCTCGAAATCCTGCCCATAGACCTTGCCGCCCGGGCCGACGGCCCGCGCCATCAATTCGGTGCTGTAGCCACCGCCCGCGCCCATATCGAGCACGCTCATGCCGGTTTTGACTCCCGTGAAATTCAGGAGCTTCACCGGATCGCGGCGCTGATCGGTCTGCCGATCCGCATCGCTGCGGTCGGGCGCCGCAATGATCGCCGCATAGTCCTGGGCGAACGATGGAAGCGGCGCTGCTGCCAGAGTGACAAGCGCAACGGCGCCAGAGCAAACAAAACGACACAAACGATTCATCTTCCGTATCCTTCCACTATTTTGTCACACGTCCCTCACGCCGCCTTCTTGCCCGGTGCGAAACGCGTGTAAAAGCTTTCGCCCTTCGCCGCCATGTCGCGCAACAGCTTCGGCGGCTCGAAGCGCGGGCCGTATTTCCTGGCGAGCCGCTCGCACAGCTCAACAAAGTTTTTTGTCCCCATCATGTCGATGTAGGACAGCGTGCCGCCGGAGAACGGCGCAAAGCCGAAGCCCAGGATCGAGCCGACATCCGCCTCGCGCACGTCGGTCACCACATGCTCCTCGAAGGTGCGCGCGGCCTCGACCGCCTGCGTCACCAGGAAGCGCTGCTTCATTTCCTGCACGTCGAGCTTGTCGATTTCGCCGCTGCTGAGCTTCTTGGTCAACAGCGCATCGAGGCCCGGCCACAGCCGCTTGGGCTTTCCCGGCGCATAGTCGTAGAAGCCCTTGCCGTTCTTGCGGCCGAGCCGGCCGTTGCCTTCAACCATGTCCTCCAGGAGCTTCTTCTGGCCCGGGTTGATGGCCTGCGACCCGAGATCGGCCTCGGCGGCGCGCACGATCTTGAGGCCGAGATCGATCGCGGTTTCGTCGTTGAGCGACAGCGGCCCGACCGGCATGCCCGCCATCCGCGCCGTGTTCTCGATCATCGCCGCCGGAATTCCCTCCAGCAGCATCAGATGGCCTTCCTGGATGTAATTCAGCACGCAACGGTTGGCATAGAAGCCGCGTGTGTCGTTCACCACGATCGGCGTCTTGCGCAGGAGGCGCACGAAGTCGAGCGCCGTGGCGAGCGCGACGTCGCCGGTTTTCTTGCCGACGATGATCTCGACCAGCATCATCCGCTCGACCGGCGAAAAGAAGTGAATGCCGATGAATTTCGCCGGGTCCTTGGCGATTTCGGCGAGCGACGTGATCGGCAGTGTCGAAGTGTTGGAGCCGAACACCACGTCGGGCATGATCGACTGCGCCTTGGCGGTGGCGTCAGACTTCACCTTGCGGTCCTCGAACACGGCTTCAACGATCAGATCGACGCCCTTCAGCGCGCCATAGTCCGCGGTGGCGGTGATTTTCGACAGCACAGCGTCGCGCTGCGCCGCAGTGGCGCGGCCCTTGTTGACCTGATCGGTCAGGCTTTTCTGGATGAGCGCCTTGCCCTTGTCGGCGCTCTCCTGATCGCGATCAATCAGGATCACGTCGAGACCGGACTGGGCGCTGACCGACGCAATGCCTGCGCCCATGAAGCCCGCGCCGAGAATGCCGACCTTCTTGATCTGCGTGGCCGGCACCGAAGCCGGACGCCGCGCGCCCTTGTTCAACTCCTGCATGGAGACGAACAGCGAGCGGATCATAGCCGCGGCTTCGGGCGAACGCAAAATCTTGGCGAAGTAGCGCGACTCCATGGTGAGCGCGCGATCCATCGGCAAGAGCAGGCCTTCGTAAGCGGACTGCAGGATGGCACGCGCCGCCGGATAGTTGTCGTAGGTCTCACGGCGGTAAATCGCGTTCGCGGCGGGCCACGTCATCATGCCGGCCTTGGAGTAGACCTGTCCGCCCGGCAGCCGGAAACCATCGGTGTCCCACGGCGCCTTGGCCTTCGGGTTGGCCTTAACCCAATCCTTCGCGACCTTGATCATGTCGCCCGCGGGCACGACCGCATCGATGAGCTTCATCGCCTTGGCGCGGCTGAGGCTGAGCTGATCGCCCTTGAGCAGAAGCTGCAACGCGTCGGAGGTCTGCATCATGCGGCAGGTGCGCTGCGTGCCGCCGGCGCCGGGAAACAGCCCGATCTTCACCTCCGGCAGACCCAGGCGCGTCTTGTCGTTATCGGCGGCGACGCGATAGTGCGAGGCAAGACACAGCTCGAAGCCGCCGCCCAGCGCGGTGCCATTGATCGCGACCGCGAACGGCTTGCCGCAGGTCTCGATACGGCGATAGAGCTGCGACAGCTTGCGGCTTTCGTTGAACAGCAGCGTCGCCGCGGCCACCTCACCTTCTTTCCTGGCCATGTCGGCGAACATGCGGCCAAGTGATTCCAGCAGCGTCAGATCGGCGCCGGCACAGAACGTGTCCTTGCCCGAGGTGATGACCGCGCCCTTGATCGCGGCATCGCTTGCGATCCTCTCGACGATGCCACCGAGGTCCTGGATCACCGCCACGTCGATGACGTTCATCGTCTTGCCCGGCATGTCCCAGGTGACGAGCGCGATGCCATCGGCGTCGACGTCGAGCTTGAAGTTGTCGTTGGCCATTCGCCCTACTCCTTGATCGGCTCGCCGTTCTTGCGCATCCAACGGCGGCCCTTGCCGTCGCGCTCCATGCAGAAATCCACATCGGGATAGTGCACGCGCTCGTCGGTCGACAGGGTGCCGACCTCGAGATAGAGCGCGTCCTTGCCGGTGCGGTTGATCAGGCAATGGCCGATGCCGCCATTGGCCTTCCAGCCCGCCGCGTCGCCCGGCTTCAGCACGATCTCGCCCGAGTCTTCGTGCAGCACCAGCTCACCTTCGAGCACGTAGATGAATTCGTCCTCGCTCTCATGCCAGTGGCGCAACGCCGACTTCGAATGCGCCTTGATGCGCGAAATGTTGACCCCGAACTGGGTGAGACCCACGGCATCACCCAGTTTCTGCTTCTCGCGACCTTCGATGACCGGCGCGAACTCCTTCGGATAGGCAGCGTTGTTGGCAAAGGGGATTTTTGAGCGGTCGATCTTCGGCATCTCTAAGCCTTCCGCGGCGGATAGGGCTCGCTGGTCTTGCGCAGGTAGCGGCCACCGGTCTTGTCTCGCTCAAGCCGCATGTCGATGTCGGAATACACCACGGTGTCGATCGTGCTCCGCGTCCCGACCTCGATATAGACGGCATCTTTGTTGGTGCGATTGATCAGGCAATGGCCGATTCCGGAATTGGCCTTCCAGCCCGCGGCGTCGCCCGGCTTAAGCACGGTCTCGCCGTGCTCCTCGCGAAGCACGATCTCGCCTTGCAGCACGTAGATGAATTCGTCCTCGTTGCGGTGCCAATGCCGCTGCGACGACCAGGTGCCGGGCTTGAGCGTGGTCAGGTTGACACCGAACTGAGACAGGCCGACGGCGTTGCCGAGGCGCTTGCGCTCCCGGCCCTTGATCGGCTGGTGAAACGGGTCGGGATACATGTTGATGGTATCAACCGGAATATTGGCGATATCGATCTTGGGCATTCGCCGTCTCTAAGTTTCCTTCACGCACCACCCTCTCCTGGCCTCATGCTGAGGAGCATTGCGCAGCAATGCGTCTCGAAGCATGGGGCCGTCCCATCCTTCGAGACGCCCTCGCTTCGCTCGGGCTCCTCAGGATGAGGCGGGGAGAGATTATACCCGTTCAATAATGGTCGCCGTCCCCATGCCGACACCGATGCAGAGCGTCACCAGCGCGGTGTTGAGATTGCGCCGCTCGAGCTCGTCGAGCACGGTGCCCAGGATCATCGCGCCGGTGGCGCCGAGCGGATGGCCCATGGCGATCGCACCGCCGTTGACGTTGATCTTGTCGTGCGGGATGTCGAGCGCCTGCATGTAGCGCAACACCACCGAGGCGAAGGCCTCGTTGAGCTCCCACAGGTCGATGTCCTTCGTGGTCATGCCGGCTTTCTTCAGCACCTTCTCGGTCACCGGAATCGGGCCGGTGAGCATGATCGACGGCTCCGAGCCGATGTTGGCGAACTGGCGAATGCGGGCGCGGGGCTTCAGTCCGGCGGCCTTGCCCGCGTCCTTGGTGCCGATCAGCACTGCGGCGGCGCCATCGACGATGCCCGACGAGTTGCCCGGCGTGTGCACGTGATTGATCGCCTCGATCTCCGGATAGCGCTGCACCGCCACCGCATCGAAGCCCGCCATCTCGCCCATCTGCACGAAGGACGGATTGAGTTGCGCCAGGGTCTGCATGGTCGTGGTCGGACGCATGTGCTCGTCCTTGTCGAGCAGCGTGATGCCGTTGACGTCCTTCACCGCCACCACCGAGTTCTTGAAGCGGCCGTCCTGCCACGACTGTCCGGCGCGCTTCTGGCTCTCGACCGCATAGGCGTCGACGTCGTCACGAGAGAAGCCATATTTGGTCGCAATCAGATCGGCCGAGATGCCCTGCGGCACGAAATAAGACTTGAGCGCAATCGAAGGGTCCACCGGCCAGGCGCCGCCGGCCGCGCCGATGCCGACGCGGCTCATGGATTCGACGCCGCCGCCGATGGTCATGTCGTGCTGGCCGGACATCACCTCGGCCGCGGCGAAATTCACCGCATCGAGACCCGAGGCGCAGAACCGGTTGATCTGGATGCCCGGCACCTCGTCGCCGAAGCCCGCCATGATGGCGGCGACGCGGGCGATGTCGCCACCGGCCTCACCGACTGGATCGACGCAGCCCAGCACCACGTCGTCGACCAGCTTGGGATCGAGCTTGTTGCGCTCCTTGATGGCGCCGAGCGCCTGGCTCGCGAGATTGAGCGCCGTCACCTCGTGCAGCGCGCCGTCGGCCTTGCCGCGGCCGCGCGGGGTGCGGATGGCGTCGTAGATGAAGGCTTCGGTCATCGTCGGTTCTCCGGCGCCAGCAGCTAGAGGCTGCGCGCGATCAAAAGCTTCATGATCTCGTTCGTCCCGGCATAGATGCGCATGACGCGGGCGTCGCGATAGAGCCGCGAGATCGGGTATTCGTCCATAAAGCCATAGCCGCCGAACAGTTGCAGACAGCGGTCGATGACCTTGCCGAGCGTGTCGGTGGTCCAGTACTTCGCCATCGAGGCCGTGACGGTGTCGAGCTCACCCTTCACAAGCCGCTCGATGCACTGGTCGCAGAACGACTTCGCGATCGTCGCCTCGGTCTTGCACTCGGCAAGCTCGAACTGGGTGTTCTGGAATTCGACGATCTTTTTGCCGAACGCGGTGCGCTGCTTGACGTAGTCGACCGTGAGCGCAACCGCGCGCTCCATCATCGCGCAGGCGTGCACCGCGACGATCATGCGCTCTTGCGGCAGCTCCTTCATCAGCTGGACGAAGCCCTGCCCCTCGTCGGTGCCGAGGAGATTCTCGGTCGGCAGCGACACGTCCTCGAAGAACAGCTCCGAGGTGTCGGCCGCATCGAGCCCCAGCTTCTTGAGCTTGCGGCCGCGGCGGAAGCCCGGCGCATCACCGGTCTCGACCACCATCAGCGAGACGCCCTTGGCGCCTTCCTTCGGATCGGTCTTGGCGACCACGATGATCAGATTGGCGTGCTGGCCGTTGGTGATGAAGGTCTTCGAGCCGTTGAGGACGTAGCGGTTGCCCTTCTTCACCGCGGTGGTGCGCACGTTCTGCAGATCGGAGCCGGTGCCGGGCTCGCTCATGGCGATGGCGCCGACCAGCTCGCCGGTCGCAAGCTTCGGCAGCCAGCGCTTCTTCTGCTCCTCGGTGCCGAAGCGCCAGATGTAAGGCGCGACGATGCCGGAATGCAGCGGCGCGCCGAAGGCATCGAAGCCGCCGAGGCTGAAGGCGCGGTTGATCACCGCCTCATGGGCGAAGCTGCCGCCACCGCCGCCATATTCCTCCGGGATCATGGCGCACAGGAGGCCGGCCTGTCCGGCCTTGGTCCACACCTCGCGCGGGTAGAAGTGATCGTCGTGCCACTTTTCGAGATGCGGACCGTACTCGGCCGCGACGAAGCGGCTCGCCTGCTCTTCGAGCAGCACGAGGTCCTCGCTCATCCAAGCCGGACGCGGCGCACTGAGCACGGTCATGGTTCTGGCGATCCCGGTCGAGTCGTAGGCCTCAGGAACATAGCCGCGGCGGAAGCTTCACGCGAGGCCGCGCGACCGCAGAAAAGCTATGCCCCTCAGCCTGCCATGCCGTCGGCCGCAGCGACAAGGCCGCGAAATGAACGGCAGGACAACCGACCGCAAATGGCCGTTCCGCGCAATTCCTTCATGCGTGGCCGCGGCGATTGCGGCGCTATGGCGCCTCCCGCCGCGCCGCTTCAATGGAGGCGCGCGTCGGCTGCCGGTGACCGACCGGCGCTTCCCACATGCAAAATCCTCCCGTGGCCGATACGGCCGCGTGGCACTGTTCAATGGTCGTGAATGAGCAATAGCCGCCCCCCTGATGCGAAACGGCGCACCAGCGCGGATCGGCTTTGGCAGGCTCGATGAACGATCCGACGGCGGCAACAGCCGCTACGACGGCGAAGCACGCGTACCGACTCGGAACCCGGGATAACGGTAAAATTGCAGACTGGGCCGGCAGCATTGGCATCTACCTTCTGTTGTCCGAAGCCGCGGACACCTGATGTGCGGAAGGTAGCGAGAGGAAACACGGCGCTCCGTGCGAAACCGCGCACGACGTCGAGGCACGTCAGCCCGCGCCGAGCGCCACCGCGGTGCGGTAGGTGATGAACGCCGCCGCATAAGCCAACGCCAGCATGTAGGCGAAGGTGATGAACATGTAACGCCAGCCGCCGGTCTCCCTGCGGATCACGGCGAGCGTCGAGGCGCATTGCGGTGCGAACACATACCAGGCGAGCAGCGCGAGCGCGGTGGCTAGACTCCATTTGCCGGCCAGCGCCTGGCCGATCTGCTCGGCCGCCTCCTTGCCGCCTTCGATGGCATAGACAGTGCCAAGCGAGGCCACAGCCACTTCACGCGCCGCCATGCCGGGAATGAGCGCCACATTGATCTGCCAGTTGAAGCCGATCGGCGCGAGAACGGGTTCGAGCCATTTGCCTAGGATCGCGGCAAGGCTGTAGTCGATCGCAGGCCCCTCGGCGCCCGCCGGCGGACGCGGGAACGAGGCCAGGAACCAGATCAGCACCATCATGGAGAAGATCGTGGTGCCGGCGCGTTTCAGGAACATCATGGCGCGGGTGTAGAGCCCGATAACAATGCTCCGCAGCCGCGGCATCTTGTAGTCCGGCAGTTCCAGCATGAAGGGCGGCGTCGCGCTCTCGCGCCAGAAGAAATGGTTGGCGACGAACGACACCGCGAGCGCGCTGACGATGCCTGCCGCATAGAGACCGAACATCACGAGGCCCTGCAGGCCGACGAAGCCCCAGACCTCCTTGTCCGGGATGAAGGCCGAGATGATCAGCGTGTAGACCGGGATGCGGGCCGAACAGGTCATCAAGGGCGCCACGAGAATCGTGGTCAGCCGGTCGCGTTTGTTGTCGATGACGCGCGTCGCCATGATGCCCGGGATCGCGCAGGCAAAGCTCGAGAGCAACGGAATGAAGGCGCGGCCGTGCAGGCCCGCGCCGCCCATGATGCGGTCCATCAGGAAGGCCGCGCGCGCCATGTAGCCCAGATCTTCCAGCAGCAGGATGAACAGGAACAGGATCAGGATCTGCGGCAGGAACACGATCACGCTGCCAACGCCCGAGATCACGCCGTTCTGCACGAAGCTTTGCAGCAATCCGTCCGGCAGCGTGTCGTGCGCGAGCCCGCCGAGCTGATCGAAGCCCGCCGCGATCAGGTCCATCACGGGCTTCGCCCAGGCGAACACGGCCTGGAACATCACGAACAGGATGCAGAGCAAAATGATGAGGCCCGCGACCGGGTGCAGCAGCACGCCGTCGACGCGGCCGGTGATCGTGTCGGGCCGCTTGGGCTCGCTGATCGCGGCCTTGATGACGCGATCGGCCTCGCGCTGCGCGGCACGCAGGTCCGAGGTGCTCGGCGCCTGCCATGTGCTTTCACGCTTGGTCGGCGCCGACGCAATGATCTCGTCGATGCGGCCCAGCAATTCTTCGGTGCCGCCGCGGCGCACCGCGGTCGAGGTCACCACCGGCACGCCCAATTCGATCGAAAGCTTCTTGAGATCGATATCGACGCCGCGGCGGCGCGCGATGTCGATCATGTTGAGCACAAGCAGCAACGGGCGGCCGGTGCGTTTCAGTTCGATCACGAGCCGCAGCGCGACACGCAGATTGGTGGCGTCGGCGACACAAAGCAGAAGGTCCGGCGTCTCGGCAGCGAGCTTGCCCAGCACCACGTCGCGGGTGATCTCCTCGTCGGGGCTTCGGCCGCGCAGCGAATAGGTGCCGGGCAGATCGACCAGATTGATCCGATGGCCGGCCGCGGTCTGCAGCGTGCCGGCCTTGCGCTCGACCGTGACGCCCGGATAGTTCGCGACCTTCTGCCGGCTGCCGGTCAACGCGTTGAACAGCGCCGTCTTGCCGCTGTTCGGCGTGCCCACCAGGGCGAAGCGCCACGTGCTTGTTTCAATGACGGCGCTCATCGATCTCTGCCTCAGGCGACCAGAATCGCCATCGCCTCGCGGCGGCGCAGCGCAATGGTGTTGTTGTCGACGCGCACCGCAATGGGATCGCGGCCGAGGGGCCCTTCATGCAGAACCTGGACGTGTGCGCCCTCGACGAAGCCAAGTTCCAGCAGCCGGCGCTCAAGCTCGGCTGCGGGCACGCCGTTGGCGCTATCGGTCACCTCGATCGCGTCGATCACGCCGCGAAAGCCGCGGCTCGCAAGGCCAAGCGGTATGCGCTTGGCGTCGCCCCCCGACGGAGCCTTGTCGGTCATGTTGTTATGGTCCGGTAGTTCTTGGCCGCTCCATCTCAAGTGGGGCAATCGTCATTGGGGGTCAAGTCAAAGCTCCTTGAATGTCAGTAGCTTAGAATAATTATAGTTACGCCACGCGAGTTAGCCGTGCCGGTGGCCGAAGCAGGCGTGTTCCTCGCCGCAGAATTTAAAGCCGAAATCCGTGCCGTCGCGCTCGATCGTGCCGCCGGTCGGCGACGGAAAATGCGCCGGAAAGATGAGCCGGCCGGTGCCGGCATGGGCATTGAAGAAATTCCGGCGGGTCGTCCGCGCCTGCACCGGGTCCGCACAGAAGCGCGTGCTCCAGTCCGGGTAACGCACCTGAAGCGGGTGATGCATCAGGTCGGCGGAGAGGATGGCCTGCTCCCGGCCCGAGCCGAGCCGCACCATCATCTGGCCGGGCGTATGTCCCGGCGCGGGCTCGACCGAGATGCTCGCCGCCACGGCGTGTTCATCGCCGACCAGTTCGGCCTGGCCGGATTCAAAGACCGGCAGCACGCTGTCCGTGATGTAGTCACCGGCGCGCTGCAGACCTGCGGCCCCCACGGCCTGCCAATAGTCCCATTCGCGCTGCGAGATCAGGTAGCGCGCGTTCGGGAAGGTCGGCACCCAGCGGCCGTTGTCGAGCCGGGTGTTCCAGCCGACGTGATCGACGTGCAGATGCGAGCACAGCACGATGTCGATGTCTTCCGGCCGCACGCCGGCTTCGGCGAGGCGATCGAGCCATGGCCACTGCGCATGGCGGAACTGCGGACGCGCCCGCGTCTCCTTGTCGTTGCCGGAGCAGGAGTCGACCAGGATGGTGAGCCCGTTGCGGCGCAGCAGGAAGCTCTGGATCGTGATCGTCAGCAACCCATCGGCCGCGTTCTGGAATCGCGGCACGAGCCAATCGCGATTGGCGTCGAGATGAGCCTGGGTGCAGTCCGGAAAAATCTCGAAAGGCGAGAGCAGCGGGGTTTCGGACTCGATGACGCGCTGCATCGAGACATCGCCAAAGGTCCAGCGTTGCGGAGAGGTCATCTGCGGCTCCAGTCACTCGGAGCCGCACCATAGCGCATCGCGCGGCCAGATCAGAACTGCTCGGCCGGCAATTCCATCATGCTCGCGGCACCGGCGGTGATTCGCGCAAGCTGCGCGGCAGTCTCCGGCAGCACGCGCTCCATGAAGAAGCGGCCCGTCACGAGCTTGGCGTTCATGCGCGCCTCGGCGCCGTTCGCGCCGGCCTTGAGCTTGTCTTGTGCGGCTGCGGCCATGCGCGTCCACATGTAGGCGAGCGCCACGAGGCCGAACATGTGCATGTAGTCCATCGAGCCCGCACCGGCATTGTCCGGCTTGCCGAGCGCGTTGGCCATGAACCACATGGTGGCCTGCTGCAGATGGCCGAGCGCCTTGCCGACCGGCTCGACATACGGCTTCATCGCGGCGTCGGCGGATTTTTCTTTGACGAAGCCCTGCACCTCGGCGAAGAACGCCTGCAGCGCGCGGCCGCCATCCTTCGGCAATTTGCGGCCGACCAGATCGAGCGCCTGGATGCCGTTCGCGCCCTCATACATCATGGCGATGCGCGCATCGCGCACGAACTGCTCCATGCCGTGCTCGACGATGTAGCCGTGGCCGCCGAACATCTGCTGCGCCATCACGGCGTTGGCGAAACCCTGGTCGGTCAGCACACCTTTGATCACCGGCGTGAGCAGACCCATATGGTCGTCGGCGGTCTGCCGCGCCTTCTCGTCGTCGGAGCGCCGGTGCAGATCGGATGCGATCGCGGTCCACATCACCAGCGCCCGCGCCGCCTCGTTGAACGAGCGGATGGTCATCAGCGTGCGGCGCACGTCGGGATGCACGATGATCGGATCGGCCGGCTTGTCCTTGAACTTCGCACCGGTCAGCGCACGGCCCTGCAAACGCTCCTTCGCATAGGCCGCGGCGTTCTGGTAGGCGACCTCCGACATCGCGAGCCCCTGCACGCCGACACCGAGCCGCGCTTCGTTCATCATCGTGAACATCGCCGTGAGGCCGTGATTCTCCTCGCCCAGGAGCCACGCGGTCGCGCCGTCGTAGTTCATGACGCAGGTGGCGTTGCCGTGAATGCCCATCTTCTCTTCGAGCGAACCACAGCCGAGCGCGTTGCGCGCACCGAGAGAGCCGTCCGGCTTGGGCAGGAACTTCGGCGCAACGAACAGCGAGATCCCCTTGGTGCCGGACGGCGCGCCTTCGATGCGCGCGAGCACCAGGTGCACGATGTTGGCGGCAAGATCGTGCTCGCCGGCCGAGATGAAGATTTTGGTGCCGGTGATCTTGTAGCTGCCGTCGGGCTGCTTCACCGCCTTGGTGCGCAGGAGGCCCAGGTCCGTGCCGCAATGCGGCTCGGTGAGATTCATCGTGCCGGTCCAAACGCCAGCGATCATCTTCGGCAGGTACGCGGCCTTCTGCTCCGGCGTGCCATGGGCGATCAGCGCCGCGATCGCGCCTTGCGTGAGACCCGGATACATGGCGAACGACATGTTGGCCGAGCACAGGAACTCGTTGACCAGCTGCGTCATCAGCATCGGCAGGCCTTGCCCGCCGAATTCGGTGGGCGCCGAGATGCCGATCCAGCCGCCCTCGACAATCTGCTTGAAGGCGTCCTTGAAGCCGGCCGGCGTCGTCACGCTGCCGTCTGGCGCGCGCTTGCAGCCCTCCTTGTCGCCGATTCGATTGAGCGGCTGCAGGACCTGCTCGCTGAACTTGCCTGCCTCGCTCAAAACCGCCTCGACCACATCCGGCGATGCGTCGGCGAAGCCCGGAAGATTGGAGTAACGCTCGACGTGAAACACGTCGTTCAGCAGGAACTGAGCGTCCTCGACGGGCGCCCTGTAGGTCGGCATGACTTCTTATCCCGGCTCAGTTCGGTCCAAGCGTGGCAACGCGCCCAAGCATGGCACCGCGCCATTGAGACGCCCTTAAGGCCCTCCGAGGTCCCCATCGCGGCCGGTTTTTCACTCATTGGTTGAATAATATCATAAATGCATCCCAAAATACACAAAACGACCGCGTGATTTGTCAGGAAACCGCGCGGAAAACCAGAAGGTTAACCAGTTATTTACCTTGATAAACAAGAGTCTGCGCCGGGTTTCGAGAACCGCACCAGTCGCCGCGTCAGTAGTTCAGCGTGCCAGGTTCAAGGACTGAATCGGTTCCCGCGTTTTCACCAAAACGGCCGAAGGACGCGTGCGGCAAAGACGCAGAACATATCGCGACCGTGCTGATGACGAGGACCTCGGTGAAGGCCTCGCGTCCGTGCATGACCGTCTCGATAACCTGACGCGGCAGCTCGAGCGCATGGCGCAAGCTGGCTTCGCGCAGCAAGCGGCCGCGCCGCAGCCCACACCTGCCCCTCAGCCTGTCGCTGCGCCTCAGCCTGCGCCTGTTGCGCCGGTCGTGCACAGAGCGCCGCCGCCTCCACCCGCACCATTCGCAGACCCGCACGCATCGGATCTCGTCGCCGACGCGTTGGCGCGACTCGATCGCCGCCTCGATCAGGTGATCGCAGAAGGCCACGCGGTGGCGGAGAACATTGGCCGTCAAGATTTGGGCCGCCAAGATTTGGACCGCCAAGATTCGGGCCGCCAAGAGTTGGGCCGCCAGCAGCAACGCCACGCGCCGCAGTCGCGGCCACAGCCACAACCACAACCACAGCCACAGCCACAGCGTCCGGCGCCGACACCGCAATTCGCCGCCATGCCGCCGCAGCCTGCCGTGCCGAAGCAGGGACCGGCGAACTGGGCCGATCAGATCTCGGCACGTCAGCGCGCACTCGACGGCGGCGCCGCAATGCCGGGTCGCGCCGTGCGGCGCGCTGCGTCTGCGCCTGCGCGCGCAATGCCCGGACAAGACACCTTGGCTCAGGCAATGCCGGCTCAGGCAATGCCAGCTCAAGCGATGCCGGCTCAGACCGTGCACGCCCCGGCCTCGCACGCTCCTGCGATGCCCGCGCCGCAGGCACCCCAGATGCCGCAGGGGTGGAATGCGCCCGACATGAGCGGGGTTGAACGGGAGCTCCGCGACATCAACGCGCAGCTCTCGTCGCTGCACCGGCCCTACGAAAACGCCATCGCGGCGCTCCGCAACGAAGTCGTCGAGATGGGCCGCGCGCTGACGGACGCGCTGCCGCGCCGCGCGATCGAAACGCTCGAAGGTGAGGTGCGTTCGCTCTCGGAGCGCATCGACCGCAGCCGGCAGGCTGGCGCCGAGGGCGCGTCGCTCTCCGCGGTCGAGCAAGAGCTCGCCGAGGTGCGCAACGCGCTGCACCGTCTGACGCCGGCCGAGAATCTCGTCGGCTTCGAAGACGCGGTGCGCAGCCTGTCGCACAAGATCGATACCATCGCGCAGGGCGCGATCCAGGGAACGGGCGATCCGCTCGCCTTCAAGCAGCTCGAACAGGCCGTGGTGCAGCTGCGCGGCATCGTTTCCCACGTCGCCTCCGACGATACGCTGGCGCAGCTTGCCGCCGAGGTGCGCAATCTGTCGTTGCAGTTCGAACGCGCCGCGACCGAAAGCAATTCCGAAGCCCTGACGCGGCTCGAAGCGCGAGTCGCTTCGCTGATGGAGCGCGGCCACGTGGTGCCGCCGGAGCTCGAAGTCTCGATCCGCCAGCTGAGCGAGCGGCTCGACCGCATGCAGCTCAGCCAGGGCGATCGGCTCGCGCTCGAAGCGCTCGAGGATCGCATCGCCAAGCTTTCGCAAAAGCTCGATTCCTCTGACCAGCGGCTCGGCCAGCTCGATGCCATCGGGCGCGGGCTTGCCGATCTGCTGGTGCACCTCCAAGAAATGAAGAACGCCGGCCGCGCCATGCGCGCCGCGCCGCCTGCCGAACCCTCGCAAGAGCCGGCACCGCAGCCGGCGCCTGTTGCCGCACCCGCGCCCGCCCGTGCGCAAACACCTGTTCACGTCCAGGCCCCGGTCCACGCCAAGGC
Organism: Rhodoplanes sp. Z2-YC6860; assembly: GCF_001579845.1. GTDB lineage: Bacteria > Pseudomonadota > Alphaproteobacteria > Rhizobiales > Xanthobacteraceae > Z2-YC6860. Next base: position 7,419,940 of record NZ_CP007440.1, read on the forward strand.
GCCTGCCCACGCGCAAGCCTCGCCGCTCGATCTCATTCCGGACATGCCCGAGGAGATCGCGCCCGAGATGGTCCAGACAGAGGCGCCGCAGCCGGCGCCGATGCCAGCGCCGCCTCCCGCGCCCAAATCTGCCGCGCCGATGGCTGCCCTGCCCATGGCTGCCGCGCCGCAACCCTTGCCGGCGAAGCGCGCGCCGCAAATGCCGCGCGGCCCTCAGCTGCAGCCGATCGATCCGAATCTGCCGCCCGACACGCCGCTCGAGCCTGGCAGCGGCATCCCGCGCATGCGGCCGGGCTCCGCCGCGGCCCGCATCGCTGCGTCCGAAGCCGCATTGAGTGGCTTCCGCGCCGCGGCCGCCGACCCAGCCAGCCGGGCTGCAGCGCTTTTGGCGGCCCGCAACGCCGCCAAGTCCGCCTCTCTCGATACGCCGCTGCCCCCGTCAAAGGTCCGCGAACCGAAAAAATCGCGCGGCTTCAAATGGCCGTTCAGCAAGAAGGCCAAGGCAAGTGTCGAGCCGCAACTGCCGCCCGCGCCCGCACAGCCGGTCGTCCAGCCGCCCGTCCAGACGGCGACGCCCGCCGCACCGGCGAAGCCGGCCGCGGCGGCGACGCCGGCAGCGGCGACCGCGCCTGTGTCACTGATGCCGGGCGCGGAGTTGCCCAACGCCGATGTCGCCGAATTGCTCGCGCCGCGCGGCTGGCGGCTCGGACTCCTCGTCAAGAAGCTTCTGATCGCCGGCAGCGTCGCCGCCATCATCGTCGGCGGCGCGTTGATGGTGTTCAACATGATCTCGTCGCCGGAGCTGCCGCCGCTGCCCAGCACCGACCTGCCGGACACGCTGGAGGTGCCAGCAAATCCGCCTGCCAGCACACCGAGCCAGCCAGCGCCCCGAGGCTTGCCGAACCAGGGCTCGCTCACGCCGTCGGCCAACCCCGATGTCACGGGCCAGATCGGCAACGGCAGTTCGCCATTCTTCGATCCAAGCACGATGATGATGCAGCGCCCGCAGGGCGGCGACGTCACGGGCTCGATCGTCCCCAAGACCACGCCGTCGCGCTCGCACATAGCGGCGCCCGCGCCGGTGGCGACCGCCGCGACGGCTCCAGCCGGGCCGACGGGCAATTCGGCGGTCGATGCCCTGCCAAGCTCGATCAGCACGATCATGCGCCAAGCGCTCGTTGCGAACGAGCCGGGCGCCGAATACGAGCTCGGCATCCGCTACCTCGATGGCCGCGGCGTGCCGCAAAATGCCGCCGAAGCGGTGCGCTGGCTGCAACGCGCCTCGGATGCGGGCTTTGCGCCGGCGCAATTCCGCCTTGCCGGTCTCAACGAAAAGGGCGACGGCGTGCGCAAGGACGTGCAGGCCGCCCGCAGGCTCTATCTCGCGGCGGCCGGCAAGGGCCACGCCAAGGCCATGCACAATCTGGCGGTGCTGTACGCGGAAGGCATCGACGGCAAGCCCGACTACAAGGCCGCCAGCGAGTGGTTCCGCAAGGCCGCGAACTACGGCTTGGCCGACAGCCAGTACAATCTCGCCATTCTGTTTGCCCGCGGCATCGGTGTGCAGTCCAATCTCGCCGAATCCTACCGCTGGTTCTCGTTGGCCGCTGCCGCCGGCGACACCGAGGCTGCCAAGAAGCGCGATGAGGTCGCGACGAGGCTCGACGCGCAGTCGCTCAGCACGGCCAAGGCCGCGGCTCGGGACTTTATCGCCGAACGTGAGCCCGATGAGGCGACCAATCTACGGGCGCCGCCGGGCGGCTGGGACAAGGTGCCTGCGCTTCCAGCAAAGCCGAAGCGGCCCGCGCCATAGTGTTCGCATTGTCGTCTTACGTACGACAACAACGAATTGAACAAGGTGCATCGCTCCGTGAGATTTTGCGTGGACATCCGCGCATTCGGGCCTATACGAACAGGACCTGAATTGCCGCGGCAGGCATGATGTGACGTGACGCCTCGGGCCTGACCTCGCCATCAATCTGGACCGCCTGCGTGCAGATTTACCTCCCGATCGCCGATCTCCCCGTCGACATTTTCCTGGTTCTTGCCATGGGGCTCGCGGTCGGGTTCATCTCCGGCATGTTCGGGATCGGCGGCGGCTTTCTCATGACGCCGCTGCTGATCTTCATCGGCATCTCGCCGGCCGTGGCGGTCGCAAGCGTGGCAAGCCACATCGCCGCCTCGTCGTGCTCGGGCGTGATCTCCTATTGGCGAAGGCGAGCGGTCGACCTGTCGCTCGGCCTCATGCTGCTTGCCGGCGGCATATTGGGCACCGCGGTCGGTGTCTGGCTGTTCACCTTGCTGCGCTCACTGGGCCAGCTCGACCTGGCCATCGGCATCTCTTACGTGGTGCTGCTGAGCGCCGTCGGCGGCCTGATGATCAATGAGAGCGTGCGCGCGATCCTCCGCGAGCAGCGCGGTAAGCCGGTGGCGCTGCGGCGCGGCGGTGCGCACACCTGGGTGCACGGCCTGCCGCTGAAGATGCGGTTCAAGCGTTCCAAGATTTATGTCTCGGCGATCCCGGTCTGGGGCATCGGCTTCATCATCGGCTTCGTCGGCGCCGTGATGGGCATCGGCGGCGGGTTTCTGCTGGTGCCGATGCTGATCTATTTCCTGCACGTGCCGACCGCGACCGTGATCGGCACCTCGATGGTGCTCACGCTGATCACCATGGCATCGGCGACCGTGATGCATGCCACGACCAACCATCTGGTCGATGCCGTGCTGGCGCTGATCCTGATGATCGGCGGCACGATCGGAGCGCAGTTCGGGGCGCGAGCCGGACAGAACATGCGCGGCGAGCGGCTGCGGCTGCTGCTCGGCCTCCTGGTGCTCGCGGTGGGCCTGCGCTTCGCCTATCAGCTCGTGGTGCAGCCGGGTGATCTCTATTCGATCCGTCAGGCGGGGGCTGAATGATGCGTCGGCTCGCCACCGCGGCACTGGCACTTGGAGCCCTCCTCACCGCCGGCTCGCCGGTTTCGGCCGAGCGGCTGGTGGCGACGCTGTCGCGCCACCAGGTGTCGGTTACGTCGAACTTCACCGGAACCTCGATCGTGCTGTTCGGCACCATCGAGCCGGACACGCCCGCCTCCCGCCGCCGCACCACCGGCTATGACCTCGTCGTGACCGTCACGGGGCCCAAGCAGACGCTGGTGGCGCGCAAGAAGGAGCGTGTGCTGGGCATCTGGACCAACATGGACTCCCGGACCTTCGTCAATGTGCCGAGCTATCTCGCGGTGCTGACGACGCAGCCGGTCGAGCAGTTCACCACGCCCGACACGATCAAGCAGCAGCAGCTCGGCCTCGACAGCATCCTCCTGCCGCAGCAGATCGGACCGGATCTCGGCGATCCGGGGCCAAGCGACGTGTTCCGGCGGCAATTCGTTCGGCTGAAGCAGGAGCACAAGCTCTTTCTGCAGACCACGAACGGCGTGACTATGCTGACGCCGACCGTGTTCCGCACCGACATGGCGCTGCCCGCCGAGGCGTCGATCGGCAACTACGATGTCGACGTCCGGGTGTTCGCCGACCGCCAGGTGGTGGCCCGCACCAGCTCGGCCTTCGAGATCATCAAGGTCGGCTTCGAGCAGTTCGTCGCCAATGCGGCGCGCGAATATGGCTTCATCTACGGCCTCGCAGCCGCCATGATGGCGGTGGTGACGGGCTGGTTCGCCTCGGTGGTCTTCCGGCGCGATTAGATTCACCGTCGTGTCTTCTACGGCGGATCGAGGCCTTTGGATTTCAACACCGGCGCGGCTTCGGCCGATGTCAGAAACTCGACCAGCTCCTGCGCGGCCTTCGGATCGCCTGGTTTGGCCGACAGGCCTGCCGAAAACACGATGATCTGCTGCAACTCCTTCGGCAGCGGCGAGGCATCAATGCCGGCCACCGCCTTCAGCTCAGGCATCTGCTGGGCCGCCATGTCGGCCTCGCCGCGCACCACCAACTCGGCCACATAGCCGGTGCCGACCGGCATGGCCTTGGTCTTGGCCTTCATCTCGTCGGCGATGCCGAGCCGATCGAACACCGCAAGCATGTGCTTGCCGCTTTCGGCGCCTTCGTTCCTGGCGAAGCTTTTGACCGCAAGCAGCGTGCGCTTGACGCCCTCGAGCGAGGACACGTCCGGCTTGGGTGAGCCGGCGCGCACGCCAAGGCCGATGCTGGAGCGTGCGTAATCGGCGCGGCGGGCGATCTTGCCTTGCTTGACGAGAGCGTCGGTCGCCTCAGCGGTGAGGATGGAGACGTCGAAGCTCTCGCCCGCCGTGATGCGCTCGATGATCGTCTTCGACGGCGTGTGCACGATCGTGACCTTGTGCGGCGACTTGTGCTCGAACTGCTCGACCAGCGCCGTGATCGTGGTCCGCATCGGCGCCGGGCACATCAGCTTGATCTCGGCCGCGTTCGCGCCTGCAACCGGCAGCGCCGTCGCCAGTGCGAGGACAACAGCAACAAGTCGGATTTTTGGATGCACGTCACAACCCCTGCCCGATCTGGAACCCCGATCTTAGCCGAGCAGAGCTGGCTGGAAACCGTCAGTCCGGCAGGCAGTGCTTTGCGGCCACCGCATAGACCCGTTCGAGCCCCAGCATGTGAGCCGTGAACGAAAGCGTCTCGAACACGTTGGCGAAAGCGCGATCGCGCACGTTCAGGCCGCCGGTATAGGCGCCGAAGGCCGGCATCACGAGCCGCACGCCATCGGTCGCAAAGCAACGACGGCTCACCGCGCGGCCGCGCCGCGCCACGCGGGCCACCGGATGCAGATGGCCGGCGACCTCGCCGCGTTCTTCGCCGCCCGGCTCATGGCGGAACGTCAACCCGCCGAGCCTGATCTCAGGCGCGAACCGTCCGCCGATGTTGTCGGCCGGATCGGGATCGTGATTGCCGGCGATCCAGACCCAGTCGCGGCCGCGCTGCATCGCCTTCAGCGTCGCGCGATCGGTATCCGCCAGCCGCGCCGGACCGCGACCGTCGTGGAAGCTGTCACCCAAGGCGATCACCAGCCGCGGCGCATAATGCGCCATCAGCGCGCCGAGCCGGGCGAGCGTTGCCGCCGTGTCATAAGGCGGCAGCAGCACCCCGCGTGCGGCGAAGCTCGAGCCTTTTTCCAGATGCAGGTCGGCGACCGCAAGCATGCCATGCTCGGGCCAGAACAACGCGCCGGCCACATCGGCATGCAGTTCGACGCCGGCGAGCACCAGCGCACCGGAGGCTGTGCGCGGATTCGTGTCGGACGTGAGCTTGGCGGCCGGTGTATAAGACATCCGCTATTTCTTCGAGCCTGCTATCAAAAGACACGCCCGCAGTGCCTGCGCAAAGAACGGTGCGGCCGTCGGAACCATGCGCCTCATTCCATGGCCTCCTTGATCAAATCGTCGGCGGCCTCGGCCATCACGGCCTCGGATGCCTCGCCAGAAACCGACTCGCGTCCGATCTCGAGCATCACCGGTACCGCAAGCGGCGATACGTGGTCGAGCGCTTTATGGACGATTCGCCCGCGGATGCGCGAGAGCATTTCGCCGAGCCGCTTGATGTCAAGGAGACCGGTCGCAGCGTCGGCGCGCGCCGCGCGTAAAAGTACGTGGTCGGCCTGATGCTTGCGCAGCACGTCATAGACCAGATCGGTCGAAATGGTGACCTGCCGCCGCGATTTCTCCTCCCCCGGAAAGCGGCGCTCGATCAATCCGGCGATGATGGCGCAATTGCGGAAGGTGCGTTTCATCAGGGCGGATTCCGCGAGCCAGGCTTCGAGATCGTCGCCCAGCATGTCCTCGTCGAACAGTTGCGGCAATAACAGCTCGCCGCGCGATATCTTGAACCCCACGTCGCCAAGGCCCCAGATCGCCAGCGCATACTCGTTGGCGACGAAGCCCATAGGCTTGAGCCTTGCACGCTCCATCCGCCGCGTCAGCAGCATGCCGAGGGTCACATGCGCCAAGCGTCCTTCGAACGGATAACAGACCACATAAAATTTATCGCCGCGCGGAAAAGTTTCGACCAGGAGTTCATCCTGTCGCGGCACCAGCGAGCGCCATTGCTGGATGCGCAGCCATTCGCCCACCGGCTGAGGCAGATGCCCCCACTGCTGGGGCTCCGACAGCATCTTCCGGACCCGCGCCGCGAGATATGTCGAGAGCGGAAACTTGCCGCCCTCGTAGGACGGCACCTTGGGGTCCTTGTCGTTGCTGCGCGAGACATAGACCTCGTCCTCGACGAGCGCCTCGTATTTCAGGATCTCGCCGGCGAACACGAAGGTGTCGCCCGGCACCATCATCTCGATAAAATATTCCTCGACCTCGCCCAGCAGCCGCCCGCCGCGCGCAATCGCGCCCGTGTGCCCTGAGCCACCAGCGCGCGAACGCACGAGGCGGACCTTCAGCATGTCGGCTTCGACGATGGTGCCGATGTTCATGCGGTAGCGCTGCGCCACCATTGGATTGGCGACGCGCCAGCGGCCGTCCTTGTTTTGGCGAATCTTGGCGAAGCGCTCATAGGCCTTGAGCGCGTAGCCGCCGGTCGCGACGAAATCGAGCACCGCATCGAAGTCAGCACGACTCAGTCCGGCATAGGGCGCGGCGGATCGGACTTCGGCATAAAGCTCGTCGGCCAGGAAAGCTTCGCCGCAGGCGCAGCCGAGCACGTGCTGGGCCAGCACGTCGAGCCCGCCGATGCGAAGCGGCGGCGTGTCCTGCGCGTTGTCGGCGACCGCGCCGATCGCCGCCTCGCATTCCAGCACCTCGAAGCGGTTGGCTGGCACCAGGACGCCGCGCGACGGCTCGTCGAGCCGGTGGTTGGCGCGGCCGATGCGCTGCAACAGCCGCGACGAACCTTTGGGTGCGCCCACGTTGATGACGAGGTCGATGTCGCCCCAGTCGATGCCGAGATCGAGCGAGGAGGTGCAGACAACCGCCCGGAGTTTGCCTGCGGTCATCGCCTGCTCGACCTTGCGCCGCTGCGCGACGTCGAGCGAACCGTGATGCAGCGCGATCGCCAGCGAATCTTCGTTGATCTCCCACAGCGCGTGAAAGATCATCTCGGCCTGGCTGCGGGTGTTGACGAACACCAGCGTCATCTTGTGCTGCTTGATCAGCTCGTAGATCTGCGGAAAGGCGTGCCGTGCCGAATGGCCGGCCCAGGGCAGATACTCGCCGGGCGCCATCATGGTGACGTTTGGCTCGGCGCCGCCGGAGGCGATCACCAAGTCAGCAAGGTGCTGGCCGTGCTCGGGCTGCGGCACGAGATAGCGGCAGAGGTCGTCGGGTTCGGCGACGGTCGCCGACAATCCAGTCATGGCGAGGTCGGGTGCAAGCCGCCACAGCCGGGCGAGATCGAGCGACAGCAGATCGCCGCGTTTGGAGGTGACGAGCGCGTGCAATTCGTCGAGCACGATGCGCTTGAGGTTGCCGAACAGGAACGGCGCGTCGGCGCTGGCGAGCAGCAGCGCGAGCTGCTCCGGCGTGGTGAGCAGGATGTCGGGCGGATCGCGGCGCTGGCGTTGGCGCTTGGAGGTCGGCGTATCGCCGGTGCGGGTCTCGATGCGGATCAGCAGCCCCATCTCGCGCACCGGCGTTTCCAGGTTGCGCGCGATGTCGACGGCGAGTGCCTTCAACGGTGAGATGTAGAGCGTGTGCAAGCCGCCAGCGCGGCGCACGTCGCGGCCGGTGGACATCAGCGAGCGTGATTTTTTGGCTTGGTTCTTCCGACTGTCGTCTGCTTGCTCGCTTAGCTCCACCAGCGTCGGCAGAAAGCCCGCGAGCGTCTTGCCGCCGCCGGTGGGCGCGATCAGCAGCACCGACTTTCCCTGCCGGGCGCGCGACAGCAACTCCAATTGATGCGCGCGCGGCGTCCAGCCGCGCGAGGCGAACCATCGCGAAAACGTCTCCGGCAGCAGTTCGGCAGTGTCGGTCGGTTCCGCGAGGCTCATATCCTGCCAATGCTATTTCCCGGCCAACGCCTTCTTCACGAAGCTGTCGTTGGTGGTCTTTTTCAGATCGATGGTCGCACCGGCCACCGCCGGATCGAACACCTTGAGCACCGCATAGGCGGTGTCGACCGCGCCGGGCTCGAAATGGCCGTCCGGCGAATACATCGGCTTCGAGACTTCGAGAGCCTTGATGTAGATCGACAGATTGCCCAGTGCGTATTCCTCCGGCATCAGCTTGGCGATGTCCTCGGCCGAATGGCTCGCGATCCATTTCAGGCCGCGCACGAAGGCATCGACCACCTTCTGCACGGCCTGCGGATTCTTCTCGATATAGGCAGGAGCTGCGTAAATCACACCGCCCGGATAGGGCCCGCCATAGACCGCCTTGGTGCCCTCGGCGGTCCGGGTGTCGGCCACGATCTTCACCAACTTCTCGCTTTCCATCAGCGTCATCATCGGGTCGGAGCTGACGATGGCGTCGATCTCGGCGCGCCGCGCCGCCGCGACCGCCGTCGAGGTCGTGCCGGTGCCGACAAACGACGCGTCGTCGGGCTTGAGCCCGTTGCGCACCATCATATAGGCGGCCATGAAATGCGTGCTCGAGCCCGGCGAGGTCACGCCGATCTTCATGCCTTTGAGATCGGCCGGGCCTTTGTAGCGGTCGGCCTTGCCGGCCATCATTGCCAGCACGAAGCCCGGATAGCGGCCGTATTGCACAAGAGCGACCACCGGCTGGCCCTTGGCCTGCATCTGGATGGTGTGATCGAAGGTGCCGATGCCGATCTCGGCACTGCCGCCGATGATCGCTTGCAAGGTGCGGCCGCCGCTTGCCACGTCGGCGATCTCGACGTCGAGGCCAGCGTCCTTGAAGTAGCCGAGCCGCTCGGTGACCGACAGCGGCAGATAGAACACCGCCGACTTGCCGCCGACTGCGAACCTCACCTTTTCCTGGGCGAGCGCCGGCCCAGCCTGCATGCAGGCCAGCGCCAACACCATCCCGATCAATTTCTTCATTGTTGTTCCTCCCGGCTGCGTTGTTGTCCCATTCACGCAGGCCCGTTAGTTTGCATCATCACGCGTTCGAAGTCGCGGCAGGCTTTTGCATGGGCCTCTACACGAGCATCGTCCGGCCGCTGGCATTCCGCCTGGAGGCGGAGCGTGCTCATCATCTCGCCATCAAGCTGGGCGGCAGCGTGGCCTGGGCCGCGCCGGCTTTGCGACCGCTGCTCGATGCCTCCGACATGCGCCTCGAAACCCGGGTGGCAGGCCTGCGCTTTCCCAATCCGATCGGGCTCGCGGCGGGCTACGACAAAAGCGGCGAGTCGGTCGCGACCTTGGCGGCGCTGGGCTTCGGCAGCGTCGAGGTCGGCTCGGTGTCGATCGATCCCTCTGACGGCAATCCGAAGCCACGCCTGTGGCGGCTTCCAGAGGACAAGGCCCTGCTGGTGCATTACGGCATGCAGAACGACGGTGCGCAGGTGGTTGCCGAGCGCGTCAGGAATCTCAAGCTTCCGGTTCCGCTCGGCGTCAACATCGCGGTAACCAATCGCGGCAAAGGCGCGCCGCATCTCAACCCCGACCAGATCATCGCCGAATATGTCGAGGCCGCGCGGGTGCTCGCGCCGCACGCCGACTACCTGATGCTCAACCTGAGCTGTCCCAACACGGCCGACGGCCGCGATTTCTTCATCGACGGCGCCAACATGCGAAACTGCATCGCGGCGCTCGCGACGCTTGGTCTCAAGCTGCCGGTGTTCATGAAGACCTCGTCGGCGGGCGGCGTCGCGGCGGTCGAGCGCGTGCTCGCCGCAGCTGACGGTCATGACTTCATCGCAGGGTTCCTGTTCAACCAGATCCCCGGCAAGCCGGAAAAGCTCAACACGCCAGAGGCGCAGTGGCGCTCGCTGCCGGGAACAGTCGCAGGTCCGCCGATCGTCTATCAGGCGCCGATGGCGGCGACGGCCGAGTGCTATCGCCGGATGGATCGCAAGCGCTACGTGCTGATCTCGGCAGGCGCCGTGACCACGGCTGAGGACGCTTACGCCAAGATCAGGAACGGCGCGTCGCTGGTGCAGCTTTTTACCGCGATGGTCTACGAGGGCCCGCTGCTGGCGCGGCGGATCGTGCGCGGACTGTCGCAGTTGCTGGAGCGCGACGGCTTCAAATCGGTGAGAGAGGCGGTCGGCGCGGACGTGCGCTAACTCTGCCCGCGGTCATTCCGGGGCGCGCCGAAGGCCCGAACCCGGAATCCAGACGCACGATTTGTGTATGCATCTGGATTCCGGGTTCGCTCGCTTCGCGAGCGCCCCGGAATGACAGTGCCAAATCGCTAAAGCCTTGCGACGACGACCAGCCCCGGCACTGGCTCGCCGCGCTCGGTGCGGGTCGAGGCTTCGGAAAGCTGCAACAATTGCAAGCCCGCGGCGGCAATCGCGGCGCGCACATGGTCGGCGCCGTGGGCGTAGCGCAGCGATTCCTGCATCTGGACGCCGGACCGCTCGTGCGTTTCGACCGAGAATGCGAACAAACCGCCCGGCGCCAGCACCTTGGCGACACCCGTCGCAATCGGCGCGATGTCGCTGCAATAGACGAAGACGTCGGCGGCGATTGAGAGATGGTTCTGTGCACCGGATTCGCTGGCGAGAAACTCCAGCAGATCGGACACTTCGAGCCGGTCATAGAGATTCTTGGCGCGGGCCTGCTCGACCATGCCCGGCGAAATGTCGACCCCTGCAAGCCAATCGCAGTGCGGCCGGAAGGCCGCGCCGCTCAATCCCGTCCCGCAACCGAGATCGAGCACCGCGCCGAGCCGCGAGCTCGAATGTGCCCGCACCGCCTCAAACAGCAATTGCGGCCCGCGATAGTCCAGCCGCTCGACCAGCGCCTGATCGAATTCGGGTGCATGTTGATCAAAAAGCCGCCGCACATAGACCCCGGTCATCGCGGGCGTCGCCTCACCGACGCCGAGCCGCGCGAGGTGCAGCCGCGCGCCGTGATAATCCTCGCGGTCGGCGTCACGCGCCGCCGCAAAGGCCGCAACCGCGCCGTCACGGTCGCCGAGCCGCTCGCGGATCGTCGCCAGCGCAAACCATGCGGTGGCAAAGCCCGGCGCGGTCTCGACGACCTGGGCCAGGATATCGGCCGCGGCCTCGGCATCGCCGCGCATCAGATAATCCAGCGCCCAATGGTAGCGCCGGTCGATCACTGGGTTTCCCGAAGAAACGAAAAGCGGCTGTGCGGCCATGATGGAAAGGTTCGCCGGTCTGTTCTTTGCGCCGATATGGCATATCTCAGCCCCATGCGTCCCGAACAACTGCTGACGCCGACGCCGTCGGGCGTGTGCTGCCAGACCGGCGGCTTCCACATCGACCCGACGCGGCCCGTCGACAAGGCCGTGATCACCCACGGCCATTCCGACCATGCGCGGCCCGGCCACGGCGCGGTGCTGGCGACGCAAGAGACGCTCGACCTGATGCGGCTGCGTTACGGCGACAATTTCGCGGGCTCGACGCAGGTGGCCACGCCCGGCGAGACGATCCGGCTCGGGGGCGCCACGGTGACATTTCACCCCGCTGGTCACGTGCTCGGCTCCGCCCAGGTCGCGGTCGAGTGCGGGGGCTGCCGCATCGTCGCCTCGGGCGACTACAAGGACGTGCCCGATCCGACGTGCGCGCCGTTCGAACTGGTGTCGTGCGACGTGTTCATCACCGAGGCCACTTTTGGATTGCCGGTGTTCCGCCACGGCAACCCGGACGGCGAGATCGCCCGCCTCCTCCATTCGGTCGCGGTATTTCCGGAGCGCGCCCATCTCGTCGGCGCCTATTCGCTCGGCAAGGCGCAGCGGGTGATCGCGCTCATCCGCGCGGCCGGCTACGACAAGCCGATTTACCTGCATGGCGCGCTGGAGAAGATCACGCACTATTACCAGAGCCGCGGCATCGACCTCGGAGAGCTTCGTCCGGTGCGCGGCACCGCCAAGGCGGAGCTTGCCGGCGCCATTGCGCTCTGCCCGCCTTCGTCACTGCAAGACGTCTGGACGCGGCGCTTTCCCGATCCGGTGCCGTGCTTCGCCTCCGGCTGGATGCGGGTGCGGGCGCGCGCCAGACAGCGCGGCGTCGAACTGCCGCTGGTGATCTCGGACCACGCCGACTGGGACGGCCTCACCGCGACAATCGCGGCGACCGGCGCCTCTGAAATCTGGGTGACGCACGGCCAGGAGGACGCGCTGGTGCATTGGAGCAGGTCGCGCGGACTGAAAGCGCGGCCGCTCGCCATTGTCGGTTACGGCGACGAAGACGACGAAAATGATGACAATGGGAGCGCTGCCGAAAGCAGGGAGAACAAATGAGCGCTACCCTGATTTTAGCGGTATACGGAGCAATACTTTCGACTGTTCTCGGATTCATCACTGTATTCAATTTTTTGAAAGAAAGACGAATTCTCTCAGTCGAAGCACATCCTTCGTTTGAAACAGAACTCGCGCACTACGATTTTGTTATCGCGAACATCTCGTCGCGACCTCTAACGATCATCGATTGTGCAATCATGAACCTTGCAAAAACAGACGAAGGAGGCCTTCAATCAGATTGGGGGATAGAGCCTTATGTCCTGAAATCCCTATTTGGAAATGACAAAACTAAGAAACTTATACTTCCTCGCACACTCCATCCCGGCGAAATTCTGATTGTCGGCACAAACAGCGATCAAATCATTGAACAGTTTTCCTTTTACGCCAGCACAAAAATTGCCGCTAAGACATGGACTCCGACGGAAGCGATGCAATTGGAAATCAGTCACTCTATGAGCAAGAAATTGCACAAGACTGTTTTCAAGCTGGAAGAAAATGAACTGAGCCGGCTAACAACCTCGAACTAAAATGAATCGCTTCGCCGAGCTTCTCGACCGCCTGGCCTACGAGCCGTCTCGCAACAACAAGCTGCGGCTGATCGCGGACTATCTGCGCTCGACGCCCGATCCCGAGCGTGGCTTTGCGCTCGCGGGGCTGACCGGTGCATTGTCGTTCCAGCACGCCAAGGCGGGCATGATCCGCGCGCTGATCGCCGAGCGCACCGATCCGGTGCTGTTCGAAATTTCTTACGACTATGTCGGCGATCTTTCCGAAACGGTGGCGCTGATGTGGCCTGCCGACCCGTCGCAGAAACCCAACTCCACGCCGTCGCTATCAGAGGTGATCGAAACACTCGCCACGCTCGGCAAGACCCAATTGCCGAAGCAGCTCGCGCGCTGGCTCGACGGTCTCGACGAGACCGGCCGCTGGGCGCTGCTCAAGCTGGTGACCGGAGCATTGCGCATCGGCGTCTCCGCCAGGCTTGCGAAAACTGCCGCAGCCTCGCTCGGCGACAAGGAGCCGAACGAAGTCGAAATCCTGTGGCCCGGCTTGTCGCCACCCTACACCGCGTTATTCGCCTGGCTCGAGGGCCGCGCCGACAAGCCCCAGACCCGCGACCTTGCGCCGTTCCGCCCAGCAATGCTGGCTCATGCCATCGAGGAAACCGATTTCGCCGCCCTGAACCCGACGGACTTCACCGCCGAATGGAAATGGGACGGCATCCGCGTGCAGGCAGCCGCGGCCGGCTCCGGCGAAGGCCATATCGCGCGGCTTTATTCGCGCACCGGCGAGGACATCTCGAAAAGCTTTCCCGATCTCGCCGAGGCGCTGCGGCTGCCCGGCTCGATCGACGGCGAGCTGCTGATCTTGCGCGACGGCCGCGTGCAGTCGTTCAACGTGTTGCAGCAGCGGCTCAACCGCAAGGCCGTGACGCCGAAGCTGCTGCAGGAATTTCCGGCGCATCTGCGCGCCTATGATCTGCTCGTCGACGGCGACGAGGACCTGCGCGACAAGCCCTTTGCCGAACGGCGGATGCGTCTGGAAACATTCGTCACAAGGCTCAACGACCCGCGCATCGATCTGTCGCCGATGGTGCCGTTCAATACCTGGGACGAACTGACCGCCGCACGCGCCGACCCGGCGAAATCCGGCGCCGGCCAGGACGCCGGGGCCGTCGAAGGCGTCATGCTCAAACGCCGCGACTCGATCTACGTGCCCGGCCGGCCGAAAGGCCCGTGGTGGAAATGGAAGCGCGATCCGTTCACGGTCGACGCCGTGCTGATGTATGCCCAGCGCGGGCACGGCAAGCGCTCGTCCTACTACTCCGATTATACCTTCGGGGTCTGGAAGGCCGGCGAAGGCGGCGACGAACTGGTCCCCGTCGGCAAGGCCTATTTCGGCTTCACCGACGAGGAGTTGCAGAAGATCGACCGCTTCGTGCGCAACAACACCGTCGAGCGCTTCGGCCCGGTGCGTGAGATCGCGCATGAACCCGATAAGGGCCTGGTGTTCGAGGTCGCCTTCGAGGGCCTGCAGCGCTCGACCCGGCACAAATCCGGCCTTGCCATGCGGTTTCCCCGTATCAGCCGGCTGCGCTGGGACAAGCCGCCGCGCGAAGCTGACCGGATCGACGTGCTGGAGTCGATTCTCAGCAAAATAGAAAGCGGGCGTGGCCCCGCCCGCGCGGCGTCATGATAGATTGGATTTGGTTCGGGGAGATTCGAATGGCCGAAAACGTCAACCGCTTCCTTGGTGGCTCGCCGCTGGCGGTCTTTGCCAAGCTGGTGCTGCTTTCGATTGTGATCGGCGTGGTGCTGTCGGCACTCGGCCTCGATCCGCGGGATATCCTCCAGAGCCTGCGACGGTTCATCCAGAACATCTGGGACATGGGGTTCGACGCGATTCGCTGGCTCTGGCAGTATTTCCTGCTCGGCGCCGTGATCGTCATTCCGATCTGGCTCCTGATGCGCATCTTCAACGCGCCAAGAGGACGCTAGGCGGCCGCTGAGCGGCGCAAGCGCATCCACTTCTCGCCATGGCCGGTTTCGAGGTCACGCACGCGCGGGTGTTCGCCATCGCGGGTCCCGCGATGCTGGCGAACCTCACGACACCGCTGCTTGGCATCGTCGGCACCGCGGTGATCGGCCGGCTCAGCGAGGCAAGCCTTCTGGGCGCGGTCGCCATGTCGGCGCTGGTGTTCGACTGCATCTTCTGGGTGTTCGGCTTCCTGCGCATGGGCACGGTGGCGCTGACCGCGCAGGCCCTGGGCGCCGGCGACACCACCGAGCAGCGCGCCGTGCTGGCGCGGGCGCTGCTGATCGCGGCTGTGATCGGCGTGGCGCTGATCGCGCTGCAGGCGCCGCTCGCCACTATGATCTACCGCCTGATGGGAGGCAGCGCCGCGGTGACCGAAGCCGCACAGTCATACTTCGCCATTCGCATCTGGTCGGCGCCGTTCGCGCTCGCAAGCTACGCGGTGCTCGGCTGGCTCGTCGGGCTTGCGCGCACCGGCCTGGCGCTTGCGCTTCAGATCATCGTCAACGTGATCAACATGGCGGCCACCGCCTGGCTGGTGCTCGAGGCTGGATGGGGCGTCAATGGCGCGGCGCTCGGCTCAGTGATCGCCGAGGTGACGGGATTCATTGCGAGCCTTGCGGTCGCGTTCGTGCTGCTGCGCGGCCGGATCGGTGTTGGCTGGGCGCAGGTGCTCCACCGCGCCAAGCTCGTGCGTATGCTCGCGGTCAACCGCGACATCATGATCCGCACCATGGCGCTGATCGCAGCCTTTGCATTCTTCACGGCGCAGGGCGCGCGGGCCGGCGACACCGTTCTTGCGGCAAACGCCGTGCTGCACAACTTCATCATGATCGGCAGCTTCTTCCTCGACGGCTTCGCTACGGCGGCCCAACAGCTTTGCGGCCAGGCCACCGGCGCGCACGACCGATCGGCCTTCAGCCGCGCGGTGCGGCTGATCCTCGCCTGGGGCACAGGTTTCGGCGTCGCGACCACATTGCTGTTTCTCGCGGCCGGCGATCCGCTGATCGACACCATGACGTCGAGCCCCGACGTGCGCGAGGCGGCGCGGCACTTCATGCTGTTCGCCGCCTTCGCACCGGTCGCCGGCGTGCTGGCCTATGCCTATGACGGCATCTATATCGGCGCGACCTGGGCGCGCGACATGCGCAACCTCATGATCGCGGCGCTCTCGGTTTACTTTGCGGCGTGGTGGGCGCTCGGCGCGCTCGGCAATGCCGGCCTATGGTGGGCGCTGCTGATTTTCCTGCTGGCGCGCGGCCTGCTGCAAGCCGCGCGCTACCCGGCGCTGATGCGCATGACCTTCAAGGCCTGATCAGGCCGGCCATTTTTCCGCGGTCATCGTCGCGGCATCCACGCCCGCAAAATCGGCAAGCTTCATGCCCGGGTTCTTGTCGAGCGTCGCCGAGAGCGATGCCTTGATGTCCTTGACCAGATCGATGCCGCGGAACACCAGCGCGCTGTAAAGCTGCAACAAGTCCGCGCCGGCGCGGATCTTGCCCAGCGCGGTTTCGCCCGAATCGATTCCGCCGGCGCCAATCAGCGGGAACGCGCCTTCGACGCGGACATAAGTCTCCGCGAGCATACGCGTGGCCAGCGGATAAAGCGGCTTGCCGGAGAGCCCACCGGCCTCCTTCGCGGTTTCGCGATCGCGCAGTCCCGGCGGCCGGCTGACCGTGGTGTTGCCGACGATCATGCCGTCCATCCGGCGCGCGCGCGCCACGCCGACGATCTCGTCGAGATCGGACAGCGACAGATCGGGCGCAATCTTGAGCAGCACCGGCGTCGGGCCGGCATTGCGCGCCACGCGGTCGCGGGTTTCGACGATGCGGGCGAGCAGGCTGTCCAGCGCCGAGGCGCGCTGCAGTTCGCGAAGACCCGGCGTATTGGGCGACGAGATGTTGACCGTAACGTAGCTCGCGATCGGGGCGACCTGCTCGATCAGCCGGACATAGTCGGTGGCCCGATCGGCCGAGTCCTTGTTGGCCCCGACATTGATGCCGACGAGGCCGCCCTGCCTGGCGCGCGCGGCCAGCCGCGGCAGCACCACGTCGGCGCCGGCGCTGTTGAAGCCGAACCGGTTGATGACCGCCTCGTCGGGTTCCAGGCGGAACAGCCGCGGACGCGGATTGCCGGGCTGCGGCAGCGGCGTGACGGTGCCGATCTCGACAAAGCCGAAACCGAGCCGCAACAGCGCGTCCGGCGCGTCGGCGTGCTTGTCGAAGCCGGGCGCGAGCCCGACCGGATTGGGGAAATTGAGGCCGAAGGCGCGCACCGCAAGCCGCGGATCGTCCGGCGCAGCCTGCGGCAACGGCGCAAACTTCAGTGCCTTGATGACGAGGGAATGAGCGTCTTCGGGTTGAAAGGCCCGCAATAGCGGCCGGGCCAGCCGGTCAAAAAAACCAATCACGAGTGCCCCGAACTGAAGGTGGCGCGGACCCTATCGGCCGTCATCGCGTTGTTCAAGAGTAGCCATAGACATGCCTTAGTTGAGGCTATAATTCCTAATTCTGGACCATAGTCTCGCGGTGGAGACCCGGTATGGCAAGCGCCCCGCTGACCCACAACCAGATCTGGGCCGGGCTCGACCGGCTCGCCGCCCGTGCCAAGCTGTCACCGTCCGGGCTCGCCAAAAAATCCGGGCTGGACCCGACGACCTTCAACAAGTCGAAACGGGTGACCCCCGACGGCCGGGCGCGCTGGCCGTCCACGGAATCGGTCGCCAAAGCGCTGGGCGCCACGGGCGTCAGCTTCGACCTCTTCGTATCGCTGATTTCGGACGCGGACAGCGCCGCCAAGTCGATGCCGCTGCTCGGTCTCACCCAGGCCAACTCGGGAGGCTTTTTCGACGATACCGGCTTCCCGACCGGCAAAGGCTGGGACGAGATCGGCTTCCCGGCCATGTCCGACGAGCACGCCTATGCGCTGGAAATTTCCGGCGACTCCATGACGCCCATTTTCCGCGACGGCGACATCATCATCGTCTCTCCGGCCGCGCCGGTGCGCCGCGGCGATCGCATCGTGCTCAAGACACGCAAGGGCGAAGTGATGGTGAAGGAGCTCAAGCGCCAGAGCGCCAAGCAGGTGGAGCTCAAGTCGCTGAACCCGGACCATCCGGAGCGCACGGTGGCCACCAGCGATGTGGCCTGGATGGCGCGCGTGGTCTGGTCGAGCCAGTAGGACTCACGCGCTGTGCGACAGCGCGCCGTGCCAGATCAGCAGACCGCCGCGCACCAGATAGACGATAGCGAGCGTGTAGATGATCACGCGGGTCCACTGCCGGAAGCCGTGGTCGGTCATGCGCTCGAGCACGAAGGGCGCCAGAATCGCGCCCGCGAGCGCCAGCACAATCCCCGGCCCCCAATAGGTGAATTTCAGATCGCCGAGTCCCGAGAGCGATCCGAAATAAGCCGCGCGCAGCACGTGGCTGAAGGTCTGGGTGATCGCCTTGGTGGCGTTGGTGGTCTTACGGTCGAGCTTGCTCCGGTTGAAGAAGATGTCGAGGAACAGCCCGCCGACGCCGGCCATGAACTGAAACACGGTGGTGAAAATGCCGGTCAGGAACGGAATGCCGCGCCATTCGATGTTCGGCCGCATCGACTCCGGGAGGATGGCGACCGAGAACGGCATCAGGCCGAGAAGAACGTAGACCATCGCCTTGTCTGGCACGTAAGCAATGTAGCGCAGCACCGCAAAAGCCAGCACCGCGCCGCCGACATAACCGTAGAAGATCGGCCAGAGCACGAAACGGCGCCAATGCAGCGCGCGCCAGCCGTTGGCGGCAAGCTGGACGATCGAGAACAGCAGCATCGCGGTGGTGACGTCGAAATAGACCAGCAGCACGCCAAGCAGCACCATCCCGCCGGCCATGCCGAACACGCCGGAGATGAAGGAGGACAGGATGATGGTTGCGCCGATGATGGCGAGCGAGGCGGGAGTCATCAGCACGGGACGATAGCAGCAAGCCGAACAGACGTCCCGGGCAAACCACGGTATCGACAACGCATTCACGCGCGTCTTCTACGCGCGTGGCGCAGCGCTGTTTTACGTTCGCTTATCCGGAACGCTACGCCGACCGCGCCAGCGCGCCGTCGATCATGTCGATGGTGTTCTTCAGGCCGTAGACTGCGACGAACGAGCCGAAGCGCGGGCCCTTCTCCTGGCCGAGCAGCACCTGATAGAGCATGTTGAACCAGTCGAGCGAGACGCCGGGCTTGCCGTCCTTGGCCTTCTTCTTCTCGTCGAGGAACGGCGGGCGGCGGCCGACGTCGTAGAGCACGTCCTGGACCTCTTCGGCGGTCGCCGTGGCCGGCAGGTTCGACAGCGCGTCGCGCAGATCGAGCAGCGCCTTGCGCTCCTCCTGACTCGGCTCGCGGAATTTCTTTTCCGGCAGCACGAAGTCGCGGAAGTAGTTGATGGCGTAGTGCACCGCTTCGTTGAGCTTCGGATGGGTCTGAGGCGTCACGCCCGGCCGGTAGCGTCGGATGAAACCCCACAGCGTGTCGGCGTTTTCGGCATTCGACGAAGACACGAGCGTCAGCAGCATCGAGAACGAGATCGGAGCGTCGACCTTCGGTGGCTTGCCGGAATGGATGTGCCACACCGGATTGGAGAGCCGGTGCTTGGCTTCCTGCTTCTCGTAGCCGTCGAGGAACTGCTGATAGTCGTCGACGTTGCGCGGGATGACGTCGAAGTACAGCCGCTTCGCAGCCTTCGGCTCGCGATACATGAACAGCGACAGGCTCTCGGGGCTCGCGTAACGCAGCCACTCATCGATGGTGAGGCCGTTGCCCTTCGACTTGGAGATCTTCTGGCCCTTCTCGTCGAGGAAGAGCTCGTAGTTGAAGCCTTCGGGCGGCGTGCCGCCGAGCGCCCGGCAGATCTCGCCGGAGAGCTTCACCGAGTCGATCAGGTCCTTACCGGCCATTTCGTAGTCGATGCCGAGCGCCACCCAGCGCATCGCCCAGTCCGGCTTCCATTGCAGCTTGCAGCGGCCGCCGGTGACCGGAACGGTGAAGCGCTCGTTCGTCCCCGGCTCTTCATAGGTGATCGTGCCACGCTTGGCGTCATGCGCCAGCACCGGCACCTGAAGCACCACGCCGGTGCGGGGATCGATCGGGAGAAACGGCGAATAGGTTTGCGCCCGCTCCTCGCGCAGCGACGGCAGCATGATGTTCATCACGGCGTCGAAGTTCTCAAGGAGCTTCAACAGCGACGCGTCGAAGCGGCCGGACTTGTAGCACTGCGTCGAGGAGTAGAACTCGTACTCGAAGCCGAAGGTGTCGAGGAAGGCGCGGAGCCGCGCGTTGTTGTGCTCGCCGAACGACGGATGCGTGCCGAACGGATCGCGCACCTTCGTCAGCGGCTTGCCGAGATCCTCCGCGAGCATTTCCTTGTTCGGCACGTTGTCGGGAACCTTGCGGAGCCCGTCCATGTCGTCCGAAAACGCGATCAGCCGGGTCTTGATCTTGTCGTCGGTCAGCACCCGGAAGGCGTGACGGACCATGGTGGTGCGCGCCACCTCGCCGAAGGTGCCGATATGGGGCAGGCCCGAGGGGCCATAGCCGGTCTCGAAGATCACTTCATCCTTGGGCTGCTTTTTCAGGCGCGCGACGATCTTGCGCGCCTCCTCGAACGGCCAGGCGTTGGATTGCTCGGCCACTTCGCGCAGCGAGGGGGCGGTTTCAGTCAAGGACATCATGGGCTCCGGAACGGTCCCCTACTTAAGAGCCGGTTCCGGTCAGGTCAATTCTGCCAAGCCTGTCTGCCAAGCCAGCCGCACAGGACCCGTGGCGCATCAGCGCTGGGGTTCGGACGGCGGCGCCGGCGCGGGCGACGGAACGGCGGACGGCCCCGCGGCGGACGGCGACATCATGGCCTTCAGCTTATGGCCGAAAATACCGAGTGTGATGGCCCGGGCCATATATTGGGCGAGACAGATGTAGCCGGCTTCGCTGCGTTCGAACTCGTCGGGCACGAGCCCGCCGCCCCCACTCTCGGCCCGATCCAGGAACTGCTGCGCCTCGTAACGGCGCACGATCATAACATTCTCCTTGGCCGCTATCTTGCGAAGGAGATCGCGCACCGCGCGGTAATTGTCGTCCCACACCATTTGGCCGACATATTGCAACCCGACCAGCACCACATCGACCTTGTGCTCCTTCAGCCAGGCGAGCGTGTCCTCGACCGTGTTCTCGAACTCGTCGAGCGGCACATAGGCCAGCGCGTCGTTGGTTCCAACCTGCCACAGCACCAGGTCGGGCCCGGTCAGCGCCACCTCGTTCTTGATGCGAACGGCGGCCTGCGCCGACAGCTCGCCGGACACGCCGCGGTTGATCATCACCACGTCGAGGCCCTGGACCGACTGCCTCAGGAGTTGCCGCATGGTCTCGCCATGGCCGCCGTTGACGCGGCGGCTCATGATCGGCGAGGCGCCGATTGCGAGAATCTTGATCTGCTTGCGGTTCTGCAGGGCGGCAGCGACGTGGGGCAGCGCCGACTCCTCGACGATCGCGGTGCCGCCGATCTGGCAATCCCTCGAGTAAGGCGCCGGTGCAGGCTGCGACAGAGCGGGCGCAGGCGCGGCTTCCGCCGCAGCGCGGTCCTGGACCGCGATTGCAGCGGCCACCGTCAGGAAGCTCAGGACGAGAGCACGGAGCGTGCGCTCGAACGGGCTTTGATGCTTTCGCGCCATTCCGGAAGCCATGCCGTGAGTGCCATCAGCAAGATACCGCAGAAGATCACCGCGGTGTCACTGTAAAAATTGCCGCGGTGCAGGAAGCGTACGATTTGTCCCGCAAGACTGAGCACCGAGCCAACGCAGAACACATAAAGCGAGTTGCGGCCGAGCATCGACAGGAATCTGACCAGGCCTGGCGCATACCGCGCGATGGTGGGGTAAGTCACTGAGAACAGCGCGATCAATGCCAGGAATTGAATGACCCGCGGCGGCGATTCGTAGGATTTGCTCAGGATGAAGAACAGCTTCGGGTTCGGTAGCGCGGTCGGGTCCGGCCACCAGAACGCCACCGTCACATATGCGCCGAACACCACGATGGGCACTGCAACAATCCGCAGAACGAAGATGTTGCGCCGCGCAAAACTGCCGATGTCGCTGTCCTTGCGAGCGATGACGAAGCCCAGCACGAAAATGAGCTGCCATGCGAACGGATTGAAGAACCATTCGCCTTCCACCGGCCAGGTCGGGATGGTGATGCTGAAGCCAAGCGCGATGCAGTAGATCCCAAGCGACACCGGCAGCAGCAGCGGCGTGGCATAACGATCGATCAGCACGAAGAATGGCGCGATCATCATCAGCACCACATAGAGCGGCAGGATGTTGAAATAGCCGAGCTGGTGGGTGAGCAGCGCGAGGCCCACATGCGTGGCGATCGGGTCCTGAAACACCGCCGCGGCGTTCAGCCATTCGAGCAGCAGCGGGTTGTCGGTCCACAGCGCGGTGCCGGCCAGCATCGCGATCGCCATCATGGTGATCAGGATTTGGGCTGCGTAGAGCGTAAAAGCACGGCCTTCGAGACGCAGCATCAGATACCAGGCCGACTGCTGGCGCTCGGGCGGGCCGACCACATAGCGCAATGCCCAGCCGGCGAGGAACACGAACAGGTCGGCCGAATCCGAGATCGAGTAATCGGCGTGGGTGAACCGCGTGTAGTAGGTGCCGGGGATATGATTGATGAAGATGAAAACCAGCGCGAGGCCGCGCCAGAAATCGACCGGGTTGGGCGGGCGCTTGTTGCGCTGATCGGTGCCGCGGTCTTTCGCCACAACGGAACGGGCCGGTCCCGACATCGGATGATCATGTGACCGCGTCGCGCGGTCGCTCCCTGTCCAGCGCGTTCGTCAGAACGGGCTGATCGGAAAATAACGCAGCCACAAATCGCTGAAGCGGCCTCGCTCCCAGAGCCGAAACAGCGCCCAGTTCAACGCCTGACGCAAAGTGTCGTTGCCACGCTTCACCGCAATGCCGATGCCCTCGCCGAAATACCGGCTCTCGACGAACGGTCCGCCGCGGAACGCACAGCAATTCTGCGAGTCGGTGCCGTTCAGCCAGAACGCCAGCGCGATGCCATCGCCGAACATGAGATCGACATCGCCGCGACGCAGCGCATCGCGTGCCGCTTCCGCGGTCGGATAGCTGCGGAGATCAGCTTCGGTGAACAGGCTCTTGAGGAAGGCCTCGTGCGCGGTACCGGCAACCACGGCGATCTCTTTGCCTTCGAGCCGCTCCGGCCGCACGTCGTTGATGTTGGAGTCGCGCCGCGTCACGAAGCGCGCCGGCGTCCGGTAGTAAGGATCGGAGAAGTCGGCGAGGCGGCGCATGTCCGGCGTGACCGCGATAGAAGCCATGGCGGCGTCGCCACGGTTCTCCGCGAGCGAAGTGAGCAGCGTATCGAAGCGCCGCATCTGCACCGTGCACTGGACTTTGAGTTCTTCGCAGATCAGTCGCGCCAGGTCGACGTTGAAGCCGATCGGATTGCCGTCCGGCCCCGCATAATTGAACGGCGGGTAATCGACCTCGGTCATAAAGCGGATCACGGTGATGCGCGACATGTCCGGCCGCTCCGGCCGCCGCTTGGGATCCCAGAAGCCCGGGATCGCGACCTGGCCGCCAATGGCGGGGGCCGCTTGCGGTTGCGGCGATGGTGCGGGCGCGGGCGCAGCAGGCTCGGTCTGCGCCAGGGCCGGCCCGGTGGCCATCAGCAACGCCGTCACTGCGAGGCAACGGGCCGCGAACCTCAAGCTTGCCGCGGGACGTTTCATCGTTGCGATCGAACGTTGCATGAAAGGACCTGGACACAAGGTCTTCGGCGCGTCTGCGCCAAGCTTATAGACGAATTGGTGAAAAGGATCAGGTGATTTCGTGCGTCACGTGTAAGGTATGGCCCCCACCAAATTGTGGCGCAATCAGAGATAGCGCTTCAAATCCTCGGCAGCCTCGTTCGGCCGGCGCTTCATGTTGAACGGCATGACGAAGCGGCCGTCCTTGCCCATCAAGTAGACAAGGGCGGTGTGGTCCATGGTGTAGCCGCCGCCGTCGAGCGGCACCTTCTTGGCATAGACCCGATAGGCCTTGATGGCCGCAGCGATGGACGCGTCGTCGCCGGTGGCGCCGGTGATCCGCGGATCAAAGCTCGACAGATAGTCCTTCATCACCGTCGGCGTATCGCGCTCGGGGTCGACGGTGATGAACAGCGCCCTCACCTGTTTGTCGGACCCGAGCGCGCGGAACACCTCAGACACGTCGAACAGCGTGGTCGGGCAGACATCCGGGCAATGGGTGAAGCCGAAGAACACCAGGAACGGATGGCCCGCCATGTCCTTGTCGGTGATCGGCTTGTTGTCCTGATCGACCAGCGCAAACGGCCCGCCGACCGCCGATGGCATCGCAACCGGCGCCGGGCTTTTGCCCGTGACGAGGAACACGACCGTGGAAAAGAACACCAGGCCCGCAACGAAAGCGCTGAGCACGAGAAGGATGCGGGTGGTTCGCGGATGCATGGCCAAATTGGGCTCGTTCATTTGCTAACCGAAGCAGGCCGCGAAGCCCGCCCGGATGGTTTCGAAGAACACGGCGGTGCCGTAATGCGCCCAGAGCGCGGCGGTGCCGGCCACGATGGCGCCGAGCACGGCGGCCATGAGCAGCACGGTCGCGCGGCCCGGGAATTCCGCGTGTGCCGTGACGTCTTGAGCCGTTTCGGCTGCTGGATTGTCTGGCATGGCCGTTCCCGGTCGAGTGGACCCGCCTGTCATGTTCGCCCATCACATAGGACCGAACGCAGGCCGCAGCAACAGTCACAAGGCCGTGATCCCGCGTTCGGCAAAGGTGGCCAGCGCACCGCGGGCGGCTGCGACCCCGGTCGCAAATGCGGCTTGCAGCAGATAACCGCCGGTTGGCGCCTCCCAGTCCAGCATCTCGCCGGCCACGAAGGTGCCGGGCCTGCCGCGCAGCATGAAATGCTCGTCGATCTCGCCGAGCGCGATGCCGCCGGCGGTGGAGATGGCGCGTTCGATGGATGCGGTTCCGGTGAGCCGCACCGGCACCGCGTTGATCAGAGCCGCGAGCGCTGCGGGATCGAGCGTGGCAAGTTTCAGCGAGGCTGAGGCGGCGGCTTCCTGGAGGAGGCCGATCGCGGGCGGCGAAAGCCCGGCGGCCTTGCGCAGGAATGTCGAAAGCGATTGCTTGCCGCGCGGCGCGGCGAGCCGCTCCATCAGCTCGGCCACCGTGAGATCAGGCCGCAGCGCGACGTGCAGCACGGCGTCGCCCGTTGAAGCGATACTCTCGCGCAGCGGCGACGACAGCGCATAAATCGCACCGCCTTCGAGGCCGCTTCGCGTGATCATCGCTTCACCGCGGACGGTCTGCGGACCGAACGACAGCGCAATGCGCTTGAGCGGCTGGCCTTCGAAACGATCACGGAAGATGCCGGACCAATTGACCGTGAAGCCTGAGTTCGCCGGCCGGAGCGGAGTCACAGCAACACCGGACGATGTCAGCGCATCGACCCAGCCACCGTCCGACCCAAGCCGCGGCCAGCTTGCGCCGCCGAGCCCCAGGATGGTCGCATCGGGTTTCACACCGGCACGGCCGTCCGGCGTTTCGAACAGCAGGGCACCGTTCTCATCCCAGCCAAACCAACGATGGCGAAACCTGAACTCGACGCCCGCACCCGCGAGCCGGCGCAGCCACGCCCGCAGCAGCGGCGAGGCTTTCAGCACCTTGGGAAACACCCGGCCGCTGGTGCCGACGAAGGTTTCCTGGCCGAGCCGTTCGCACCAGGCGCGAACCGCATCCGGCGGAAAGGCTTCGATCGCAGCGCGAAGTCTTGGCGCGGCGTCGCCATAGCGCTTGAGAAAGTCCGGCAGACTCTCGCTGTGAGTCAGGTTGAGCCCGCCCCGCCCGGCCATCAGGAACTTGCGGCCGGCCGAAGGCATGCGGTCGTAAACCGTCACGCGCGCGCCGCGCTCCGCCAGCACCTCGGCGGCCATGAGCCCCGCGGGCCCGGCACCGATCACGGCCACTTCGGAATCGGGCTTCACCTCAGGCATATCGACGCGACTCTTCCCTGCTTCACCAGCATGACGCCAGAGCGCCTGCGACGGGGCAAGTCATCGCCGGCTGGAAAGGGAAGGAAAGACTATTGCAAGTCGGGGACTGTCAAATTCATTCAAGCTTCAAGTTCATCGATTTGACGATCGGCCACCACTTGTCGACTTCCGCCGCTTGGTATCTGGCAAGCGCGGCCGCGGTCTGCTGATCGCGCGGCGGCACCTCCTGGCCCAAGTCGGCAAGCCGGCTCTGGACAGACTCGTGGCCCAAAGCATCGGCCACAGCCCTGTTCAATGTCGAAACAATCTCCCGTGGCGTGCCTTTCGGCGCCCACATGCCAGACCACACTGAAATATAGAATCCCGGCAAGCCGGCCTCATCGACGGTTGGAATATCGGGCGCGGAGGGCAACCGCGCCTTGGCGGTCACCGCGAGGGCCTTGATCGAACCGGCACGAACGTTCGGCAACGAATTCGGAGGCTGATCGAACATGAGATCGACGTGGCCTCCGACGAGATCCTGCATGGCTGGAGCCGCACCGCGGTACTGCGCAAACTGGAACGTGGTGCCGCTGGCCTGTTGGAAATACGCGCCACTGACGTGCGCCGGGCTGCCGATGCCGGCCGATCCCTGCGTCGCCTTGCCGGGATTTGCCTTCAGCCACGCGATCAATTCCTTCAAATCGCGCGCCAGCAGGTCTTTTCTGGCGACAATCAATTGAGGATTGCTTGCCAGCAGCGCGATTGGCTCGAAATCCTTCACGATGTCGTAGTCGAGCTTGTAGACGGCTCCGTTGAGCACATGGGTGCCCAGGAATCCGACGCAAAGCGTATAGCCATCAGGGACTGCATGAGCCACGCGGCCCGCGCCGATTGTCCCGGCGGCGCCGGTGATATTCTCGACAATGATCGGCTGAGCCAGATGTGCGCTCATTTTTTCCGACACGACGCGGGCGATGATGTCGGTGGGACCGCCTGCGGGAAATGGCACGATCACGGTGATCGGCCTCGTTGGGTAAGCCGCAGCCGAGGCGGCCGCGACTGTGCGGACTGAAACCAGAGTGGACGAGAGTCCGGCCAAAAGCTTTCTGCGTGTCAGCACGGTGTTGCGCCTCCACCAAAAATGAACGGATTAAAAAAGCCAATAAAAGTCAGTTCGGACAGCCTACAGAGTCTTCTCCGGGCCCGGTAATGCTATGGTCTAATAAGGTCATATCGGAATTGATATGAGGTTTGTCATGGACGAAGCCGGTCGCATCGAGCGCCGTATCGGCCTGCATAATTTGCGTATTTTAAAGACCGTCATCGAGGCAGGCAGTATGGGCAAAGCCGCGAGCCTGCTGGCGACATCGCAGCCGGCAATCTCCAGGGCGATTGCGGAGCTGGAGCAGGCATTCGGTGTCCGGCTGCTCGATCGCAACGCGAAGGGGATTGAAGCGACGGACTACGGTCGCGCGCTTTTCAAACGAGGAACTGCGGTATTCGACGAGCTCCGGCAGGGCATCCGGGACATTCAGGCAA
Organism: Rhodoplanes sp. Z2-YC6860; assembly: GCF_001579845.1. Lineage (GTDB taxonomy): Bacteria > Pseudomonadota > Alphaproteobacteria > Rhizobiales > Xanthobacteraceae > Z2-YC6860. The sequence goes on from NZ_CP007440.1 coordinate 7,447,332, forward strand.
TGTCCGATCCGACGACCGGCGAGCTGACAATCGGCGCTTCGATCGCCATCGCCGAGGGCTTTATTTGCAGCATCATCACCCGACTCCTGCAGCGCCACCCCCGACTGCGGTTCCAGGTGCACGCCACGGACACAGGGACCGCCTACCAGGACCTACTGACGCGCAAGGTCGATCTCGCCGTCGTGCATCTCGTTCATCCGCCGAGCCAGGAGCTCATGAACGTCGAGGTGCTGCTGCAAGACCCGCATGTCGTCATTGCGGGGGCCCAGAATCCTCTCGCGCGGCGACAACGGATCACCCTGGCGCAGTTGGTGGATGAGCCGTGGGTGTTCCCGATTTCGGATCAGCCGTATGGCAGTGTGGTCAGCCATGCGTTTCGCACCCAAGGTTTGACGGTGCCCCCGGCCATTGTCGGTTCGACCTTGCCGCTGCGCACGTCCATGCTCATGACCGGCCCTTATCTGTCGATGGTGCCGCGCATCGTGGCGCAGTTTCCACCGAAGGATCGATGGCTCAAGGTCTTGCCGGTCAACCTCCCTGGCACGGAACGGCCCTTGGCGCTCCTGACTCTCAAAAATCGGACACTCAATCCATTCGCCGATCTGTTTGCCGACAATGTGCGCGGAGCGGCGAAACTTCTTTCCAAGTAAACGTCCGCGACTACTGCGGCCTTTGCATTTCGTCATACCGATCGCTCGGCGGCGAGTCCGAAACGCCCTCTGGCTGCTCATGGCGGCGCATGACGGAGACAAGCCCGAGCGACGCCGCAATCGACAGGACCGCACCGGCGCCCCATGGCAGGACGGCCGCAAAAGCGAACAGCCACGTCCCGATCGCAGGCCCCGCAGCGTCCCTGATATCGCCCACCACGCCGAACGCGGCTTGGTAAGTCGCCTGCGCGGTGCGCGGCGCGAGCTCGGTCACGATGCTCTGCACCAGCGGCCCTGTCAGCATACCGGCCAGGGCCAGCAACGTGACCGCGGCTACGAGCGACGGCAGCGCGGGCGAGAGAAACAGGCAGGCAAAGGCAGCGGCCTGGACCACACCGGCCCACAGCACGATGCGCGATCCCCTCATGCGTTCGGTCGCGTGCGTGATCGGCATTTGCAGCACGACGCCGATCGCACCCGCGTAAGCAAACAGCAAACCGATGCCGGACGCCGTGAGCGTGCCGCCGGTCTCGGCATAGAGCGGCACGATGGCTCCGATCCAGCTCGCGGCAAGTTCAATGAGCGCGACCGGCACCATCAGGGCCGCGAGACGGCGATCGCGAAACGCGGCGGTCAGCACCAGCAGCGAATCGTCGTCATCGTCCTCGCCGGGCGCGGCACCGGGCGGCCGCGTCTCGGTGAGGCAAACCGCAATGACAAGTGCGGCGAGCAAAAGCGTGATGCCCGCGCCAAGGAACACCAGACCCAGCGAGTGCAGCGCGAGCAGCGCGCCGAGCGCCGGCCCGGCCATGCTGCCGGCGTTCGACATCACCCGGCGCGCCGCGAAATGCCGGCGCCGCGCCTCGGCTGGGACGACGTCCGCAATGACCGTCGAAGCGGTCGGGTGCAGCACGCTCTCGAACACGCCGATGATGATCAGCGCCACAGCGGCCGCAAAGGCGCCGTGCACCACGTACAGCAGCACGAAACCGCTGCCGACCCCGATGGTCGAGATCAGCAGCACCGGCCGGCGGCCGAGACGATCCGCGATGCCGCCGACGAACGGCGTCGCCACGAGCTCGCCGCCGGCGTAGCAGCCGAGCAGCAAGCCGATGAATTCGATCGGGATGCCCGCAACATTGTGCGCCCACAGTGCGAAGAACGGCATGAGAATGCCGTCCGCGACCGATGCGGCAAAGAACAGACCCATGCCGACCTGGGCGGGACGGGGCGCGCGCCAGAATGTCGTGATGGCCGATGCGAAGCTTTTGAAGAACTCTGTCACGTCTTGCTCCCAACGTCGCGAGCCGCCGCAAGAGGCGGCAGGCTGGCGCGTTGGTTGACGTGAACGCTTACGGCGGGAAGTCGCGGCGTCTCTTTAGCGCAAGGCGTGGCGCTTTCGCAAGCGCTTCACTGCGGATACGGCACACCCAGGTTCTGCCGCAGCATCGCGCCCTCGTATTCGGTGCGAAACAGACCGCGCCGCTGCAATTCGGGGACCACGAGATCGACGAACTCGTTGAGCCCACCGGGTACATGTGGCGGCAGGAGATTGAAACCGTCAGCGGCCTTCTCGACGAACCATTGCTCCAGCTGGTCGGCGACGGTCTTCGGCGTGCCGATCAGCGTCCAGTGATCCTTCGCGGCGCCGGAGCGCGTCGCGACCTGCCGCAAGGTGAGATTGTCGCGCTTGGCAAGCCGCACGTAATTCAGCGGCGTGCTCACACGCGCCGAGTTGCTCCCGATGTCCGGCATCGGCTCATCGAGGGCATAGCCTGACAGGTCCACGCCGCCGAGCATGCGGCTCAACCGCGACACGGACACTTCGATCGGAATGAGCGTATTGAGATGCTCGAACTTCTCTTCGGCCTCCTGCTGCGAACGGCCGACATACATGGCGACGCCGGGCATGACCTTCAGATCGTCGGGATGGCGGCCGTATTGCTGCATCCGGCCCTTCACGTCCGCGTAGAAAGCCTTCGCATCTTCAATGGCCGACTGCGCGGTGAACACGACGTCGGCGACCCGCGCCGAGAGCTTGCGCGCCGGCTCCGACGTGCCGGCCTGCACGATCACCGGATGGCCCTGCGGCGGCCGCGACACGCTGAGCGGTCCCTTCACCGAGAAAAACCTGCCCTTGTGGCCGAGCACGTGGAGCTTTTCCGGGTCGAGATAGCGGCCGGTGGTCTTGTCGCGCGGAAACGCGGCCGCGTCGAAGCTGCCCCACAACCCGCGGACCACGTCGACGAATTCTTCCGCGCGCTCGTAGCGGTCGCCGTGCGCAGCATGCTCGCCGACACTGAAGTTCTGCGCGTCCTCGTAGGAGCCGCCGGTCACGAGATTCCAGCCGGCGCGGCCGCCGGTGAGATGATCAAGCGAGGCGAGCACGCGGGCGACGAAATACGGCTCGTTGTATGCCGTGGCAGACGTGGCGACGAGGCCGATGTGCTTCGTCACGCTGGACAAAGCGGCCAACAGCGTGAACGGTTCGAACTTGTCGATGGTGGGCTGATAGCTGAGGCTATCCAGATCCTTGGTGCCCGGCACGCCGATCACGTCGGCGACGAACAACATGTCGAGCTTGCCGCGCTCCAGGATTTTCGCGAACTCGATCCAGCGCTGCACGTTGGAGCCTGCGTCGACATAGGCATCGGGATGCCGCCACCCGGCGATGTGATAGTTGGAGTCCGCCATCAGGAAGACCGCGAACTTCATTTTGGCTTTCGACGTCATCGGCATTCACAATTCCCGGTCCGTGGCCAAACTTCAATTGGGCTTGATACCTGCATTCCTGATGACCTCGGCATATTTCTGCATCTCGGCGCGCAGAAACGCCGCCAGCTCCTCGCGGGTCGAGGGCTGCGGCACGAAACCGAGCTTCTCATAGCTCGCCCTCACCTCCGGCTCGCCCAGCGCTTTGACGATCGACGTGTTGAGGAAGGCCGCGATGCCGTCCGGAGTTCCGGCCGGCACGATGATCGAGCTCCAGTTCGACACTTCGACGCCGGGCACGCCCGCCTCCGCAAAGGTCGGCACGTCGGGCAGAAGCGGCGAGCGCTGCGGCGTGGTGACGGCCAACGGCTTGAGCTGGCCGGAGCGAATGAGCGGCAGCGAGGTGATGTCGCCGAACACGTAGTCGACGTGTCCGCCAAGCACGGCATTGAACGACGGCGGCGTGCCGGTGAACGGCACATGGACCACGTCGATGCCGGCCTTGGTCTTGAACAGCTCGCCCGACAGATGCGGGCCGGCGCCGATACCGGACGACGCCCAGCTCAAAATGCCAGGCTTGGATTTCGCCAGCGCCGCGAGATCGGCGAGCGAATTGAGGGGCGAGTCGCCCTTCACCAGCACGAGGAACGGCGAGCTAGAGATCAGCGAGATCGGCTCGAAGCTCTTGATCGGATCGTAGGGCAGCGACTTGTAGAGCGACGGCGTCACCGTGTGCGAAGTCGATGCGAGATAAAGCGTGAGCCCGTCGGGCTTCTGCGTGGCCGCATAAGCCGCGCCGACCGTGGTGCCGGCACCGGGCTTGTTCTCGATGATCACCGGCTTGCCCCACTGCTTCTGCAATTCGGCGGCGAGAAAGCGCGCCTGCGCTTCGACCGAGCCGCCGGGCAGATACGGCACGACGATGCGCACCACGCCGCTTGGAAAATCGATTGCACCCGACGGCGCGGCTGCGACACACACGAGAGACGCCAGCAACGCGGCCGCGAGCAGGCCCTTATTCATGCGCTTCCCCCCGTCTGCGGCGGGCTCTCGACGGCCCGCATTGACGGGAAGCTTATCCGCTAGCCCATGCGTCGGTCATGACCGTCGCGAGCGGGTCCCATGACGGAAGCGGGTATCAAGAAGGAACCGGTTGCAGTGACGCTCTGCGGAGACGATTCATCTCAGAAGCGAGAGCTTCGGAGTTAATAGCGGTTAACAGATTAAGCTTTGGTAATTTGATGACAGAGCTGTGACTTGTCCGCGTGCACATGCCAATCCATACGCATCACCATCATGATTCGTTGCGAAAAGGACTGAAGATGAGACCGGGTTTCATTGCCGTTGCCGCGTTGATCGCGAGTGCTGCGATCAACAGCGCACAAGCCGCGCCACAGATGGCGTCAAAAGCGTCGGATGCACCGTACCGCTGGTGCGTGATGTACGGAGCCGATACCGGCGACGGCCAGCGTCACTGCTATTTCCACCGCTTGAGCGAATGCCGCAAGGCGATCACGGGTGCGGATGGCGTCTGCGTGCCAAACGAACTCCGCTCGGATGCATCGGCGACGCTGGGCGGCGCGGGACAGTAAGCTTCGCCTGCATCCCGATCGAACAAAAAGAGCCCGGCGGAGCGCTGCTTCGCCGGGCTCTTTCTCTTAAATGCCGGGATGAATTAATGCCTGCGCGACTTCGCCTCGCCGGCGCTCGCGCCCTCGATCTCCTCGCTCTTCTCCAGCACCAGGTGGCCGAGATTGGCGATCACGTCGGCCAAGAGCGCCGCGCGGTCCTCGGGCGTGGCCGACAGCACCAGATCGGCGAGCACCTCCGTCACCTTGGAAGCGATCTGAGCCAGGTCGGCGCCCTCGCGGGCAAGCTCCGGCTCCAGGAGGTCGTGGATGTCGCAATGGATGCAGTCTGACACGCGAAGGCTCCGTTTCGGCGCAAAGGGTGGTCTCGCCGGGCGAAAACCATCCTATACGCTCTGTTACCGCAAGACGTAAGAATTGTGGCAGCCCCGTGCCAGCCCTGGGAAACCTGACATCCGCCTGAAATGAAAGAGGCCACCCCGTTTGGGGCGGCTTCCGACGAGGGGGCCTTCGGGAACATCGGCGCGGCCTGCCCTGGCCGAAGTCACAAAAGTGAGGCTAAGGCCGGGGCACGCCGACGCGACGCGCCGTCAGAACGCCGGCCGCGTTCAGCTCGATGACCCGCGCCATATGATGACGCACGAACTTCGGCTGATCGCTCGGACCGTTATTGTCAAACATCGAGAACACCACCGAGCGATCCTCGAGCGAGAGCGAGAGCCTGGTCGGGTCGATGGCCGTGACCGACCAGCCCTCGATGTGATCGCCAATGCGCAAGCCAAGCGTCTTGTCGTCATCGCCCGCGGCGGGCTTCACGATGGCGCGCGCGCCGTGGCCGTCCTGAACGATGCCATAGGCACGAGCCAGTCTTCCACCGCGGGCGTCAGATGCAGATGGCCACCGGCGCCGTTCGACAGGATGCGATAGTCTGTGTGGGCCTCGTCCCGGCGCACAAAGCGGAGGCGATTGTAGAAACGCTCCGAAGCGTCAAGATCATTGCACGGCAGGATCGCAACCAAACTGCCGGATGACGACGGACTGCCCATCGTTTGCTCCCAAACGGAGGATCTGCGGTTGCAATTGAAGGCAAGAATGAATTGCCAGCTGTGATGAGCAACACAGCTGTTCGAGTTTTTCGCTACTCGGCAGACGTAGAACTTGCGTTCGGGGACACGCCTCGCACGGCGGACTATGCCTTACAGGTTCTTTCTAGAGTCGTTGCTCATGCAGTTGAACTTGGCAAGGTCGCTGGGAATCCGTGTGAGGGTATTAAGCATCTGTACAAGAACGATCGCTCCGAGATCATCTGGGCCGAATCTGACATCGCACATATCAAGAAGACTTGCTCAGTTGAGATCGCAAACGCCATTGACCTAGCTAGCCATACTGGACTGCGGTTAGGCGATTTGATCCGCCTGTCTTGGTCACACATCAGCGACGACGCGATTGTTCTGACAACGAGCAAGAGCAAGCATCGCCGAGAAGCGATCATTCCCATGTATGGCGAACTGCGCAAAATCCTCTCCAGTATTCCAAAACGCGCGACGACGGTACTGACAAGCAGCCGGCTTAGGCCGTGGACCGCGGATGGCTTCGGAAGTTCATTCAACAAAGCCAAGATCGACGCGAAAATCTCGGACCTGGACTTACACTTCAATGACTTGCGAGGAACCGCTGCGACGAAGTTCTACATCGCGGGTTTCACAATGCGTGAGATAGCCGAAACGCTCGCTTGGGAAGAGCAATCGGTCGAGAAGATCATCCGTCGCTACGTGGGCCGGACGGCAGCAATAAAAGCGCGCATAAAAAAACTGGAGGCCAGAGAGTGAACATACTTAGCAAAACTGACGACAAAACCGTTCCACGAAATGTCGCTAAGTGTTGGAGCGGGCGAAGGGAATCGAACCCTCGTATGAAGCTTGGGAAGCTTCCGTTCTACCATTGAACTACGCCCGCACAGGGCAAAGACTTAGCATATTTGGAAAAACTGGCTAGGCACTTCATCGGCGCTTTCGGCTTCTGTCCGGCGTCGTTATTGCGGTTTCCACATGCTCGCCCGCTTCTGCGCCACGGCAATCTGATCGGCGGTCATCCGTTTCGCCACCGCCTCCCGGCTGCTGATGGCAACGCCCCGGCGGGTGTCGGACGGCAAGAAACGCGCAGCCGCAAGATTGAGCCAGAAATACGCGCTGACGTCGTCCTGGTCCCCGGCTTCGCCCTTGGCGTAGGAGATCCCGAGATTGTATTGCGCCTGGGCGTCGCCACGATCCGCGGCGGCGCGATACCATTTCGCAGCCTCGGCATAGTCCTGCGGCACGCCCTTGCCTTCGGAATACATGACCCCGAGGTAGAACTGGGCCGCCGCGTCGCCGCCGGCGGCCAGTGAACGCGCCATCCGCAGCGCGGAGTCATAGTCGCCGTTTTTATAGGCCGCGTAGGCCGCATCGGCGCTCGGGACCGAGTTGGCGAGACCTATCATTCGTGCCAGATCGACGGCGGACTGCTGGATCGGTTCGCGATAGACGCCAAGCGCAAAGCCCAGCCCGAGCATGAGGACGGCGATGACAGCGGTCACGGTTCGCCTGAATTCAGACCAGCGCCCGGCCACCTCCGAGCACTGCTTCAGAGCCGCCTGCAACGTCGAAACGCGCTGCTCCAGAAGTTCGGTTTCGGGGTCTTTGCCAAATCGAATTCGCGGCAAGAACGACATCGCCCACACTCCCGATAGACCTTCGGTTCGAGGCGGTAGGTAATTATGCGTGCCTTCCGGAACAATATAGGTAGCCGCCCGGCTGCGGCAGCAGCGGATCGACCGCTTCGTCTGATCCGTTGCTGCCGCTCAATCCCGGGCAAGAGGGCCTTGCCCTGGCCTGCCTAAACGAGCTTCACGTTCTTCAGCGGCAAACTCCGCACCGGCTTGCCGGTGGCCGCATAGATCGCGTTCAGCACCGCGGGCGCCGCGACGCAGATCGTCGGTTCGCCGACGCCGCCCCAGAAGTCGTGCGTCGGCACGATGACGGTCTCGACCTTGGGGAATTCGGCGAGCCGCATGATCTCATACGTATCGAAGTTGAGATTGGTGATGCGGCCCTTCTCCACCGGCATCTCGCCGTAGAGCGCGGCACTGAGCCCATAGGCCACCGAGCCCTGGACCTGCGCCTCGATCTGGCCGGGGTTCACGGCATGGCCGCAGTCGAGCGCCAGCACCAGCCGGTGCACCTTCAGCGCGCCCTTGTCCGAGACCGAGACCTCGGCGACGGCTGCCGAATAGCTGCCGTAGCCCATGAACTGGGCAAGACCCCGATGCACACCGTTCGGCAACGGCTTGCCCCAGCCGCCCTTCCCGGCCGCTGCGTTCAGCACGGCAAGGTGCTTCGGATAGTCCTTCATCAAGGCGCGGCGGAATTCCAGCGGGTCCTTGCCGGCCGCCTTCGCCACCTCGTCGATGAAGCACTCCATGTAGATGGCGTTCTGGTTGGTGTTGACGCCGCGCCACGGGCCGACCGGCACGTGGGTGTTGCGCATCACGTATTCGATCAGGAGATTCGGCACGTGATAGCCGAGCTGGGCGTCGCCGGGCTCGGCGTAATAGCCCTGCAACTGCCGCAGGTCCTTGCCGCCGACGATGCCGCGCGGATTGAGCGTGGCGTTGATCGACTGGCCCGCGACGCGCACGTGCAATCCGGTGAGATTGCCCTTGTCGTCGAGACCCGCCGTGAGCTTGCACTGCGAGATCGGGCGATAGAAGTCGTGCGCCTGGTCCTCCTCGCGGCTCCAGATCAGCTTGACCGGGATGCCGGGGAATTCCTTGGCGATCGTCACCGCCTGCGTAACGTAGTCCTGCGTGCCGCCGCGCCGGCCGAAGCCGCCGCCGAGATCGTGACGGTAGACCTCGCATTTCGACAGCGGCACGCCGGAGGCCTCCGACAGCGCCGCGAGCGAGGCTTCGAGATTCTGCGACGGCACCCAGCACTCGGCCTTGTCGGCGGTGACGCGCGCCGTGGCGTTCATCACCTCCATGCAGGCATGCGCCAGGAACGGCGTGGCGTAGACGGCCTCGACCTTCTTCGCGGCCTCGTCGATCGCTTTGAGCGCATCGCCGTTTTTGCGGTCGCCATTGGTCTCGGCCGCGCCAAGCGCCGCCTTCAGATCCTCGGCGATGCTGGCGCTCGAGACCTTGGCGCTCTCGCCCTCGTCCCATTCGATGGGAAGAGCATCGAGCGCCTTCTTGGCGTGCCACCAGGTGTCGGCCACCACCGCCACGGCGGTGTCCTTGACCTTCACCACCTTCTTCACGCCAGGCATGCCGGAGACTTTGGCGGCATCGAAGCTTTTCACCTTGCCGCCGAACACCGGACAGTCCTTGATCGCGGCGCACACCATGCCGGGGAGCTTCAGGTCGATCGCGAAGACCTTGCTGCCGTTGAGCTTATCCGCCGTGTCGAGCCGCTTCAGCGGCTTGCCGGCGATCGTCCAGGTCTTCGGGTCCTTGAGCGTGATGCTCTTGGGATCAGGCGGCGTCACCTTCGCGGCAGCGGCGGCGACCTTGCCGTAGGTCGTCTTGCGCTTGCTCGCCTCGTGGGTGATCACGCCCTTGCCGACCTTCAGTTCGGCAACCGGCACCTTCCACTGATCGGCGGCGGCCTGCAGCAGCATGATGCGGGCGGCCGCGCCGCCTTTCCGGACATAGTCCTGCGAGGTGCGGATGCCTCGGCTGCCGCCGGTGCCCATCTCGCCCCACGCGCGCTTGGCCGCGAGATTGCGGCCGGGCGTGACGCCCTCGGTCGTCACCTTCCCCCAATCGCACTCGAGTTCTTCGGCAACGAGTTGAGCGAGGCCCGTGAGCGTGCCCTGCCCCATCTCGGAGCGCGCGATGCGGATCACGCAGGTGTCGTCGGGCTTGATTGCGACCCAGACGTTCACCTCGTTGGCCTCGTTCTGCGCAAGCGCCGTGCCGGCGAACGGCACGCTCAGGCCGAGCGCGAGACCGCCGCCTGCAGCCGCGGTGCCGACCACGAACTTGCGGCGGGAGAGGTGCTTGCCTTTTCCGAATGTCATCTTTCTCATGGCGCCCTCCCTCAACCCTTGCTTCCGGTGGTGGAGGTGCCCGCGGCCATGTGCACGGCCTCGCGGATGCGCTGATAGGTGCCGCAGCGACAGATGTTGGTCATCGCGGCATCGATGTCCTGGTCGGTCGGGCGCGGCGTCTTTTTCAGAAGCGCCGCCGCCGCCATGATCTGGCCGGACTGGCAGTAACCGCATTGCGGCACGTCGACCGCAGCCCAGGCCTTCTGCACCGGATGCGATGAATTGGGCGACAGCCCCTCGATGGTGACGATCTTGTCGGTGGCTTTGACGCTGCCGACCGGAACGGAGCAGGAGCGCTGCACCTCGCCGTTGATATGCACGGAGCACGCGCCGCATTGCGCCACGCCGCAGCCGTATTTCGTGCCAGTCAGACCGACGTGTTCGCGGATCACCCAGAGCAGCGGCGTATCGTCCTCGACGCGCACGTCGCGGACTTTGCCGTTTATGTTCAGTTTCGCCATTGATCGTCTCCCTCGATGGCTTGCGGCCACCAGATATCAAAGCGGGCTCGCGGCCCGCGCCCATCAGACGTTTCTTGTTGTTGTTCGAAGAAAGCTTAGCGCGGCGCTCACGCGCTGCCTACGCAGTTTTGAGCCGTTCAAAGCTAAGTGACCGCGCCCGCGGTCGCCGCTCGAATCAAAAAACTGTCACGCGGCAATCCCACAGGAACGGGCGGGATTTTCGCCCCACAAAGGCCGCGGGATCTGCAAATTGCCGCCCAACGAACGGGGCGTTATGCCGCAATGCAGAAAATTACGACGCTCGCTCTCATCATCTTCGCGCTTTTGACCGTCCAGCCCGCATGGTCGCAGGACGTAGGAGATGCGGCAGCGCATCCGGCGCCCTCCGTTACCGCCGCGCAGGCCCAGCAGGCGCTCGAAGTGCTTCAGGACGACGCCAAACGCGGCCAGCTGATCCAGACGCTGCAGACCATCGCCAAGATGTCCTCGGCCCAAACGGCTTCGGCAACCGCTCCGGCCGTGGCCGCCGACAATCTCGGCGTCCAGATCATGGTGCAGGTCTCGAACTGGTTCGGCGAGGTGTCGAACACGCTCGCCAACGCGGCACGCCGGGTCACCGACTTCCCGATGATCTTTTACTGGTCGGTCGAACTGGCCAAGGACCCGTACACCCGCCACATCCTGATCGACACCGCGTGGAAGCTCGCGCTGGTGCTCGTCTGCGCGCTCGCCATCGAGTGGCTGGTCTGGCGCGCGTTGCGAAGGCCGCTTGGTGCGATCAATCGATATGTGCCGCTGCGCAGCCGCCAGGCGGAGCCGGCGCCCGAGCCCGCCGATGGAACGCCGGAGAATCTCGGCCATGAGTTGAAGCGACACAGCACCCTCGCCACCGCTTGGCAGCTCACATTGCGGCTGCCATTTGTGCTGGCGCGACTCGTGCTCGATCTCGCGCCGGTGCTGGCCTTTGCCGCCGTCGGCAACCTGCTGCTCGCGACCGAGATCGGCACCGCGGCGACGCCGCGCGTCATCATCCTGGCGATGGTGAACGCTTATGTTCTGTGCCGCGTGGTGCTTTGCGTCGTTGGCGCGCTGGTCTCGCCTGCAGCGAACCAGCCGAGCCTGTTCATCATCCGCGACGAGACCGCGGCCTACATCACGATCTGGGCGCGGCGCATTGTCGTGCTCGCGGTGTTCGGAGTGGCACTGGCCAACGTGGCACTGCTGCTCGGACTCTATCGGCCGGCCTACTTCGCCGTCGTGCGGATCATCATCCTGGTGGTGCACCTGCTGCTGGTGGTCGTCACCCTGCAATGCCGACAGGCCGTGGCCGATCTCATCAAGGCGCCGGACAATGCCCACGGCGTCTTTGCCATCATGCGCAACCGCCTGGCCGACACCTGGCACATCCTCGCGATCATGCTCAATCTCGCGCTGTGGGGCGTCTGGGCGCTGCGCGTGCAGAACGGCTACGCGCTGCTGCTGCAGTATTTCCTCTCCACGGTCGCCGTGCTGGTCATCGCACGGCTTGCCATGGTCGCCGTGATGGCGATCCTCGACCGGATCTTCCGCATCAGCCCGGATCTCATCCGCCGCTATCCGGGCCTCGAAGCGCGCGCCAACCGGTATTTCCCCGCCTTGCGATCGACCGTGTCCGGCATCATCACCGCGATCACGATCGTGGCGCTGCTTGAAGTGTGGGGCATCGGCGTCACCACATGGTTCTCCTCCAGCATGGTCGGCCGGCGGCTGCTCTCCGCCGTCGCGACCATCGGCATCGCCAGCATCGTGGCGCTCGCCGTCTGGGAGGCCGCCAACGCCGGCATGGAGCGGCATCTGGCGCGGCTCGCACGCGAAAACCGTTTTGGCCGGGCGGCGCGGCTGCGCACGTTCCTGCCGATGCTGCGCACCACGCTGCTCGCTGTCATCCTGACGGTCGTCGCACTGACGGCGCTGAGCGAACTCGGCGTCAACATCGCGCCGTTGCTCGCCGGCGCAGGCATCATCGGCATCGCCATCGGCTTCGGCTCGCAGAAGCTCGTGCAGGACTTGATCACGGGGCTGTTCCTGCTGCTCGAAAACGCCATGCAGGTCGGCGACTCCGTCACGGTGTCAGGCCTCAGCGGCGTGGTCGAGAATCTGTCGATCCGCACCATCCGGCTTCGCGCCGGCGACGGCTCGGTGCACATCGTGCCGTTCAGCTCGGTAACGAGCGTCACCAACACCAACCGCGGCATCGGCAACGCCGCGATCAGCGTGAGCGTCGACTACAACGAGGACGTCGATCACGTTGGCGAGGTGCTGAAGGAGATCGTCGCAGAAATGCGGAAGGAGCCGCGCTTCAATTCAATGATCCGCGGCGACCTCGATCTGTGGGGCGTCGACAAGGTCGACGCCACCATGGTGACGATCGCGGGTCAAATCCAATGCACCGACAGCGGCCGCTGGCCGGTGCAGCGCGAGTTCTACCGGCGGATGAAGAAGCGCTTCCAGGAGACCGGTATCGAAATCGCGCGGCCACCATCGACGACCGTGGTGCTGCAGGGCTTTCAGGACATGCCGGAGAAGAAGCCGGTCGGCCGGGCCCGGGCGGGATAGCGCGCCCGCTCCAGGCTACAGCTCGGATTCGATCGCCTTAAGCAGCTTGAAGCGCATCGTGCCGTCGTTGCCCTTGAGCGCGATCACGAAACGCATCTGCCCGTGCGCCGAGGTGCTGGTGTAGCCCGCGAGCGTGCGCACGCCGTCGAGCGTGCCGCTCTTGTACGAGGTGCCTTCGCCGCCTTTGAGCAGGCCGGCATGGGGCGCGAACAGGTCGAGCACCTTGACGAGGCCGCGCGCCGTGAAGTGGTTGCCACGGCTGAGCCCCGAGCCTTCCTCCAGCTGGATGTCTTTGGCGAGGCCGTTCGCGGCAAGAATCTCGCGCGCGACTTGGAGCGACTTCTTAAGGCTGGCGGGACCGCCCAGCTTGTGCGCGCCCATTTCCATGAAGACCTGGTTGGCGATGTAGTTGTTCGAGGAATGCAGCAGCTCGCGGAGGATCTCCCCGAGCGGGCGCGACTGCTTGTGAACGTAGACCGGAGTCAGATGCGCGGGCACCGGGCCGAAGGATATCTTGCCTTTCACGCTGCCGCCCGCCTTCTTGATGAACTCGGCGAGCAGTTCGCCGGCATAGCGCAGGCTCACCGCCGGCTCCTGGCTGAGGCTGATGCGGCCGTTGCCTTCAGGCCCTCGGGCCCGAAATTGGCTGATCGCAAGCGGCGTGATCGGCGTCTGCTCCTCGGCGGATTGGACCGTTTTACCGTGGCGTACGGCGCTGATCGTGTTGAAATTCACCGCCAACGCGGAGTTGATGGCATCGTAGGACCGGCTGCTGATCTCGGCGCCTGGAATTTTGAGATCGGCGGGATAGTAACTCGCGTCGAGCACGATACCGGTCAGCGGGTCCTTGCCGACCTTGGCGACAAGGTTTTCCGCAAGCACGGCCAGCTCTTCCGAGATCAGGAAGGGATCGCCGCCGCCGCGCACATACAGCACCCGTTTGCTGTCCAGATAGAACTGGGTCTGGAAACGGTAGTCTTCGCCCAGCACCTGCAAAGCCAGCCAGGACGTGACGATCTTGGTCACAGAAGCCGGAACGAAAGGCTGATCGGCATTCTGCGCCACGAGTTCGTTGCCGGCGGCATCGATCACGAACACCAGCCCCGCAGGCGCCAGCGCCGCGACCTTCTCCTTCGCGCCGGCGAGCGCCTGCGCAGGCAGAAGAAGGAGCGCGAGGAGCAACAGGCGAGACCACATGGCGCTTTTCCCGCTTGGCAACGGTCGGCTTCAGACCTTGAAGTGCTTGCTGAGCTTCAGCCCCTGGGCCTGATAATTCGAGCCGATGCCCATGCCGTAGAGCGTCTTCGGCTTGTCGATCATCGTCTCGTAGACCAGCCTGCCGACGATCTGGCCGTGCTCCAGGATGAACGGCACCTCGCGCGAGCGCACCTCCAGCACGGCGCGGGCACCCTTGCCGCCCGCGCCCGCATAACCGAAGCCCGGATCGAAGAAGCCCGCATAGTGCACGCGGAATTCGCCGACCAGCGGATCGAACGGCACCATCTCGGCCGCGTAATCCGGCGGCACCTGCACGGCCTCTTTCGAGGCAAGGATATAAAACTCGCCCGGATCGAGGATCAGGCTCCTGTCGGCGCGTGCCGCGATCGGCTCCCAGAAGTCGCCGACCGCATGGCCATCGCGCTTCTCGACGTCGATCAAGCCGGTGTGCCGCTTGGCCCGATAGCCGACGAAGTTGTTGGGACCAAGCCCCGCGAGATCGACGCCGACCGCGATGCCGAGCGTGAGATCGGCATCGGCATCGTCGGTGAGCCGCTCCTTGTCGTGCAGCGCGCGCAGCGCCGCCGCATCGAGCGTCGCGTGTCCGCGGCGGAATCTGATCTGCGACAGCCGGGAGCCTTCGCGCACCAGCACTGGGAACGTCTTCGGGCTGATCTCGGCGTAGAGCGGACCGTGATAGCCGGCATCGATCTGGTCGAAGCCGCGCGTCCGATCGGCGATCACGCGGGTGAACACGTCGATACGGCCGGTCGAGCTTTTCGGATTGGCGGCGGCGGCGATGTCGGGCGGCAGCGCGAGGCTTTCCAGCAGCGGCACGATGTAGACGCAGTTGGTCTCGAGCACCGCGCCGTCGGTCAGCGTGATCTCGTGGAGCTTGAGATTGTCGATGCGCTCCTCGACCGTGGTGCGCGGCCCGGGCAGGAAGCTCGCCCGCACCCGGTAGGCCTTGGGGCCGAGCCGCAGGTCGAGGCTCGCCGGCTGGATCTGGTCAGGCGCGAAGGCCCGCGAGGGACGAATCCCACCGTTCTTCGCCAGCTCCGAGATCATGTGATCGGGCAGAATGCCCTTGGTCGCCATCGCCGGGCCTTAGGCTTTACGCGGGAAAACTACGGAAATGCTGTACCCGACGGGTGCCTTGACGGGAAGGCATCTGGACCGTATGACCACACCTATCTCCGTGGTCATTTGAGCCGGCCGGCTTGCAGCCACGTAAAACAAATCGCTAAACAGGCCGGGGACGTTTGTGCCCGGCCCGATTTATCGGCCGGGTTTTTTGTTGGCTGGAGGAAGCCGGAATGTCCGCATCTGATACGTCCAAATACCGCCCCGAGACCCGCCTGGTGCAAGGCGGCATCCTTCGCTCGCAGTTCGGCGAGACCTCCGAGGCGTTGTTCCTCACCCAGGGGTACGTCTACGACAATTCGGCGCAGGCCGAGGCTCGCTTCAAGGGCGAGGACCACGGCTATCAATATTCGCGCTTCGCCAACCCGACCGTGACGATGTTCGAACAGCGCATCGCCGAGTTCGAGGGCGCGGAGGCAGCCCGCGCCACCGCGACCGGCATGGCCGCCGTGACGCTCGCGATGATGGGCCAGGTCAAGGCCGGCGACCATGTCGTGGCGTCGAAGGCGATCTTCGGCTCGTGCCTATACGTCGTGGAAGACTACCTGCCGCGCTACGGCGTGACCTCGACCATCGTTGACGGTTTCGATCTCGACGCCTGGCGCAAGGCGATGCGGCCGAACACCAAGGCGTGCTTTCTGGAATCGCCGACCAATCCGACGCTCGAAGTGCTCGACATCGCCGAGATCGCCAAGATCGCGCATTCGGTGGGCGCCAAGCTCGTCGTCGACAACGTGTTCTCGACGCCGCTGTGGCAAAGCCCGCTGCAGCTCGGCGCCGACTGCGTGGTCTATTCGACGACCAAGCACATCGACGGCCAGGGCCGCTGTCTCGGCGGCGTGATCCTCGGCTCGGAGAAGTTCATCAACGAGAACATCCACAACTACATCCGGCAGACCGGCCCCTCGATGTCGCCGTTCAACGCCTGGGTGATGCTGAAAGGCCTGGAGACGCTCGCAGTGCGCGTGCGGGCGCAAACCGACACGGCTGGGAAAGTGGCCGAGGCGCTGTCGAAGCATCCCAAGGTGAAGAAGCTGATCTATCCTGGCCGGCCGGATCATCCGCAGGCCGCAATCGTCAAGAAGCAGATGCGTGGCGGCTCGACGATGGTGGCGTTCGAGGTCGCGAACGGCAAGAAGGGCGCGTTCGCGTTCCAGGATGCGCTGAAGATCGTGCGCATCTCCAACAACCTCGGCGATGCCAAGAGCCTGATCACGCATCCGGCGACGACCACGCATTACCGGCTGAAGCCCGAGCAGCGCGCAGACCTCGGCATCAGCGACGGCCTGGTACGGCTGTCGTGCGGGTTGGAGCACGTCGACGACCTGATCGACGATGTCACCAACGCGCTGAAGGCGGTGTGACAGCTGGAACGGCTGAAGGGGCTGTTGTGCCTTCAGCCGTTCAGCCGGCCCCGGCAATTGTGGTGCGTCTTCAGGAAGGCTACGAACTCGCCCGGGCTGCTGTCGACTCGTATCCCATCCGGCTGGAGATCTGCGCAGCGGCTTGCGTGATCAACGCCGCAAGCGGCGCGGCGTTTTGCGCGGAAAGCCGGCTCAGCGGCATGATCGCGCCGACCGACGCGACAGCGGCGCCATGCGCGTCGAAAATCGGCGCGGCGAGCGCACCCACATCGGCCTCCCACTCGCCGCGATTGATGGCGTAGCCGCGCTTGCGGATCTGCTCGAACTCGCGCGTCAATTCGGCAGGCGCGTCGGCATGGCAGCGCGCCTCGGGAACGAACGCCACAATGGCTTTTCCCGTGGCAACCGAAGCCGCCGGCGCCCGGCCGCCGACCGGCAGGTAGGCGCGTACGATCTGCGGCGAGCTGATGCGGTCGACGTAAACAACGTCGGTGCCGTCGAGCACGCCGATCTTGACGGTCTCGTCGGTCTGCGCGGCAAGCTGCTCCAAAGACGCTCGCGCCGCTTCGCGCACATCAATGCGACGAACCGCGGAGCAGCCCAGGCTCCAGACTTTCAACGTGAGCCGGTAGCCCACCTGCGACGGGTGGCGAGCCAGATAGCCCTCTTGCTCCAGCGAGTAGAGCAGCCGCTGCACGATGCTCTTGGGCAGCGCCATTGCGGCTGCCAACTCGCGCACCGCCACGCCTTCACGCCCGCTGGCGATCAAGTCGAGAAGCTTAAGTCCGCGCGACAACGTCTGACTGGATTCTCGCATGGTCCTATAATCGGTCTCATAGGGTTATCTATAGGGACAAGGTTGGACCTGGAGTTTCCCTTGTCAAGCGCAGCCGCCGGCACAAACGAAATCGCCGGCGCAAGGCGCCGGCGATGTTTCGATCGGTTATGGAAGCGGTGCCGCCGAAACCTTACGGCGTCACGTTACCGCCGCTGGTTGACGGTCGCAGTCAAAGTCGGCCGCGTCGCCGCATCGTGGATCGCGCCGGCCAGAAGCTTGGCGACACAGCCATAGCCCCAGTCGTTCATGTGCAGCTCGTCCGGGGACGTGAAGGCGCTGAACGGAATTCCTTCGGTGAGTTGCCAGTAGCGCATCAGCGCAAAGCGCTGAAACAGGTCGACGCTGTTCTCTTTCGCCGCGACGTTCAGCAGATGCACCATGCCTTCGACGTCATGCTTGGTGAAAACCTGCGGTGTGTATTGCGGATTCATCAGCACCACATCGGCGCCGTGCTCGCGCAGCAGCTTCAGCCCTTGGTGCAGCGGCGCCGGCGCTTCCGACAGCGGCCGATCGCGCAGCACCGAATTGCTGCCGAGTTGCCAGACCACGACATCGGGATTTTCCGAGAACACGTCGCGCTCGAAGCGAGCCAGCATGTCGCGCGATTCCTCGCCGTTGACGCCACGATTGACCACCGTGATCGGCACACGCGGCATCAGAGCCTGCAGCTCGACCTGAAGCCTGCTCGGATAGTTCATCGTCGGCGAACTCGCGCCCGCGCCCGCGGTGGAGGACGAACCGATGGCGACGATCTTAACCGGCTGGCCGGCGGAGACCTTCTGCGACATGCGCTTCAGGACGTAATCGAGTCGCGTCAGCTCAGACGGAGCCGTGCACTTCGGCGCCGTCGCCGATCCCTCAGCATGGGCGGACCCAAAGGCAATCGCAGCCGCGAAAGCGGTGACGGCCAGCGCTGTCGCGCTGCGAAAAAAATAAGGGAGGCCTTTCATCGCGGCGAAGTTCCTTCCTGTGATTTTTCTTCTTGGGGCTCGAGGCGCGCCGCGTCGATGATCGAAGCCGCCAGCGTCCGCCCGATACAATCATGGACGCTCTTGGCCATCTTCATGTCCTTGGTCGCAGCATAGAGATCGAATTGCCCGGCGTCGTACCAGTGCCGCATGATCGCAAGCCGATCATAGACCGGCACCTCGCGCTCACGGGCCACCCAACGTATGGCATCCACATAAGCGGTCAGGGCAACAACAGAGTCGGTGCGTGGGCTGTATTGCATATTCATCAGAACGACGTCGACGCCGGCACTTTGCAACTTCTCTACGCCCTCGGATACCGCTGATCTGAACTCTTCCGGGTCGATGCCGTGCAGAGCATCGTAGGTTCCGGTTTGCCAGATGACTAAATTGGGCTTCTGGTCGGTGACCAATTTCTCAATATCGTCAACCATTTGTTCCGCAGTCTGGCGGAATCGAATGTCTGTCGCGACAGAGACCTTGAGGTTCGGTAAACGCCGGCGGAGTGCGACTTCAAGTCGCGCTGGAAATGCAAACGAGACACCGTCCGGGCCGGGAAGGCTCGCGGAAGACCCGCCGAGAACGACGATTTTCAGCGCCTTTTCGTTGGTCGCCGTGGCGCCGACGCGCTGCAGCAAGCTTTCGCCAAACAGCAAATAGCCCGGCACCGCGCACGGGTCTGCCGGTTCGGCACGGGCTGTTGCGGCGCACAAGACCAACAAGGTCGCTGCGACCGCACGCCCCAGAGCGGTCCACATCGTCATGCCTCGCCTCCGGCAAGGTCGGCATCGGGCGGTCGCTTGGGAGTCGAGCCGCGGCTTTCGATGCGCTTGTACCACGAGATCACCATGGCGGTCCCGATCATTATGCCGATGCCTGCCACGCTCATGATGACTTGCATCAAACTCGTGCCGCCGAAAAACTCGATCATGAAAAAGTGCGCCGCAAAGGCGAGGAACACGCCGAGGCAGAAGATCTCCAGTGAATGCTGTCCGCAGACGATCGCAGGACGGAACCAAGCCGATTTCAGCAGCGGCAGACCGCGCGGGATGTAGTGCACGGTCAACGCCGCCAGCGCCAGGAAATGCGCGAAACGCAGCACGTCGAGATTGGTCTTGTCGATCGGATACATCCATTCGCCGAGCCAGCGCGGAACGAGGAAGCTGAGGCGCGGGAAATACCAGGTCATGGTCACGCCGAAGGCGAAAGCCAGGTAGCCGATGGCAATCCACTTGGTGATCGGCGAGCGCAGCAGCGGCGCAAGCCGCTCGGCGCCGCCGAGCGCACACCAGGCGCCGAACACGAACAGCAACTGCCAGGCGAATGGATTGAAGTACCAGTGCCCGGTCGGATAGGACGGGATATTCCATTCATATTCCCAGGTCAGCGCGTAGAGCATCACCGACAACAGCAACGCGACCGTAGCATTGCGGATGAGCAGCCAGAGCGCGAGGGGAAAGAAGAACAGCAGCACGATATAGAGCGGCAGCACGTCCATGTTGACGGGCTTGAACTTGAGCAGCATCGCCTGCGCAATCGTGACGTCGGGCTGCTTGATGAAATCGAGTGCGTTCATCTCCTCGGCATAGAGCGGGTTTTCGAAGCTCGAGGCCACATAAGAAATCTCGGCCATGTAGATCGCGAACAAGAAGACGTGCGCGACGTAGATCTGCCAGGACCGCTTGAGAATGCGCGCACCGGCGACGATAAAACCGCGCTGAACCATCGCCGCGCCATAGACGAAGGCCGCGGTGTAGCCCGAGATGAAGATGAAGATCTCAGTCGCGTCGCTGAAGCCGTAATTGCGGATCGTGAACCACGCCAGCACGTTGTTGGGAATGTGATCGAGGAAGATCAGCCATAACGCCAACCCGCGGAACAGGTCGAGCCGCAGATCGCGCTCGGCCTTGGCCACCGGCGCAGCCTGAGCACTGGCTTGAACAGCCGTGACGGCCGTCGCTGGAACCTGCTGACGCACCGGATCGAGCGCCGCGGTCCCTGCCATGCTCCCTATGGCCGGAGTGTCTGTCATTCCCGGATCAGCCTACAGGAATTGTGGACTTAGTTATGGACGTGTACGGCGTTGAATTGCCAGTTCGCCGCGGGTTATGAAAGCGCGTAGAACCACTTAGGATTCAGCGGCGACAATGTACCGCGCCACCACCCGCAACATCGAGGTCCAGGTGACCCCGCGCTTTCTCGACGAGCGCTCATCGCCGGAAAACGGCTATTATTTCTGGGCCTACACGATCGAAATCACCAATCGCGGTCCCGCGACCGTGCAACTGAAGACCCGGCACTGGAAGATCACGGACGCCCATGGCCGGCTGCAGGAGGTGAAGGGCGCCGGCGTGGTCGGCGAGACGCCGGTGCTCGAACCCGGCAAGTCGTTCGAATATACGAGCGGCGTGCCGCTGCCGACCCCATCGGGCTTCATGACCGGAACCTACGGCATGGTGATTTCGGACACCGGCGAGGATTTCGATATCCAGATTCCGGCCTTTTCGCTGGATTCATCCGAAGCCAGGCGAACTTTGAACTAGCGCGCCGCGCTTTCGCCGCCCGTCGGCAAACAATTTCCAAACCGGCTGAGCGCGCCCTGCGGCAGGATCGCGACCACGGCGCCTGAGGCGGCAAAATCCTGCAACGCCTCGAGACGGGCCTCCGGCATCGAGACGCAGCCGGCGGTGCCGGAGGTCGGCGAGCGCCAGACGTGCATGAAGATGCAGGACCCGGCCCGCGCCCGGCCGTCAGTCGGATAATCGACCACGAGACCGCGCCGGTACATCGGCAGCGCCCGGCTCATGTTCTCGACGCTGGTGTGGGGCTGGATCAGCTTGCGCGACGTGATGGCATTGTAGTGCGGCGATGACGGCTCGTTGACGCAAACGGTGTCATCCGTGACGTGCAGATAATTCGGCCGCGACGACGGCAGGATGCCGAAGCTGCGGCCGATCCGGTAGATGCCGGCCGGCGCGCGCTTGTCGCCTTCGACCTTAAGCGGCTCGCCGGCCTTGGCATAGCGGCGGAAGAAATGCGACCACGCCATGCCGCCGCGGCCGAGATTGGCCGGCTCCGCCGGCGCCACCGCGCGCCACACCTCGGCCGGAGACGCGCGCTCGAAAAGCTGCATCGTTGCCGAGAGCTCAGCCATGGATTTGGCAGTGACAAGCACCAGACGGCGCGCCTGATCGAGCGGCGCCGGACAGCTTCGCGATTGCGATTGAGCGGAAGCAGAAGACGAAACAACGACCACGGCCATGGCAGCCAGCATTCCAGCTGCATGGCGCGTGGCCTGGATCATGAGCCGCCGTTCGTCTCGCCGCCTGATGAAGCGCCAACTTCTTGCGGCGCGAACTTATAGTTCGCGCTGCAGAACTCGCACGTCACGGAGATTTCGCCGTTCTCGACCATGTGGTCGCGATCGTCCTGCGAAAAGCTTTTCAGCATGGCCTCGACACTGTCGCGCGAACACGAGCACTGCGCGACGACCGGCACACTGTTGAAGACGCGCACGCCGCGTTCATGAAACAGCCGGTAGACCAGCTGCTCGCTGGACAATGCCGGATCGATCAGTTCGACATCCTCAATGGTTTCGACCAGCGAACGACCCTCGACCCAGGCGTCGTCCTCGTCGACCACGTGCAGCGCCGTGCCTTCCGGCGCATCGCCGGGCGGCAGGTCGGCGACACGCGCGCGCTCCGGCGCCTTTGGCAGGAATTGCAGCATCAGCCCGCCGGCGCGCCAGCGGTGGCCGGCGCCAGGGGACATCTCCTCGGCGACGGCAAGCCGCACCCGGGTCGGAATTTGCTCGGAGCTCTTGAAGTATTCGTGCGCGGCGTCCTCGAGCGTGCCGCCGTTCAGCGCGACCAGGCCTTGATAGCGGTTCATGTCGGCGCCCTGATCGATCGTCATGGCCAGATGACCATGACCCAGAAGGTCCGCCGACGAGGTCTTGCCGCTCTCGATCAAGCCCGCCACCCGCGCCTTGTCGTAGCGCGCGCAGGCGCGCACCTGGCTCGGGCTCCGGAAGTCGACCACCAGCATACGGACCGGACCGTCGGTCTGGGTCTGCAGGATGAAACGGCCTTCGAATTTCAGCGACATTCCGAGCATCACGGTCAGCGCGATGGCCTCACCGAGAAGCTTGGCGACGGGCTGCGGATAGTTATGGCTGTTCAGGATGCTGTCGACGGCTGCGCCGAGCCGCACCACGCGGCCGCGCAGGTCGAGCGCGCCGATCTCGAACGGCAGAACGGTGTCATCGGCGGACGTCGCTGACGGCGCCCGGACCGGTATATCCATATGAGGCTGATTCATTGCTGACATATTTAGTGCGCCAACGGCCGAAAGACGACCCCCAAGGATCGCCAGGCCTGTTCAAGTTTCATTCGTCAACGTTGCGGGGGTGAACCCGCTATCGCGCCGCAGCGTGCAAGCACCAGGTCAGGATGCCCTTCTGGGCATGCAGACGGTTCTCGGCCTCGTCGAACACCACCGACTGCGGGCCGTCCATCACCTCCTCGGTGACCTCGTCGCCGCGATGCGCCGGCAGGCAGTGCATGAACAGCGCGTCGGTGCGGGCTTTCGACATCAGCCGGGCGTTGACCTGATAGCGCTTGAGCAGGTTGTGCCGGAGCTTGCCGTCCTTGTCGCCCATCGACACCCAGGTGTCGGTGACGACGCAGTCGGCGCCTTTGACAGCCTCGTCCGGATCGGTGCCGATCCGGATCGCGGCACCCGACTTCTTGACCCAATCGAGCAGCCGTTTCTTGGGCTTGAGCTCGGGAGGCGTCGCCACCCGCAATTGGAACTCGAAGCGGTCGGCGGCATGCATCCAGGACGCCAGCACATTGTTGCCGTCGCCGGTCCAGGCCACGGTGCGGCCTTTGATCGAGCCGCGGTGCTCCTCGAAGGTCATGACGTCGGCCATCACCTGGCACGGATGCGAGCGCCGGGTCAGCCCGTTGATCACCGGAATGGTGGCATGCTCGGCAAGCTCCTGGACCAGCGCGTGGTCGAGCGTGCGGATCACGATGCCGTCGACATAGCGCGACAGCACACGAGCGGTGTCGGCGATGGTCTCGCCGCGGCCGAGCTGCATCTCCGCGCCGGTGAGGGTGATCGACTCGCCGCCAAGCTGGCGTATGCCGACGTCGAACGACACCCGCGTCCGCGTCGAGGGCTTGTCGAAGACCATCGCGATGGTCTTCCCGGCGAGCGGCTTCGCAGCGCGGGGCGCGCCGCCGCCCTTGATGGCACGGCTGTTCTCGATGATCCCGCGGAGTTCAGTGCGCGAGATATCGGTCAGATCCAGGAAATGGCGGATGCCATTGTCGCTCATCCGGCCGCTCCTAGCTTGGCGGCGCCTTTCTTCGCGTGCTCGATGGCAACGCAAGCCTTGTCGAGCCGGCTGATCGCCTCGGCGACATCGGCCTCGGTGATGATCAGCGGCGGCACCAAACGCACGACGTTGTCGCCGGCGAGAACCGTCAGCATCTTCTCGGCGCGACAGGCGTCGGCCAGCTCGCCTTGCGGAACCACGCTCTTCAGTCCGATCAACAGGCCCTCGCCGCGCACCTCGGCGATCACCGACGGATGGCGATCCTTGATTTCGGCAAGCCGCTGCCGGAACAGCAGAGCCATCTTCTTCACATGATCGAGGAAGCCGGGCTTGGTCACCTCATCGAGCACGGCGTTGCCGGCCGCAACCGCCAGCGGATTGCCGCCGAAGGTCGAACCGTGGGTGCCGGGCGTGATGCCCTTGGCCGCTTCGGCGGTCGCGAGCACCGCGCCGATCGGAAAGCCTGCGCCGAGACCTTTGGCCAAGCCCATCACGTCGGGAGTGACGCCGAGCCTCTGATAGCCGAACATCTCGCCGAGCCGGCCAATGCCGGTCTGGACTTCGTCGAAGGCAAGCAGCAGCCCGCGCTCGTCACAAATCTCGCGCAGCGCCTTGAAGAACGACGGCTCCGCCATGCGGACGCCGCCCTCGCCCTGTACCGGCTCGATCAGGATGCCAGCGGTTTCGGGCGTGATGGCGCGCTTGACCGCTGCGATGTCGCCGAGCGGCACCTGGTCGAAGCCGTCCATCACCGGGCCGAAGCCGTCGAGATGCTTCTTGTTCTTCGCAGATGCGAGAGTGGCCAGCGTGCGGCCGTGGAAGCAGCCTTCGAACGTGATGATGCGATAGCGCTCGGGATGGCCGTTGGCCGACTGATATTTGCGGACGAGCTTGATGACGCCTTCCATCGCCTCCGCGCCGGAATTGGCGAAGAACACCAGGTCGGCAAAGCTCAAGGCGCACAGCCGGTCGGCAAGGCGCTCGCCGCCGGGAATCCGATAAAGATTCGAGCAGTGAATGAGTTTCTTGGCCTGCTCGATTAAGGCCTCAACGAGGTGCGGATGCGAATGGCCGAGCGCATTGACGGCCACGCCCGAGCCAAAATCCAGGTAGCGCTCGCCGCTGGGGGTGAACACCCAAACGCCCTCGCCCCGCTCAAAGGCGATGTCCACCCGGGCATAAGACGGCATCATATGGGACGACATTGCGACTGCTCACTGCTCAATTCAGGCGCCAAAACAGAGCCAAAATGAATCGTGCCGCCTCTCCGGGCGGCACGTGAACCCATCATATGGGGGCCCCCTGGGAGTGGTCAACTCGCCGGTACGGGAGTGATGACCTCAGCCCGTCAAGTCGGCTCTGCGACTCACTGACGAATATCTGAGGAAAGGCAAGAGAAAATGACAGGAAAATGTGGACGTGAGTCGCAGCGACTCTTGCGCGCGAGTCTAGCCGTATTGTAGCGTCCGCATGTCCAATACGAGATGTCGTAGTGGACGGTTCCCAGTGACGATTGTGTGAGCGTACCTGACCCCGGCCCTCTGGCCGGGCTGCGTGGAAGGATTCTGCCGGTCGGGGCTGGCGGAGATGAGGGGAAACGGCTCATGTCGTGGACTGACGAGCGGGTCGAACTGCTTAAGAAGCTCTGGACCGACGGCCTTTCGGCGAGCCAGATCGCAGCGGAACTCGGGGGCATTACCCGCAACGCGGTGATCGGCAAGGTGCACCGTCTGGGTCTGTCCGGCCGGGCCAAGTCGCCATCCTCCTCGGCTCCGCGGGTGCGCAAGCCGCGCACCCACATGATGCGGGTGCCGCGGCCGGCGATGCGGGGCAACACGGCGCTCGCGCTCGCCTTCGAGATGGAGCCGGAACCCGAGCCCGAACTGATCGAAAACATCATCCCGATCGGGCAACGCCGGACGCTGCTCGAACTCAACGAGGACACCTGCCGCTGGCCGATCGGGGATCCGGCAAATACTGAATTCTTCTTCTGCGGCGGCAAGCCGCTGAGCGGCCTGCCTTACTGCACCTATCACTCGCGGGTCGCTTATCAGCCGGCCGCCGACCGCCGTCGCGACCGCAAGCCGCCGTTCCGGCAAGGCTAAGCCGAACCAACACAGGCGTCGAAAAGACAATCGCCGGGCCGCCAACAGCGCGCCCGGCGATTGTCTTTCAGGAGGTCGCGAACGTCGACGCTTACGCCGCCGAGCGGCCGAACCGATCATCCAGCGCATAGCCCGCGCCGCGCACGGTGCGGATCGGGTCCGCCTCGCGGCCGCGGTTGAGCGCCTTGCGCAACCGGCCGACGTGAACGTCGACGGTGCGCTCATCGATGTAGACCTCCGAGCCCCAGACCGCGTCGAGCAGTTGCGTGCGCGAGAACACCCGGCCCGGCCGCTCCATCAGGAACTCCAGGAGCCGGTACTCGGTCGGACCGAGATCGATGGTGCGGCCGGCGCGCGACACGCGCTTCTTCTCGCGGTCGAGTTCGATCTCACCATGAACCAGGACGTCGGCAACCCGCTCGGGGCTCGCCCGGCGCAACAGCGCGCGCACGCGGGCGATCAGCTCCGGCACCGAGAATGGCTTGACAATGTAATCGTCGGCGCCGGTGGCGAGACCGCGCACGCGCTCGCTTTCCTCGCCGCGCGCGGTCAGCATGATGATCGGCAGCGCCTTGCTTTCCGGGCGCGCGCGAAGCCTGCGGCAGAGCTCGATGCCGGAGATGCCAGGCAACATCCAGTCGAGCACCGCAAGATCCGGCGGCGCTTCGCGCAGCCGGATGTCCGCCTCGTCGCCGCGGGCGACGGTCTCGACGTCATAGCCTTCAGCTTCGAGATTGTAGCGAAGCAACAGAGCCAACGGCTCTTCGTCCTCGACAATCAGGATGCGTGCCCCCATGGGTCAGTCCCTATTTTTTTGTTTCACGGCGCTGCAAGCTTGGAGAACGCTGTGGTGTCGTCGCCCTTCGGCCGTTGATCGCCGATCGGGCGGCCCTCGACCATATAGTGCACGGTTTCGGCAATGTTGGTCGCATGGTCGCCCATACGCTCGATGTTCTTGGCACAGAACATCAGGTGAATGCAGAACGTGATGTTGCGCGGGTCTTCCATCATGTAGGTGAGCAGTTCGCGGAACAGCGATGTGCAGAGCGCATCGATTTCCTCGTCGCCCTTCCACACCGTCATTGCGGCAGCGATGTCGCGGCCCGCATAGGCATCCAGCACGATCTTGAGCTGACTGAGCACCAGAGAGGCCATGTGCTCGACGCCGCGCAGAAGCTTGGTCGGCTGGAAGTCGCCTTCTATCGCGGTGACCCGCTTGCCGATGTTCTTGGCGAGATCGCCGATCCGCTCGAGATCGTTGGAGACGCGCAGTGCGGCGACGATCTCGCGCAGGTCGATGGCCATCGGCTGACGCCGTGCGATGGTGAGAATCGCCTTCTCCTCGATCTCGTGCTGCAACGAGTCGATGGTGGGATCAGAAGCGACGACGCGCATCGCGAGATCGAGATCGCGGCGGGTCAGCGCCTGGATGGAGTCCAGAATCTCACGTTCGGCCAAGCCGCCCATTTCCGAGACCTTGCGGGTCAGGTCCTGGAGATCGCTGTCGAATGCCTTGGCGGTGTGTTCGTTCATCATTTCGTTCACCTTCGCCATCAGCCGAAGCGGCCGGTGATGTAGTCCTGCGTCCGCCGATCGTTCGGCGCCGTGAAGATCTTGCTGGTGGTGTCGAACTCGATCAGTTCGCCGAGATACATGAAGGCGGTGAAGTCGGAGACGCGCGCCGCCTGCTGCATGTTGTGGGTCACGATCACGATCGTGTACTCGGACTTGAGCTCGTCCATCAGTTCCTCGATCTTGGCGGTGGAGATCGGGTCGAGCGCCGAGCACGGCTCGTCGAACAGGATGACCTCGGGCTTCACCGCGACGGTGCGCGCGATGCAAAGCCGCTGCTGCTGACCGCCCGAAAGGCTGAGGCCGTTGGCATTGAGCTTGTTCTTGACCTCTTCCCACAGCGCCGCACGCCGCAGCGCGCTTTCGACGCGGCCGTCGACCTCGCTTTTCGGCAGCTTCTCGTAAAGCCGGATGCCGAAAGCGATGTTCTCGTAAATCGACATCGGGAACGGTGTCGGCTTCTGGAACACCATGCCGATCCGCGCACGGAGCAAGTTCAGGTCCTGCCTGGGCGAGAGAATGTCCTCGCCGTCGAGAGTGACGTGACCCTCGGCGCGCTGGTGCGGATAGAGGTCGTACATCCGATTGAGGATGCGCAGCAGCGTGGACTTGCCGCAGCCCGACGGGCCGATGAAGGCGGTCACCTTGCCGGCGTAGAGCGGCAACGAGATGCTCTTCAGCGCCTTGTGGTCGCCATAGTAGAAGTTGAGGCCGCGGATCGAAATCCGCTCGGTCAGGCCCGCGGTGTCGATCGGCGCATGCGCGACCGTTGGCACTGACGGAGTTGCTGTTGCTACGTTCATGACGATTTTCTCGGTGTTGCAAGAGCTCGCGCGGTAATGCTGAGTGCAAGCACCGCGAAGGTGATGATGAGCGCACCGGTCCAAGCCAGCGCCTGCCAATCCTTGTAAGGGCTGAGTGCGAACTGGAAGATCACGACCGGCAAGCTCGACATCGGACCGTTGAGATTGCTGCTCCAGAACTGGTTGTTGAGTGCGGTGAACAACAGTGGCGCTGTTTCGCCGCTGATGCGCGCGATGGCCAGCAGCACACCGGTCACCATGCCGGCTTGAGCGGCACGATAGGCGATCCGCGTGATCATCAGCGAGCGTGGCAGACCGATCGAGGCCGCGGCTTCTCGCAGCGAATCCGGCACCAAGGTCAACATATCCTCGGTGGTGCGGACCACGACCGGGATCACGATCACGGCGAGCGCTATCGCGCCGGCCCAACCGGAGAAGTGCCCCATCGGGTAGACCACGACCTCATAGATGAAGAGGCCGATGACGATCGACGGTGCGCTGAGCAGGATGTCATTGATGAAGCGGACGATCGAGGTAAGCCGCGAGCGCCGGCCGTATTCGGCCATGTAGGTGCCGGCCAGGATGCCGATCGGGGTGCCAATGAGGACGGCGAGACCGGTCATCAGCAGGCTGCCCATAATCGCATTCAGCAGACCGCCGGCCGATCCCGGCGGCGGCGTCATTTCGGTGAACACCGCCAGCGACAGGCCGCTGAAGCCTTCCCACAGAAGCGAACCGAGGATCAGCACCAGCCAGCCGAGACCGAACGTGGTCGCGGTCAGTGACAGACCCATGGCTACGAGATTCTTGCGGCGGCGTCCGGCGAAGAGCGGATTCATGGCTGCTATCCGATCCGGCGCTCGATGCGCAGCAACAGGTAGCGCGCGAAAGAGAGCACGATGAAGGTGATGACGAACAGGATCAGGCCGAGCGCGATCAGCGACGACGTGTAGATGTCGCCGACCGCTTCGGTGAACTCGTTGGCGATGGTGGCCGAGATCGTGGTGCCGGGCGCAATGATCGAGGCCGAAACCTTGTGCGCATTGCCGATCACGAAGGTGACGGCCATGGTTTCGCCGAGCGCGCGGCCGAGCCCCAGCATGATGCCGCCGATGACGCCGACCCGGGTGTAGGGCAACACCACGTGGCGCGCCACCTCCCAGGTGGTGCAGCCCAGCCCATAGGCGGCCTCTTTCAGCACCGGGGGGACTGCCGAGAACACGTCGCGCGAAATCGACGTGACGAACGGGAGCACCATGATGGCGAGGATCAAGCCTGCCGTCAGCATGCCGATGCCGTAGGGCGGACCTTCGAACAGCGCCGACAGCACCGGCACATTGCCGAACACGCTGATCAGGAACGGCTGCAGCGAGTCCTGCAGGAACGGTGCGAATACGAACAGACCCCAGATGCCGTAGATGATGCTCGGAATGCCGGCGAGCAGTTCGATGGCGATGCCGATCGGGCGGCGCAGGAATTGCGGGCACAGCTCGGTGAGAAACATCGCGATCATCAGGCCAACCGGCACCGCGATCAGCATGGCGATGAAGGAGGTCACCAGCGTGCCGTAGATCGGCGCCAGCGCGCCGAAGTTCTCGGTCACCGGATTCCAGCGCTCACTGACCAAGAAGCCCGGACCGAATTTGCTGAGCGCGGGCCACGAGCCGATGATCAGCGAGATGATGACGCCGCTGAGCAGCAGCAGCACGAGGATCGCGGCCGCGCGCGTCAAACCGTGAAACGCGAGATCGCTGAACTTCAGCTTGGCCAGGACACGGGATCGATCCGCCGCCGGGCGGGTCCCGATTGCATCGGTCTGCAAAGCCAAATCAGCCACTGTTCGCCTCCCGGCAGGCTCCATGACTGACTCCCTCATCTGCAAGCGTTTTTGTTACGCCCGATTTGGAAGCCACTCAACTGTCGCGCCCACCGCGCACAAGTCGTTTTATTCTCTGGTCGAAAGGGAGAAGGCGCCGAATTCCCGGCGCCTTCTCTTGCTTCACGTCGTTAGTTCGAGAGGGCGAGGATCGGCTTGCCGTCCTTGTCCTTGATCTCCTTCGCCCACGACCGCTTGATCGCGTCGACGACCTTGTCCGGCATCGGAACGTAGTCGAGGTCCTCGGCCATCTTGTCGCCCTTGCCATAGGCCCAGTCGAAGAACTTGAGCGCTTCCTTCGAAGCGGCCGCATCCTGCGCCTGCTTGTGCATCAGGATGAAGGTCGCACCAGCGAGCGGCCAGGAGTCGGCGCCCGGCTCGTCGGTGAGCACAACGCCGAAGCCCGGGGTGGCTTCCCAGTTCGCATTGGCAGCGGCCGCCATGAACGACTTGGCGGTCGGCGTGACGGTCTTGCCGTCCTTGTTGACGAGCTTGGTGTTCGTCAGCTTGTTCTGCTTGGCGTAGGCGTATTCGACGTAACCGATCGAGCCCTTGGTCTGCGAGACGTTGTTGGCAACGCCTTCGTTGCCCTTCGCGCCGATGCCGACCGGCCACTCGACCGCGGTGTTGGCGCCGACCTTCGACTTCCAGTCCGCGCTCACCTTCGACAGGTAGTCGGTGTACAGGAAGGTCGTGCCCGAGCCGTCCGAACGGTGCACCACGACGATCGGCTGCGACGGCAGCTTGACGTTGGCGTTGAGCTTCTTGATCGCCGGATCGTCCCAGGTCTTCACGGTGCCGAGGAAGATGTTGGCGAGCGTCGCGCCATCGAGCACGACTTCGTCGGGCTTCACGCCTTCGATGTTGATGACCGGAACCACACCGCCCATCACGGTCGGGAACTGGGTCAGGCCATCCTTGTTCAGCTGCTCGCCCGAGAGCGGCATGTCGGAGGCGCCGAAGGTCACAGTCTTGGCGGTGATCTGCTTGATGCCGCCGCCGGAACCGATCGACTGATAGTTCAAGCCATTGCCCGACTCCTTCTTATAGGCGTCGGCCCATTTGGCGTAGATCGGATACGGGAACGTGGCGCCCGCTCCGGAAATATCGACGGCGTATGCCGATACCACCGACATGGCGGCCATGCCGCCCGCGGCGATAAGCGTTCTGATGTGCCTCACTGCTCTCTCCTGTTTGTCCTTGGAAACCAATCCCGGAAACGAAAGCCCAGAGCGCGGGGGGTCCAGGGTCCGCGGCTGTCGTCTTCGGTGATGTTCTTTCGATAATGACCGTCGCTTACGCAGGTTACGGGGCTGACCCGGTCGCGTGGCGTTCTGGCGCGCCAGCTCGATGCCCAGACGGTTTGTAATCGGCTCATGTCATCCTTGTATGATGGTTTTGTAACAACCGGATGACAGATCAAGTAATTGAAATAACAAGAAAAATTATCTCGGCAGCGGCAATGCACTCGATTGGAGACGAACTGTAAAAGTAGCCCCCTCGCCCTCTTTGCTGTCGATGGTCAGACGGCCCTGATGGCGGTTGAGGATGTGCTTGACCAGCGCCAGGCCAAGCCCGGTTCCGCCTTGCGCCCGGCTCTCGCCGACATCGACGCGGTAGAAGCGCTCGGTCAGCCGCGGCAGATGCTCCGCCGCGATGCCCGGGCCGTAGTCGCGCACGGATACCACCGCCTCGCCTTTGCCACCGGGCGTGTTGCCGGCGGCGCAGGCGATATCGATGCGCTTGCCGCTCGCGCCGTACTTCAAACCGTTCTCGATCAGGTTCTCGAACAGGCGAGTGAGTTCGTCCCGGTCGCCGAGCACGACGAGCGGCGTGGACGGCGCCGTGATTTCGACCTTCATGTCGCGATCCTGGGCCAGCGTCTGCAAGCCGTCCGCCACCTGGCGCACGATGGCCACCAGATCGACCGGCGTCTCGGGCCGCATATGCGCGCGCTGCTCGATGCGCGACAACGACAACAGGTCGTCGATCAGACGCGCCATGCGCCAGGCCTGCGTCTGCATGATGCCGAGAAAGCGGGCGCGTGCGTTGGGATCGTCACGCGCCGGGCCTTGCAGCGTGTCGATGAAGCCTGTGATCGCAGCGAGCGGCGTACGCAACTCGTGGCTGACATTGGCGACGAAGTCGGCGCGCATATCGTCGGCGCGGCGGATCGGCGTCAGATCGTGGACCGTGATGACCACGACACCCGCCCGGCCGGGGCCGTGACCGGCGCTCAGCGCGATCGGCGCGACAAACGCCTCCGACCAGCGCGGCGATGGCAATCGCGCGGAAAACTCGATGCGCTGGGCCTTGCCGGTGAGATTGGCGGCGCGGATGGCCTCCACCAACTCCGGCATGCGGAGCGCAATCGAAGCGGGCTCACCGCGTCGGAGCGCCGGCGCCAGCGCCGCGGCCTGGGGGTTAAAGGCAATGACGCGGCCGTCCTGATCGAGCACCGCCACCGGATCGGGCATGCCCGACACGACGGCATCGAGCAGGACGATCTCCGGGGGAGTGCTGACCGTATTCGACGATGGCACGTCGGTCGGCTCGGTGGCGCGTTCCTCGGCGCGAGCGCGCAGGAAACGACTCAGGCGGACCAGCCAGCCTTGTCCCGCGCCGCCATCATCGATCGCCGACATTACGGTTCCGCCCTTTGAAATGCAGGAGCAGCTCTCGCGTACCCAAGGTTATGAGCGCCAGCGTGAAAGGGAGGATGTAATAGAGCAGACGGAAGATCAAAAGGCCGGCCAGCAATTCTTCGGCATCGTATTGCCACAGCGCGATCAGCATGGCGGCGTCGAACACGCCGAGACCGCCGGGCGAATGGCTTGCGAAGCCAAGCAGCGTCGCAGTGATGAAAATCACCGCGATATCGACGAACATCATGTGCGGCTCGTTCGGCACCAGCACGTACATCGCGAGCGCGCAGCAACCGAGGTCGATGATGCCGATCAGGATCTGCAGCAGCGTCAGACGGCCGTTCGGCAGGAGAACTTTCCAGTTCTGCCGTCCGATCACCCGCGGCGTCCGCCACACCCAGCCGATGTAGCCGGCGAGGATCGCCAACGCCAACAGCCCCAGCACGCGATTGAGCCACAATGGCAACTGATCGATCGCGGCTGCCGCTTCCGGGTGATAGGCAAAACCAAAACCCAGCACCGTGACATTGCCGAGCCAGAAGGTCAGGCCCGCGATGAAGCAGATTTTCGCCACCTCGATGGCGTCGAGTCCCCAGGCCGAGTAAATGCGGTAGCGCACCGCGCCGCCGGTAAAGACGCTGGCGCCGACATTGTGGCCGACCGAATAGGAGGTGAAGCCCGCAAGCGCCGCGACGCGGTATGGGACGTCGCTTCGGCCGATCGCGCGCAGCGCAAAGAAGTCGTAGACCGTCAGCGTCACATATCCGAGCGCAACGAACAGCGCCGAAATCGCCACGTCGCGGTATTCCACCGTCGACATGGCGGTCAGCACCTTGCTGACGTTCATATTGTGCAGCTTGCGATACAGCACCACCGCAGCGACGGCGATGATCAGAACGCTGAGGATGATGCCGAGCCGGTGAAGACCGATTTTCTGCTCGAAAAAGCGCCCGAACGCGCGCAACCAATCCATTAATGGGCCCCAGGCCAATCCCCACCCCAGCAACGGTCGCTACTACCAGAACTTGGCCGATGACGCGAGCGTTCCGGCACCGCCATGCACGCGTTACCCCGAGGCCCGTGACCGGCTATGGTAACGCTCGCAACCGGGAGCTTTCGATGCAGCCGCTGACCTTCGCGCTGGGAAACTATGGCGTCACCAAGCCTATCAAGGATTCGGGCGGGCCGGCAGGCAAGGCATTGAGCCATCTGCGCTTCATCGAGGTCAGCCCGATCATCGCGGCGATGCGCCGCATGTGCCGGGGTCTCGAATTCGATATCTGCGAGATGGCGTTCACCACCTATCTGTGCGCCCGAGCGGTGGGCAAGCCGTTCACTGCCATCCCGGTGTTTGTAACGCGCAACTTCCACCACTGGGCGATCTTCATCAACACCAAGTCGGGCATCAAGGAGCCCAAGGACCTGGAAGGCCGTAAGGTCGGCGTCAATCGCGGCTATACGGTGACGACCGGGCTTTGGGCGCGCGGCGTCCTTCAGAGCGAATATGGCGTGGACCTCGACAAGGTCACCTGGGTGCCGACCGACGACGAGCATGTCGCGGAATTCGAGGCGCCGAACAACGTCGACTACAGCTTCCGCGGCGCAAAGATGCAGGAGCTCTTGCTGTCCGGCAAAATCGACGCGGCGATCGGCGAGGTCGGCGTCGACGCCCCGGAGGTGAAGCCACTGTTGCCAAATGCCCGGGCAGATGCCTTCGGCTACTTTCGCAAGACCGGCATCTATCCGATCAACCACGGCGTGGTGATCAAGGATTCGGTGCTGAAGGAAAAACCGGGCATTGCCGACGAACTCTACCGCGCCTTCGAGGCCGCCAAGGCCGAATACCTGAAGAACCTGGACAGGACCGAAGCCACGACATCGTGGGACGCCGCCGCCAAGGTGAACAAGGAGGTGGTCGGCGATCCGTTTCCGTTCGGCATCGAGCCGAACCGCAAGGCGCTCGAGGCGATCACCCAGTTCGCCGTGGATCAGAAGATGGTGCCGCGAAAGTTTACGGTCGAAGAACTGTTCGTTCCGGCGGCCTGACCGGCTGCCCCTACCTGCCGCGCTGCCTGGCCGCTTGCTATCATGCCTGCACGAGCCGGCGAAGAAGCGGCACGCTGCGAGGGAGAAGCGAGATGGATGATGGCAACCATGACGTTGCAAGGCGGGCGGTTCTGATGACGGCGGGCGCAGGTCTCAGTGCAGGACTTGGTGCGGGCCTCGTTTCCAATCTGGCGCAAGCCGAAGGCGTAACGGCTGCCGCGGCCGGCGAAGCCTCGGTCTGGAGCCAGGAGTATTGGGCCGAAAAGAACGGCGTGAAGCTCAATCTCTGGCGTAAGCGCGTTGGCGCGCCGAAGGCTGGCGAAAAGCCCTTGCCGATCCTGTTCCTGGTGCACGGCTCGTCGAACTCGACGCGCTCGTCCTACGATCTCATCATGCCGCCGGGCAAAGGCGAATACTCGCTGATGAACGTCATGGCGCGCGAGGGCTACGACGTCTGGACCATGGACCACGACGGCTACGGTTATTCTGGCAGCTCCGGCAACAATTCGGACATCGCAAGCGGCGTCGAGGACCTCAAAGCCGCGATGCCGGTGATCCAGAAGGAGACCGGCATCAGCAAGATGCATATGTACGGCACGTCGTCAGGCGCGATCCGGGCTGGCGCCTTTGCGCAGGCCAAACCTGAGCATGTCGAGCGGCTGATTCTTTCGGCCTTCACCTACAAGGGCACCGGCGCCGATGAGATCGCGCGGCGCAGAAAACGGATCGATGAGTATCGCGCCAATCCGCGACGAAAACGCGATGCCGAGATGATCCGCTCGATCTTCACCCGCGACGGCCATCCCGGCTCGACCGATCCGGGTGTGCCCGACGCGATCATCGCGATGGAAATGAAGTTCGGCAATACGATTCCGACCGGCACCTATCTCGACATGGCGGCAAACCTGCCGCTGGTCGACCCGAAAAAGGTGCCCGCACCGGTGCTGATGATCCGCGGCGAATGGGACGGCAACTCGACCAATGAGGACCTGCTGGACTTTTACGCGCAACTGCCGAACGGCGACCGGCAGTTCGTGATCCTGCCGAACACCTCTCATAGCATCGGCTATGGCAAGAACCGGCACCTGCTCTGGTACGCGATCAAGAATTTCCTGGCCGCGCCGGCAACGATCGCGTCGTAGCCGCTGTTATTCCGGGGCGCGCGTAAGCGCAAACCCGGAATCCAGACAAGCACGCAGTCCCGATCGTAGTGGATTCCGGGTTCGCGCCTTTCGGCGCGCCCCGGAATGACGGCACCGATCAAACCGACTGCGCTTCCAGCTCTTCGCCGACCCGAAGCGGATGCGCCATGGTCTCATGCAGCGCCTTGGCGTCGAGTTCGCCCTCCCAGCGGCTCATGACCACGGTGGCAACGCCATTGCCGACCAGGTTGGTGAGCGCGCGGCATTCGCTCATGAATTTGTCGATCCCGAGCAGGATCGCGATCGACTGAACCGGAATGTCCGGAATGACCGCGAGCGTCGCGGCGAGCGTCACGAACCCCGCGCCGGTGACGCCTGAAGCGCCCTTCGACGTGATCATGGCGATCGCCAGGATGCCCATCTCCTGGCCGAGCGTCAGCGGCGTGTTGGTGGCCTGCGCCAGGAACAGCGTCGCAAGCGTCATGTAGATGTTGGTGCCGTCGAGGTTGAAGCTGTAGCCCGTGGGAATCACCAGTCCCACCACCGACTTCGAGGCGCCGAGATGCTCCATCTTTTGGATCATGTGCGGCAGCACGGTTTCCGAAGACGACGTGCCGAGCACGATCAGCAATTCATCCTTGATGTAGGCGATGAACCGCAGGATCGAGAAGCCGGCAAAATGCGCAATGGTGCCGAGCACCACCAGCACGAACAGGATGCTGGTCAGATAGAAGGTCGCGATCAGCGCCGCGAGATTGGCGAGCGAGCCGATGCCATAGGCGCCGATGGTGAAAGCCATGGCGCCGAAGGCGCCGATCGGCGCGACGCGCACGATCATCCCGATGATGCCAAAGAACAGTTTGGCGGCTGCGTCGATCGCGGCATTGATCTTCTGGCCGACCTCGCCCAGGCGCGCGATGACCAAGCCCGACAGGATGGACACCAGCAGCACCTGAAGCAGATCGCCGCGCGCCAGCGCGCCGAAGAAGCTGTCCGGGATGATCCCCATCAAATGCGCGACGATGCCCTCCTCCTTGGCGCGGGCGACGTAGCTTGCCACCGCCTTGGGATCGAGGGTCGACGGGTCGATATTGAAGCCCTTGCCGGGTTGCAGCACCTCGCCGACCAGGAGCCCGATCGCCAGCGCCAGCGTCGACACTGCCTCGAAGTAGAACAGCGTTTTGATGCCGATACGGCCGACCTTCTTGAGGTCGCTCATCGAGCCGATGCCGTGCACCACGGTGCAGAAGATCACCGGCGCGATCATCATCTTGATCAGCGCGATGAAGCCATCGCCGAGCGGCTTCATCGCCACGCCGGTCTTCGGAAAGTAATGACCGATCGCGATGCCGATGGCGATCGCGATCAGAACCTGGATGTAGAGAACCTTGTACCAAGGACGGGAGCTGGTCACGGAGGATGCCTTCGTTTTCGACGAAGCCACCCCACCACAATCGCGAAGCTATTTCGACAGGAAAAACTCCCGCAATGCACGATAGGTCTCTTCGGGAGCCTCCTCCGCCAAGTAGTGGCCGCAAGGCAAGGCCGCGGTGCCACGGATGTCCGTGGCGTAATCCTTCCAGACCTCGGCCGGCTTGTGATTGCGGCCGACGGCGCCGGTCGCCCCCCAGAGGATCAACGCGGGGCAGGTCATCTTGCGGCCCGCCGCGAAGTCGATCTTGTCCATCTCGAAATCCACGCCGTACGTCGCGCGGTAGTCCTCGCACATCGCGTGCACGGTCGCGGGATTGCGGAAGCAGCGCTTGTACTCTTCCAGCGCCTCTTTGCCGAAGAAGCTCAGGCCGGCCTTGCTCTTGGAGAGCTTGGTGGTGATGAAGAAATCCGGATCGGCACTCATCAACCGTTCGGGCAACGGCTCCGGCTGGATCATGAACAGCCAGTGATAGGACGCCTTGGCCCATTCCCGGGTCATGTGCGTGTAGAGATTGTGCTGCGGGATGATGTCGAGGATCGCGGCGCGCTGGACCTTGTCCGGGTGATCGAGCGCCATGCGGTGCAGCACGCGGGCGCCGCGGTCATGACCGGCGGCCATGAACTTGTTGAAGCCCAGCGAGGCCATCACCTCGACCTGGTCCTGTGCCATGGTGCGGAACGAATAGCCGGAGTGATCCTCGCCGCCCGGCGGCTTCTCGCTGTCGCCATAGCCGCGCAGATCGGTCGCGACCACGGTAAATTTCTCGGCGAGCCGCGGCGCGATCTTGTGCCAGGACAGATGCGTAAAAGGATTGCCGTGCATCAACAGCAGCGGCGGGCCCTTGCCGCCATGCACCGTGACGATTTTCGCGCCACTGGTCTTGATCTCGGTGCGGGTGAAGCCTTCCATCATTTTTGCGATCTCCCTAGCAGTCGCAGGGAGTGTCGGACATCACCGCGGCAGGCTCAAGCTGGGGATCGCCTCAAGGCCGCAGATAGACGTAACCCTGCGATTGCAGTTCCGCTATGCGCACCACGCCACCGGCCTCCGCGACCACAAAGCCCGGAATCAAATCCTTCAGCGTCACCTCCTGCGCCTTCATGGTGTTGTTGCAGGCGGTGAGCTGCAGGCCCAGGCGGGAGAAGTCCGCAATGCGCTTGATGGATTCGGGACTTGCCGTGGCGAGTTGAAAGCCCTTCAGCGCCGGCCCGTGCACCACCAGCGCTATCGTGACATTGGCGTGACCGCCGGCGCCTTCATAATGGTTCTTGATGTTGCCGAGCACGAAGCCGACCTTATCGAGATCGGTCAGGTGGTAGACAACCTTCGACTTGTCTGGCGTGGTCGTTGCTGCAGCATCAGCGGGTTTCGCGCTTACGGCAAAGAGCCCACCCGCGGCCGCCGTCACCGCCGCCAGTATTCCACGCCTGTCCATCCGCTCGCCCCCTGATCTTGAACTATCGGACCGCACTCACCCGTTTCTTCGCTTGCGCCATCATCTCAGCAAGCTCGTCACGGTCTTCCGCCAGAGACTTACACATCTCCAGCGGCGCGCGATCAAGACGGAACACGCGATCGTCGGCGCCGCCCTCCAAATAAAATCCCTCCTCACTGGGCTTCTTGTAGTTCCAGATGCGGACCGAACCGACCCGGACGATCGTGGATTTCGCATCGGCACTGAGTTCCACATCGACGCCGCCGCCTTCACAATCGACGTTACAGCCGAGATGCTCCTGGCCGTTCTCGCCTTCAGACATCTTGGCGTGACCGCAGCCGCCGCCTGAGGAGAAATTCTCCGGCCGGTTGCGAAGCTTCACCCCGAGCGAGAACGAATGATTGAGGACGCCGTCCTCCGGATCCCGCTCGGCAGTGACCAGCAGCTTCATTGCTGTGACCTTCTGCGCGTGATGCCTGGCGAGATGGTTGCGATCGTATTCGCGCACGAAGCAGGCGAAGGTTTTCTTCTGCTGGGTGACATCGGTCGCATAAAGCTTGTTGGCGAACGCCTCGTCCGGCTTGGGCTGTGCCTTGGTCTCCTCGGCGCGCACCACCTGGCTGGCTGCCGTCAAAAGAACCGACGCGGCCATCACCGCCATCCACCGGCGTGACATGGGAAATCTCCGAGCCAAAGGCGCCGATCCAGACTGCGGACGGCTCCGGTCATTGGTCGGAGACAAGGCCGAAAAGGTTCAAACTCCTGGGTTTTCGGGCTTCTGGGTTTTCGGGCTTATTGGCTGCCCGCGAGGCCCGCCCTGCGGACCACATCGCCCCAGCGGACGATCTCCTTCTTGACGAAAGCCGAGACTTCGTCGGGCGTGCCGGTCAGCGCCGGACCGATGCCGCGCCGTTCCAGCTCCTGGATCACCGCAGGATCGCTGAAGATGGCGTGAACCTCGCGGTTAAGCTGGTTGACGATTGCGGGCGGCGTCGCGCCCGGCGCGAGCAGCATCTGCCAGGACGCGGACTCGAAGCCCGGCACGGTTTCCGCCACCGTCGGGATATCCGGCGCAGCGGGGCTCCGTTTGGCCGTGGTCACCGCGATACCACGGACCGTGCCCTGCTGGATGAACGGCAAAGTCGAGGTGGTGTCGCCGAACAGGAGCTGGATCTGGCCCGCGATCAGATCGTTCATCGCCGGCGGCGTCCCCTTGTAGGGCACGTGCGTCATGTGAATCCCGGCGAGGCTTTGCAGCAGCTCGGTGCTGAGATGATGCATCGAGCCCGGGCCGCCGGAGCCGTAATTCAGACTGTTCGGCTTCGCCTTGGCGGCAGCGATGATGTCGGCCACCGACTTGAACGGCGAATTGGCGGCAACCACCAGGAAGAACGGCGACGACGACAGCAGCGCCACCGGCACAAGATCCTTCAACGGCTCATAGGGCAATTTCTTGCTCATGGTCACGTTGATGGCCATGGTCGAGCTCGTACCCTGCATCAGCGTGTAGCCGTCGGGCGCAGCACGCACCACCTGCATCGCGGCGAGCGTGGTGCTGGCGCCAGGACGGTTCTCGATGATGAACGGCTTGCCGAGGCGCTCTTCGAGCTTCTGCGCCACGAGGCGCGCCAGGAGGTCCGAGCCGCCACCGGCGGTGAACGGCACATAAATGGTGACCTGACGTGCGGGATATTGCTGCGCCTGCGCGGGCAGCGTCAGCGCAGCGAAAATGGCCAGAGCCCAAACGCCCATCCGCATCATCGCCTCCCTGCGTTGCCGCCTGTCATCGCGGCAGCTGACGCATTGTGAATTCGCCGAGCGCTTTTAAGCCTGCTGCTCGGCGCCGATCATCGCGTTCAGCATGCGTCGCGCCTGAAGCTGCGCGGCGTCCGCCGTGACGTGCACCAGACCATCGAGCGTGCCGCCGGTCCGGTTGGTCTGCACGGCCTCCAGGAACTCCACGTCCTCCATGAACGTCGCCTTCGAGCCGTCGAACAGCAGCTTCGACATCTGCTGGTCGTCGAGGCTGAAGTCGCGGGCGAAGCAGAACATGTAGTGGCTGGAATGCTCGGTCTCCGGGGTGATCAGGTGGCTCGACCAGATCGAGATGCCCTGGCTGCGGTCGCCCTCCGGCGCGCCGGTGCCGGTCTTGGCGCAGCCGACATCGAGATAGACGATGCCCGGCGGATGCCAGGTGGCGTGCTGCCAGCGGTCGACCTTGCCGGTGAAATTGCCGGCCTTGGCGAACAGCGGCGGCGGCACGAAATCGATCATCCAGCGGCCGACGCGGACGCCGTCGTTCAGGCGCTC
Organism: Rhodoplanes sp. Z2-YC6860; assembly: GCF_001579845.1. GTDB lineage: Bacteria > Pseudomonadota > Alphaproteobacteria > Rhizobiales > Xanthobacteraceae > Z2-YC6860. The sequence goes on from NZ_CP007440.1 coordinate 7,488,671, forward strand.
GGTCTTGGTCGGCGTCGTCGCCTCGCGCGGATCGCCCGCCAGCGTCTTCCGGTGCACGTAGCTGACGTGAGTGAGATCGAGCAGATTGTCGATGATGAACTGGTAGTTCGATTTCACATAGAGATTGCCCGGCGTCGTCGCCCACTTCGGATCGGACAGCCACGGCATGTCCGGAACCTTCGATGTGTCGGCCTTGTCCGGATCGCCCATCCAGATCCAGACCACCTTGTTCTTCTCGTGCACCGGATAGCTGCGCACCTTGGCGCCGGATGGCACGTCCGTCTGCCCCGGCACCTCGACGCACTTGCCGTTCACGTCGAACTTCAGACCGTGATAGCCGCAGGCAAGGTTCGCGCCCAAAACCTCGCCGAGCGACAGCGGCGCGGCGCGATGGCAGCAGCAGTCTTCGAGGGCGCCGACTTCGCCGCGGTCGTTCCGGAACAGCACGACCTTCTCGTTGAGGAAGGTCTTGCCGACCGGCTTGTCGGTCAGCTCGTGAGACCAGATCGCCGAGTACCAACCGTTGCGCAGGAACATTCTTGCCTCCAATCCGAAGACGCGGCCGACCGGATGTTATCGCGGCAGCGGATGCTGTTCGAGGTATGTCTGGTATTCCGGCTCCACATCGATCTGCAATGTGCCGAGCAGACGCACCACGGCGTTGTAGAACGCAATCGCCAGCGTCAGATCGATGACATTCTCGCGGCCAAGCGCCTTTTCCAGCGTCGCGAAGGTCTCATCCGACATGGCGAGATCGTTGGTCATCTCGCGTGCCGCGCGCAGCACCGTCTTGGCGAGTGGATCGAGCTTGGTCGGACGGCCCGCGGTTTCTTCGCCAATGGCACGGATATCATCATCGGAGACGCCGAACTCGCGGCCGAGCTTGACGTGGTGCGAGTATTCGTAGGGCGATTTCGCCAGATACCCCACCTGCAGGATCGCGAGCTCGCGCAGCCGCGGATCGAGCTTGCTCTTGTGGCGGATGTACGTCGCAAGCCCGGTCATGGCCCGCGCCGCGTTCGGACTGTTGGCCATGGCGCGGTTGAGCGCGATCGGCCGCGACAGGATGTCCTGGTGCTCCGGCGGCAGGTCGGATTGATCGAGGTAAGGCACGCGGGCCATGTCTGATGCTCGCTCTCTGACTTAAGGTCTGTGCTTTCGGAATCTTACTCGTCTTTGGCCTGGCCGGGCCGCGTGGGCGTCTCGGGCAGGAGCCCGCGGCGCTGGCGCTTCAGCGTTTCGCGGCCGGTCTCCTCCCAATCGCCCGCCGTGGTGCGGCGCGCGTAAGTCTCCCAGGTGTCAGTCCAATCGTCGAGCGTGTAGCCGTGCCATGGCGCCTGCACGTTGAGCGGCGGCAGGCCGAGTTCCTCCCACAACGCGCGGGCATGCTCCATGTAGGGCTTGGTCGGCAGCGCGAGCGGCGGCATGGCGCGCTTGCGCGTGGCGTCGACCAGAAGCCCTGAGTCGGTCTTGTTGCCCGAGTACTGCGCGCCCTGCACACCGCCGCGGTTGGGCACGATGTGCATGTCCTCGATCGGGTTGGTGCGATAGGCGAGCGACCACAGCACCGCGTCCATGCTGCTCGGGTCGATGTCCTCGCTCACCGCGATGACGATCTTGCCGCAGTTCGACTGCAGCGTGGAGGCGCCCTGCAGGCCGCGCCACACCTCGGTGCGCGGCGCACCGGCGGCGAACTGCAAAAAGATCACCGGCCGCAGGTTCGTCAGCCGCTCATGCATCACGACGCGGCGGATGCCCTTGATGCCGAGATTGGTCTTCAGGTGCGCGAGGAACAGCGGCTCGTAGGCGACCTTCTTGATGACGCTCGATTCGGAAGGCGTCACCTGGCTGATGATCTGGGTGAAGACCGGCTTCTTCTTGTGGGTAATCGCCGTCACTTCGATCGGCATGTTGTAGGCTTCGAGCGCCACATAGCCGTTGCTCTCGCCGAACGGCGCCTCGGGCTCGAGCACGTCAGGATCGATCAGGCCCTCGATGACGATCTCGGAATCCGCCGGCACCTCAAGGTCGACGGTGCGGCACCGCGTCATGCGGATCGCCTGGCCAACCGCGCCGCCCGCCACCGCCATCTCATCCATGTCGACGGCGAGCTTCTGCGGACCGGTGAACATCACGATCGGCGCCGCGCCGATGACGACCGCGATCGGCATCTTCTGCTTGCGCTCGCGATACTTCAGCCAATGCAGAAAGCCACCGGCGCCGGTTGCCTCGCGCGCCACCATGCGCGCCGCCATGCGGTCGGCCGCCTTGAGGCCGACCCGATACATGCCGAAGTTCTGCACCTTGCTGTCCGGATCGCGCGTGACGCAGAGCGTCGCCGTGAGGTAGGGCGCGGCGTCGAAGCCCGGCGTCGACACCGGCACCGGCAGGAATTTCACGCCTTCGGTGCGCAGCGTATCACCCGTGATGACGACCTCTTGGCATGGGGCGTCGTTGGTGAGCACCGGGGGGATCGGATGTGCGATCGCCTCCATCCAGGCTTCGCCGATCTCCGCGACCGGACGTCCCATGCCGCGGGCATAAATCTCAGGCGACGCCGCGAGAGCGCCGACCACCACCGGCATGTCGTAGCGCCGGCCTTTGCTGTCGATGACGTTCGTGAACAGAAACGCGCGGCGCTGCTCCTCCGGCACGCCACCGATGAACTGCCAGCGCACCAGCGGTCCGAGCTCGGTGTCCTTGTTGATCGGCCGGTCGATCCGCGTCAGCAGCCCTGCGGCTTCGAGATCGGCGAGGTGCTGCTGCAGATCGAGTCGCGGCGCGGAATGGCGCGCGGCGGAATTCTTCGCCGTATCGGACTTGTCGAGCATGGTTGTTCTTCCTTGGGCTTTGTTGGGTTGACGCTAGCACGAACCGAAATCAAGCTGGGCTTAAAATGCGGGAGTGCCGCATGACAGAACAACCAACAGCCTTGCGAGGAAACGTGACCGACCGAGCCAACGATCCGGCCTTCATCTATTTCCCCACCAACTACCGCTGGTCGATGGGCCTGCTGCTGTGTCTGTCGGCGGCGCCGTCGGGCGGCGCGGAGATCGACGAGATCAACCGCATCGGCCGCGCGCTGAAGGACAAGGTCGGCGACGACAATGCGTGGCTCGAGGAATGGGCCCGCATGGGCGACATCGTCGAGGCGCGTGGCCGCGACGCCGAGAAGAAGGGACACAAGCTCACCGCCGCCGGATGCCTGATGCGCGCGGCGCACTACTATCAGATCGGCGAGCGCTTCCTGCAGCACGGGCCACGCTCGGCCGCGATCTACAAGAAGGCCGTGAAGTCGTTTGCCGACGGCGCCACGATGCTGAATCGGCCACGGATCGAATCGGTCGAGGTGCCGTATGGCGACAAGACCCTGCCGGCGCTGTTCGTGCATCCGGCGCCGGAGGCGGCGGGCGGCAAGCCCGCACCTGCGATGGTGTTCTTCGACGGTTTCGACATCACCAAGGAGATTCAATACTTCAAGGGCGTGCCGGAGCTTGCGGCGCGCGGCATCGCCTGTTTGATCGTCGATGGCCCGGGCAACGGCGAGAGTGTGCGCTTCCGCAATCTGCCGCTGATTGCCGAGACGGAGAAATACGGCACTGCGGCTTACGAGTATCTGGCGAGCCGCAAGGAGGTCGATCCGAAACGAATCGGCGTGATGGCGATTTCGCTCGGCGGTTACTACGCGCCGCGCGCGGCCTCGCTGGAGCCGCGCTACGCCTGCTGCATCGCCTGGGGCGCGCAGTGGGACTATTACGAGACGTGGCGGCACCGCTTCGAGCTTCTCGATTCCGGCAAGCTGCCGTCGCTGTCGGTGCCGCCGGAGCATCTGATGTGGGTGTTCGGCGTCAAGACCCGCGACGCGGCGATGAAAATCCTCGAGGGCTTCCGGCTCGACGGCATCGTGCAAAAGATGCGTTGCCCGTTCCTGCTGGTGCATGGCGAAGGCGACGAGCAGATCCCGCTCGCGGTCGCGCAGAAGTGCTTCGACGCGGTCGGTTCGAAGCAGAAGCTTCTGAAGGTGTTCACCCGCGAGGAAGGCGGCTTCCATCACTGCCAGGTGGACAACGTGACCATCGGCACCAACTTCATGTGGAACTGGGCGGCCGATGTGCTGAAGCCGGGAACGTGAGTTTGCAGCACGGTCGAGCGCGTCTTCATCAATGAAGGTGGTCGTTGCCCCCAGGCAAGTGCGGGCTATAGCGCCTCCATCAACAAGGGTGGTCGTCACCCCCGCGCTCGACGCGGGGGTCCATACGGTGACGCAACGACGCACACTCTTACGACTGCCTTTGCCGCGGCCGCTCATGGATTGCCGGGTCAAGCCCGGCAATGACACCGCCTTGGGTTGGGGGCGGCGAAATCCTGATTCAATTGTCAAACAGCCCGCGCTTGCGTGCATCGCTTCAACATCCATGCAGGCGTGATTCATCACCCCCTTCAAAGCAGGCGCGGGGCCAGCGCCTCTATCCTTCTTTGTCCCTCACATGAGTGAGGGAGCGGAGCGCCGGTCAGCGCCACGCCTACGTTGAGCACCCTTGCGAGGGGTGCCCGCGTGCCTTGCGGCACGCACGCCTTCCGGCGCTCCACCGCGGCGATTTTTTGCGCGGCCATCGAAAGAGTGCACCCCGGAGGGACGGACCCTTATCCAGGCCATGTTGCCATGACCCTTCATCCGGACACCCTGCCCTTGCGGGCGGCCCCCTCTTTAGCGGGGGCGGTCGATGGCGGAACACCCTGGGACATGGGTACGAACCACGCCTGCAGGCGCCACACCCTGCTCCGCCAACCAGACGTCCCTAGAAGACGCCCTCAACGAGCAAGGCAGAATCGCGTCTACTCGTGATTTGCGGGAATGCAAAGCGAAAAATTCGGCGGTTGAGCCATCGACGCAGCTCACGATGCTTAGTGAAAATTCCGGCCCTTGGGCATGACCTTGGCCGCATGCTCGACTGCGGCCATGTGCTCCAGCGCAGGCTTGTTCTTGGCAAGCCGCACGAAGGAATCGCCCGAGCGCGGATGACGGAAGCGATCCGGATTGTCGGCACGCGCCATGTCTGCCGGCGACAATGTTTGGCGCGGATGCCGCCACGATCCCTGCACCGGACGCTTGACCTCGTCGACCGGCAAGGTCGGATCGATGAGTTGCGCTTCTTCGGACAGGCGAAGCAGCAAAGGCGAAAGATCAATGAAGCTTTCGCCGACAATGTGAATGACGCTCTTTTCGTTTTGCACGAGACCGCTCACGCCGATCAGCCGCGAGCCCATGACGATCGGACGAAAGCGCTCGAAGGTGCGCGGCCAAAGAATCGTGTTGGCGATGCCGGTTTCGTCTTCCAGCGTCATGAAAATCGCATTGCCGACGCCAGGGCGCTGACGAACCAGCACGAGACCCGCAATCGTGACGCGGTGACCATTGGGAATTTCCGGCAACCGGCCGTGCGGCACGATGCCTTGCGCATCGAGATCGGCGCGAAAGAACGACACCGGATGCGCGCTGAGCGACAGATGCAGATGACGATAGTCCTCGATCACCTGCTGACCCGGCGGCATGGACGGCAGATGCGCGTCGGGCTCCCGCTCCGGCATTGCCGCCTGCGCGAACAGCGGCAGGTCGTCCTTGTCGCCCGCGCGGCGTAGCGCCTTCACGGCCCATAACGCATCGCGCCGCGTGAGCCCGAGCGAGCGGAAGGCATCGGCATGGGCCAGCCGTTCCAGCGCCTTCGGCGGCAGGCCAGTCCGCAGCCAGAGATCGCGAACGGAGTCGAAGCCTTCGCGGCGGACTTGCTCGATGGTCTTGCCCCATTCCTCGGAAAATCCATCGATCTGCCGAAAGCCCAGACGAAGCGCGTAGCGGGTCCGGAGATCGTCAGCCATCGAGGTATGGCGCGCATGGAGCGTGCCTTGGGGCCGGTCTTCGAGAGTGCAATCCCAGTTCGAGTGATTGACGTCCGGCGGACGCGCTTCAACGCCATGCTCCTGCGCATCGCGCACCAACTGCGCCGTGGCATAGAACCCCATCGGCTGGCTGTTGAGAATCGCCGCGGCAAACACATCGGGGTAATGGCATTTGACCCAGGCCGACGCGTAGACGAGGTTGGCAAAGCTTGCCGCGTGGCTCTCCGGAAATCCGTAGCTGCCGAAACCTTCGATCTGCTGCCAGCAGTTGGCTGCAAAGGCTTTGTCGTAACCGCGTACGACCATCCCATCGATGAACTTGTTACGAAAGCGGTCGATGGTGCCCACGCGCTTGAATGTGGCCATCGCGCGCCGCAGACGGTCGGCTTCGCCGGGCTCGAATCCCGCGCCGACAATGGCAATCCGCATGGCGTGCTCCTGGAACAACGGCACGCCCAGCGTTTTTCGCAAAATATTTTCCAGCTCCGGGGACGGATAGACAATCGGATCCAAGCCTTCGCGCCGGCGCAGATAAGGATGCACCATGTTGCCCTGGATCGGGCCGGGCCGGACGATCGCAACTTCGATCACCAAATCGTAGAATTCCTTGGGTTTGAGCCGCGGCAGCATCGACATCTGGGCGCGGCTTTCGATCTGAAACACGCCGATGGTGTCGGCACGTTGAATCATCCGGTATGTCGCACCGTCTTCGTCTTGCATGGAAAGATCGCGCGGCTCGTCGTAGTGCGATTTGAGAAAATCGAAGGAGCGCTTGAGACATGACAGCATGCCGAGCGCCAGCACATCGACCTTGAGCAGGCCAATCGCTTCGAGATCATCCTTCTCCCATTCGATCACGGTGCGGTCATCCATCGCCGCATTCTCGATCGGCACGACCTCGTCGAGCCGCGAACGGGTGATGACGAAGCCGCCGACGTGCTGGGAAAGATGGCGCGGCGCGCCGATCAGCTCCTCCGCGAGTTGCATCGCCTGCTTCAAGCGCGGATCGGAAGGATCGAGCCCGGAGCGCCGCGCCTCCTGTTCGGAAACGCCGCTCGACGACCAGCCCCACAAGGTCTTGGCGAGCGCCGCGATGGTGTCTGCCGAAAGCCCGAACACCTTTCCCACCTCGCGGATGGCGCTGCGGCCGCGATAGCAGATCACCGTCGCGGCGAGACCGGCCCGCTCGCGGCCGTATTTCTCGTAGATGTGCTGGATGACCTCTTCGCGGCGCTCATGCTCGAAATCGACGTCGATGTCAGGCGGCTCTCGCCGCTCCGCCGAAACGAAGCGCTCGAACAAGAGATCAATCTTGGTCGGCTCGACATCGGTAATGCCCAGACAGAAACAGATCACCGAATTGGCCGCTGAGCCGCGGCCCTGGCAGAGAATGGGGTCCGGCAAGGATCGGGCAAATTTGACGATCTCATCCACAGTGAGAAAGAACGGCGCGTATTTGAGCTCGCCGATCAGCCGAAGCTCTTCGCTGAGGGCGTGGCGGACTTTTTCGGGCACCTGATCGCCATAACGGCGCTTCAGCCCGGCTTCGGCGAAAGCGACAAGCGCCTCCTGCGGAGTGGCATAGCCCTGCCGGGTCTCGTCGGCGTATTCGGTCGCGCGCAATTCTTCGAGCGAGAAGTTGCAGCGGCTGAGAAAGCGCTGCGTTTCGCGAATGGCCTTCGGCACGCGGCGAAACATGCGCGCCATTTCATCCGGTGTTTTCAGATGACGTTCCGCATTGGCTTCAAGCCGGCGGCCCGCCTCTTCTAAGGTCAGATGCTCGCGAATGCAGGTCACCACGTCCTGCAAAGACCTGCGCTCGGCCGCATGGTAGAGCACGTCGTTGATGGCGATCAGCGGGACGAAAGTGCTGTCGGCGATACTGGCCAGACGCTCAAGACGGCGCACATCATCGCCGCGATAAAGCATGCCGGCCGCGAGCCATACCGAGCGCGGCGCAGCTTCCTTCAGTTGAGCGAGAAGCGCGCCAAGCCGCTCGGCATGGATTCGCGGCGGCGGCACGACAATGAGATTGAGGCCTTCAATATGATCCAGAAGATCCGGTAGCCAGAGCGTGCAGCAGCCTTTTTCGGCGCGCCGCTTGCCCGCCGAAAGCAATCGCGTGAGCCGACCCCATGCCGCGCGGTCTCGCGGATAGGCGAGGATGTCGGGCGTGTCATCGGCGAAGACCAGTCTCGTTCCAACAGCCAATTTGAACGGGGTTGGCTTGAATTCCTCAGGAAGGTCTTTCCTGGCCGCATTGTCCCAAGCCTCCTTCTCGTCATCGACGAAAGCCCTGATTTGCGTCAGCGCGCGGACGACTCCTGCGACGCTGTTGCGGTCCGCAATGCCGATGCCGGCATGTCCCAGCCTTTTCGCCTCGAAGACCAGCTCTTCGGGATCGGACGCGCCGCGCAAAAAAGAGAAATTGGTGGTGACGGCCAACTCGGCATACGCAGACATCGGAGACACTCACGCGAACAATCCGTGCAGGAACCATTTCGGGGACTTCACCTCGCCAAAAAGCCCCTCGCGGTAGAGCCAGGCGCGCATGCCGTCATCGCTTTCGACCCGGAAATAATCGCGCGTCAGCTTGTTGCCGCGGTCATCTCGCCACCACTCCATCGCGATGCGCTCGGGGCCTTCCACCTTCACGACATGATGGGTGACGTGCCGCCAGTCGAAGCGGGCCGGCGGGCCGTCCGGCACCTGGGCCACGGCCTCGATGCGTTCCGGCCATTCGAAGAGCCGGACAGGGCGCGTGGGCGCGACAGAATCCTGCGGCCAGTCGTCACCGCTCGTCTTCGGAACATGGAACGACGCCGGCGCATGCGCCGGCACCGCGGCCACCGCATATTCCGGAATGTGCGTGTCCTGCGGCACGAGCCGCGTGATGCGGCGCAGCCCAAAGCGCGCGCCGAGCCGGTCGACCAGATGCGCGATCTCCTCGCGATCGTCGGCGGACGCGAGCCCCGATTGCACCGGATCGCAGCGCTCGGCCGTGAGCGTGGACAGCCGCACCATGTCGTAGCCGAAGCCCGGATCGCAGGCATCGCCGAGCGCCGCGAGCCGCTCCGTGAACAGCCTGCGCACCCGCGCCGGATCGCGCAGGGGCGCGCCGGTGCCGAGTTCGAGCCGGTGCACCTTGCCGTCGGCGCGGAACAGCACCAATTGAAACAGCCGGCCGCCTTCGCCGCGCCGCTCCAGAATGGTGGCGAGCTGCCGCGCCAGATATTCGACGGTGCCGAGCACATCCTCCTCGCGCGCGATCGGATCGGCAAAGCGCTGCTCGGCCATCGCGGCCGGCACCGGCAGCCGCGGCCGAATCGACTCTTCGGCGCGGCCGAGCGCCTGATCGAGCCGCAGCAGCAATCCCTTGCCGAAGCGCGCCGCAAACGGCGCGCGCGGCCGGCAGGCGAGATCGGCAATGCGAACGAGACCGGACGTCTTGAGGTCCGCGACGGTGCCGGCGTCGATGCGCAGCGCCGCGATCGGCAGCGGCAGCACCGCCGCCTCGGTCTCAGCCTTCGGCACGATGCCCTGTTCGCCATAACGCGCCACCGCCCAGGCGGCGCCGGGCGTGTCCGCGACGGCAACGCGCGCCGCAAAGCCCTGCCGGCGAAGCCGCATCAGGAGGTCGCGCGCCAGCGCCGCCTCGCCCTTGAACAGATGCGCGCAGCCGGTGATGTCGAGGAACAATCCATCCGGCGAATCGAGACCGACCAGCGGCGTGTAGCGGTCGCACCAGTCGGCGACGGCTTCGAGCAGCTTGCGGTCGGCTTCGAAATCCGCCTCGAACACCGGCAATGACGGATACATCGCACGTGCGTCGGCGAGCGGCATGTCGGTCTTCAGCCGCAGCCGGGCTGCGGCGTCGTTCAGCGCGACGATGCGCTGGGCCTGCTCGATGGTGGCGACGACGACATACGGGCTGTCGGGCGCCGGTCCGTTACCCTGCGCGGGCAATAGCCGCGCGATGCGGTCGGTCGAAAGCCGGCGCAGCCACACCGACAGGTACCGCTGATTGGAAGGCACGCTCATGATGGTTCCACTCGATGATCCACCGGCCGGACGGTCCGCGCCGGTTTTTGCGAAGCGAAAGGTCGAAACGGGTGCGGCCAAGGCCGCCGACGAGACCGCCCAGGCGGTCGGGCAGGCTCGGCGCCGTGGCGATCTCCCATCGGGTCGCCGCAGCGCTCGGCTCGGCGGTGGCGCGATGGCGGATCAGGAGGCCCAGGCCGGACACGCGGTCGCTCACGCCGTCGCGGGCGGCGAGCGAAAGCCTGCGCGTCGCCGTGAGGTCGGCCTCCGTGCCCTCCCCGGTCAGTTCCGCGATGACGCAGCCCAGCGCGCGGCACCGGAGCGCGTCCTCCATGGCGAGGAGCACGTCGGCGGGACGAGGAACCCGCAGCATCAGAAGCCGCGACAAAGGGAGCCCGAACAGGTCGAGGCCGGGACCATAAGGTCCGCCGCCCTCGCTCATGGCGAAATCGGTGGCGATCCAGAGCACTTCGCCGCCGGCCCGGGCTGCGGCGGCCATGGCGAAGCCGCTTGTCGCCGCGAGATGGCCCGGCTTGCCGGGAGCAAGCTCATGGAGCGCGCCACAGGCGAGTCCGCCGCCCAGGACCGCGTCGACCGGATCGAGCAACCGAAGCTCCCGGTTCTCCTCGGGCAGCGCCGGCTTCAGGTGCGGGTCGATTTCCGCAATCTTTTCGCGGAGATGCGCCAGGATGGGCTGGGATGCGACCGGGCCCATGGGAATCCTCTATGTTCGTGTTTTGTTCTAATAGATTCCCAATCCGTTCTCAGCTGTCAAGCAGACTCTCGCTGTAAATTTCGTGTCCTGAAATCAACAGATTGACTTAAAGCCGGAATTTCACGGAACGCGGGTTTTCAAATGAAACCAAATAGCGCGATGTGCATTTTTGCACATGAACCTGTTGTGTCGCCCGAACGTCTAAAATCCATGATCACTTCTGACTTCCTTCGTCGCCAGGCTGAAAACTGCCTCCGGATCGCCCGGAGCTGCTTTGACCTGGGCAGCGCCGAACGCCTCCGCCTGATGGCCACCGAGCTTCACGCCAAGGCCGATGAGATCGACCGCCGGGACCTGCCCTCGCGTCTGGCATCGGCCGGCGCGCCCTCTTTCCAGGGCAACGATCGCTAGACAGCCCAGCCGGATTTCTTCACAGCGGCCCGACCGGCCGCCGCTCTGTTTTCTTGCGCTCGCCGACACGTTCGATCGCGCCGAAAACCTTCAGCCTTTTGCGAATGGCGTCCCGCTGCGTCGAAACCTTGCGCAGGGTCCCTAAAACTGGGTACCGGTTTCGGCCAAGATCACGCGCAGCATAAAGGCCCATGAACACGATCCTGACGCGGCTGTCGGCCGAACTCATCAAGAAATACGAGTCCGAGGGCTTCTGGCGCGGCGACACGATCTACTCACTGGTGCGCTGGAACGCCGAGCACAAGCCGGATTCCTTTGCGGTTCGCGACCGGTTCCGCCGCCTGACCTATCGCCAGCTGCTCGACGCCACCGATGCGTTGGCCGCCGACCTTGCCGGCCGCGGCGTGCGGGCGGGCCAGCGCGTCGGCGTCTGGCTGCCGAGCCGGATCGAAAGCGTCATTGCATTGCTGGCCTGCTCCAAGAGCGGAGCCATCTGCTGCCCGTCGTTGCATCGCGATCACACCGTCGGCGAGGTGGTCGAGCTGATGCAGCGGACCCGCGCCGCCGCATTCATCTGGCAGGAGGGCTACGGCGCCGATGCCGACAAGCGCGACTTCATCGAGGCGATCAAAGCCGCCGAGACGGTGAAGCAGATCTATCGGCTCAAGCCGCTCAGCGAGACGAGCCAGGTGCTGTTCCCGGGCCTTGCGGCGCACGGCCCGGTGGTTCCGGTCAAGGCCGATCCCAACCAGGTGGTCTATCTCGCCTTCACGTCGGGCACGACCGGCAAGCCCAAAGGCGTGATGCACTCCGACAACACGCTGCTCGCCAACGCGCGCCAGTTCGCCAAGGACTGGAGCATCGACAACACGTCCGTGGTCTATTCGCTGTCGCCGCTCAGCCACAATCTCGGCTTCACGTCGCAGGTGATCGTGCTGGCCGCGGGGGCGGAGCTTGTGATCCAGGATTTGCCGCGCGGTGCGAGCCTCGCCGACCGCATCCTCGAGACCGACACGAGCTTCCTGATCGGCGTGCCGCCGAACGCCATCGATCTCCTCGGCGAAATGCAGAAGCGCGGCATGAAGGGTCTCGGCAGGCTCACAGGCTTCCGCATCTCCGGCTCGGCCGTGCCGAGCGAGGTGGTGGCGGGCCTGATCGCGCAGGGCGTCAAGCCGCAGAGCGGCTACGGCATGACCGAGAACTGCTCGCACCAGTACACGCTGCCGGACGACGACGCCCGGCTGATCGTCGAAACCTCGGGCAAGACCTGTCCCGGCTACGAACTTTGCGTGTTCAAGGCCGACGACCGCGACACCGAAGCGGGACCCGGCGAGGTCGGCGAGATCGGCGGCCGCGGCGCGAGCCTGATGCTCGGCTATTTCGACGACCAGAAGGCCACCGAGGACGCCTTCAACAAGGACGGCTGGTTCATGACCGGCGACCTCGGCACGATCGACGCGCAGGGCTATCTCCGCATCGCCGGCCGCAGCAAGGACATCATCATCCGCGGCGGCCACAACATCCATCCGGCGCGAGTCGAGGAACTGGCGACACGCCATCCGGCGGTGCAGCGCGCCGCGGCGATCCCGATCAAGGATCCCCGGCTCGGCGAGAAGGTCTGCCTCGCGGTGGTGACGCGCCCCGGCGCCGATGTCGCACCCTCGGAGCTGCTCGCGCATCTCGATGTCGCGGGTCTCTCCAAATACGACATGCCGGAATATTTCCTGCGGCTCGACGAGATTCCGCTGACGCCCAACGGCAAGATGCTCAAGCGGGCGATCCTGGATTGGATCGCGGCCGGCCGCGTCACGCCGCAGCCTGTGCGTTTCGAGGCAAGTCGCAGCAGGGATGCCACCACGCCCAATTGACTCGCATCGCAGCCTGCTCCTATGAACAGGCGGTAGTTAGAAGCCCTGTAAATCAAGCAAGATCACGCGGCGACATGGCGCTCGAGGCATCCGGCAAATACACGAATTCCGCTCTGCGGATCGGAGACGTGGACCCCTATGCGGAACGCAAGGCCGGTGAGTTCATCGGCACCGTGGTGTCGAACGCCTCGGTCAACGACGAGTACAAGCACGTCGTCCTCAAGGTCCATCCGCACGCGCTGAGAGCTTACGCCGGGCAGATGTTTCATCTGCTCTGCCCGTCGCCCGACGGCGCCGAAGTCTGGATGCGCCGGCCGATGAGCGTGTATCGCGTCGACAAGGCGAACGGCCAGATCGAATTTCTCTACAAGACCGAAGGCCGCGGCACCCTCGGCATGGCGAAGCTCGGCGTCGGCGATGACTTCAACATCGCGGGCCCGCTCGGCCATGGCTTCACGCTCGAGCCGTCCTGGAAGAACATCGTGGTGTTGGGCCGCGGCGTGGGTCTCGCGACTCTCGCGCCGCTGTCGCAGCTTGCCGCCGAACAGAAGGTCGGCGTCACCGCGATCCTGAGCGCGCGTCACGCCGGCGTGGTGATGTCGCGCGATCTGTTCGCGGGCCTCGGCGCGCGGGTCCTGACGGTGCTCGACACCGACAACACCAGCGCGGTCGAGAACGTCGAGAAGATCGTCGAAGGCCTGATCGCCGAAGGCAAAGCCGACGCGTTCTTCACCTGCGGCTCGAACCGCCTGCTGAAGCTGATGCAGCGGCTCGGCAAGAAGCACAACATTCCGGGCCAGGTCGCCATGGAGCAGATCATGGTCTGCGGCATCGGCGCCTGCTACGTCTGCATGCGCACCTTCGAGGTCGACGGCGAGAAGGTGCTCCGCCGCGTCTGCCGCGACGGTCCCGTGTTCAACATTCAGGAGGCCGTGGGATGGTAGATCTCTCGGTCAAGATCGGCGACATCACGCTGCAGAATCCGATTCAGCCAGCGTCCGGCGCCTTTTCTTGGGAATACAACGACGTCATCGACCTGAACCGGCTCGGTGCGCTGGTGGCAAAGACCATTTGCCGCGAGCCGCGGCTCGGCAATCCGACGCCGCGCATGGCCGAGACCGAGGCTGGCATCATCCAGTCGATCGGCCTGCCGGGCAAAGGCATCGAATACTTCGTCGATCACATCGTGCCGGAATACGCCAGGTTCAAGCCGCCGCTGGTGGTGAGCGTGAACTCGGACAACATCGAGGATTTCGCCGCGCTTGCCGAAGAGCTGAGCGTGCCCGATGTCGACGTCATCGAGGCGAACATCTCGTGCCCGACCCGCAATCAGACGGGCGGCAACTTTGCCATGCACGAGGACTACACCCGCGATTGCATCACCGCGATCCGCGCCAAGACCAAGAAGCCGCTGTGGGTGAAGCTGTCGCCCAACGCCGGCGACATCGTCTCGATCGCGCGCGCCGCCGAAGCCGCCGGCGCCGACGCGCTGGCGATCGCCAACACCTTCCTGTCGCTGAAGATCCGCACCGACAACTTCCGTCCGGCGCTCGGCAACAAGTTCGGCGGACTGGTTTCGCCGGCGCTCAAGCCGATCGTGCTGCGGATGGTCTATCAGGTCGCCAAGCAGGTGAAGATTCCGATTATCGGCATCGGCGGCGTGACCAAGGCCGAGGACGTGGTCGAATACATGCTGGCGGGGGCGAGCGCGGTCGGCATCGGCTACGCCGGCTTCCGCAATCCGACGGCGCTGGTTCAGATCATCGACGACCTCGAAGCCTGGTGCGATGAGCGCGGCATCAAGAAGGTCACCGAACTGATCGGCGCGGTGAAGGATGCCGACATGGAGACGGACACGCTGGCCGCTGCGTCGATCGGCGTCTGACCCCAGACGCCGCGGCAGTCATGGCGAGCCCCTTCGAGCAACGTGTTGCTGATGCGGTCGCGCACCACGAGGCCGGACGTCTCGATCAGGCCGAGGCCGCCTATCGTGATGCACTGGAGCTTGCGCCTAGCCATCCGGCCATCGTCCACAATCTCGGCGTGATCGCCGCAGCGAATGGCCGCCACGACGAAGCCATCGCGCAGTTCGACTTGGCGATCGCGGCCGAACCGCGATACGCATCCGCGCACTACAATCGCGCCTCGGCGCTGCAGGCGCTCGGCCGCTCGCGCGACGCCTTGCAGAGCTATGCTCGCGTCTGCGCCATCGATCCCGGGCATTACGACGCCCATCGCGCGCTCGGCTTCCTCTGGCTCGCCGAGGGCGACCGCAGCCGTGCGCTCGATCATTTCGCGCGCACCTATGAGCTGCGGCGCGGCGAGGATCGGTCCGGCATCGCGAACAAGTCGCTGACCTGGGCTGTGCACGACAAGCTCATCCACGACGCCGAGCAGTTCCGTTATCTGGCGGCGCGCCGCCGGGACCGCCTGCGTTTCGAGACGTTGGCGCGCAATTACGAAGCCGTGGCGGAAGGCGTCCCGGACAAGGCCGTGCCGCTGTCCGGCGAGCAGCTCGACGCGCTCGGCGACGACTACAACACGGCGATCCACATCAGCAGCGCGCCCGAGATCGCGGGCCGCGCCGTCAATGCCCGCCCGGACCGCGATGCCTTGCTCGCGCGCTTTCGCGAACGCGAGGCCGGCGCGGTGGCGTTCGATGATCTGCTGACGCCTGCGGGTCTGGCCGCGCTCCAACGCTACCTGCTCGAAAGCACCATCTGGCACGACTTCAGCCACATCGGCGGTTTCGTTGCGTCTTATCTCGAAGACGGCCTGGCCTGCCCGCTGCTGCTTCAGATCGTCGACGAGCTTCGCGGCACGCTGCCTGAACTCCTCGGACCGCACCCGCTCACCCAGGCCTGGGCGTTCAAGGGCCTGAAAGCTGCGTCTGCCGTTGCGGCCCATGCCGACGATGCCGCCATCAGCATCAACTTCTGGGTGACGCCGGACCGCGCCAACCGCAACCCCGACGGCGGCGGGCTGGAGGTGTGCCGCGTGCTGCCGCCGGCGGCTTGGCAAGTGCATGGCTACGATGCGGACATGGCCGAGATTGCGGCGTTCCTCGATCAGCACGCCGGCGAGAGCCTCGTCGTGCCCTATCGCGACAACCGCGCGGTGCTGTTTGAATCCCGTCTGTTTCACCGCTCCGGCGCCACGGACTTCGCGCCCGGTTACGAAAACCATCGCATCAACCTGACGCTGCTGTTTGGCCATCATGCCGATTGATGGTTCAATCCGGCGAAACGTCTAATCAACGGAGAACGACATGCGCGCCGTGGTGGTCCGGGAGTTTGGCGGCATCGAGAAGGCCGCGCTGGGCGAGATGCCCAAACCCGAGCCCAAGGCCGGCGAGGTGATGATCGAGGTCCACGCCGTCAGCGTGAACTTCGTCGACCTCGTGATGATGAGCGGCACCTATCAGTTCAAGCCGACGCTGCCGTTCATTCCGGGCAAGCTGCCGGTCGGGATCGTCACCGCGGTCGGTGCGGGCGTGACGCGGTTCAAGCCGGGCGACCACGCGCTGCTGATGGCGGAATCCTCGAGCTTCGCCGAGTTCAGCGTGATGCCGGAGAACCAATGCATCAAGCTGCCGCCGAACCTGCCGTTCGAGGAAGCGGCCTCGATGGCGCTGGTCTACGACACCGCGTACTTCGCTCTGAAGGATCGCGGCCGGATCGCGCCGGGAGAAACCGTGCTGGTGCTGGGCGCGACCGGCGGCGTGGGTCTCGCCGCAATCCAACTGGCCAAGGCGTTCGGCGGCAAGGTGTTCGCCGCCGTCTCCAGCAAGAGCAAGGAAGACATCGTTCGCGACGCCGGCGCCGATGCCATCGTCGATCTGTCGGTGCCCGATCTGCATGAGAGCCTGCGCCAGCAGGTGTTCGCGCTGACCGGCAAGAAGGGCGTCGACATCGTCGTCGACATGCTGGGCGGCGATATCTTCGACGCCGCGGTGCGCGCGCTCGCCTGGTGCGGCCGGCTGATCGTGATCGGCTTTGCCTCGGGCCGGATCCCGTCGCTGAAGATGAACTACGTTCTGGTGAAGAACATCGAGGTCAGCGGCATGCAGGTCAGCGACTATCGCAAGCGCCGGCCGCAGGACATGCAGGCCGCCTTCGCCGACATCTACCGGCTCCATGCCGAGGGCAAGTTGAAGCCGCTGCCGACCAAGGCCTATCCGCTGGAGCAGTTCGCCGACGCGCTCCGCGACATCAAGGACCGCAAGGTTCGCGGCCGAATTGTCTTGAAAATGCGAAGTTAATCAATCGAGATTGCTAAAATTTTCGCGATAATTTGCTGGCAATTTTTCGCGCTACTTCTAGCGATCCGCGAAACGTACAGAAAACGTGAGCGAATTAGACTGTGCGCAGAGTTGCGAAATGTCACGCAACCGGGGGTCCAAAAAGAAGGTGACAAATGAAGCGCTTTTTTTTCGACGTTTCGTTCAAAAATCATGTGCGTTACGATTATCAAGGCCGTGACTTCGCGCAGCCGGAACAGGCCCGCGAGCTCGCGGAGCTGATCGCCCTCGATTTCGAATGCAGCGACAGCGAAACCGCCGGCGCCGAGGTGCAGGTCCGCAACATCGCGGGCACCTGCCTGTTCTCGGTGCCGATCCGGCAGCCGGAGCTGATCGCGGCCTGAAAGCCGGAAGAGCGTCCCTACAATCCCGGTAGACGTGGTGTGGGCGCTTCGCCTTCGAAGCGAACGCCCTCGAGCGCCAGAAGCTTTTGCTTGGTCTTGGTGCCGCCGTATGCCGAGAAGCCTCCGAGCTTGCCGCCAGCGGCAAGGACCCGGTGGCATGGGATGACGATCGGGATGCGGTTGCTTCCCATCGCGGCGCCGACGTCGCGGGCGCCCTCCCAGTCGGTCGCGCCGATGCTGCGGGCGAGCTCGCCGTAGGTAACGGTGCGGCCAAACTCGATACCGCGCAGCGCCTCGTAGATGCGGCGGCGAAGCTCGTCGATGCCATTGAGGTCGACGGCAACGGCTGAGAAATCGACCCTCTGGCCGCCGAGATAATTCCGAATATCGACGATCAGGGCCTGCACCGCTGGCGGCGGATCGGCCGGGCCGACGCTGCCGGATTTTTTAACGAGCCGCCGCTCGGTCATGGCGTCGTCCTTCTCCGGAAGCTGCGTGGCGCAGATGCCCCGCCCATTCCAGGCGATGCCGCAACGGCCGATCGCGGTCTCGAACAGATGATGATGTGCCTGTTCCATGGCGCAAAGGTAGGCGCAGGCACGGCGCGTTGCCACCCGATTCCCGAAACCTTAGAAACACGAAGCCCCGCGCCTTGCGGCACGGGGCTTCCGCGCACAGCGGCTGGCCGGCATTACATCAGCGGCCAATACGGCGGCACGCCGTAATAGTCGTAGATGCGCTGGCCCTGCGTGCGATCCCACTTCCACTCTTCGCCGGTCGCATAGTGCGGCGCGTTCTTGAGTTGCTCGTCGGTGATGTTGACCTCATAGCCGCCGAGCTTCTCGTTGTAGGTCAGCCGCTGCCACGGGATCGGATAGTGATCCTCGCCCAGGCCCAGGAAGCCGCCGAAGCCCATCACCGCGTAAGCAATCTGGCCCGAGAACTTATCGAGCATCACCCGCTCGATCTCACCGATCTTCTTGCCGTCGGAGCGATAGACCTTGGTGCCTTCGACCCGGTCGCTGCCGATCAGATCGTGGCGGCCGTGAATGGCGGGCGAAGTATCGCCGAAACGGCCCATTCCTGTCGTCATGCTCATGATCGTTCTCCGTCTCTCAACGTTTGAGAGCAAACGTCATCTGGGACATGGAAGTTCCTGCGGGTTCCGCGACGGTGCCGCCGTACATGGGCGGCGGCATCGTTGCGATTGCGGACATATCGCAGCGCCGAAAACTGCGATGGCTACATCGCGTGATGCTTCCGGGCTTTCTTTTTCTTCTTGGTCATAGCCTTGGAGCTCATGCCGCTGGTCTGCCCAGCCGACGGTTCATTGGGATTGCCCCTGTTCGAGGTGTCCATGTTCTGCCCGCCACTGGGATTGCCGGTGCCGGTCTGGCTGCTGGTTCCCTGCGCGCTGGCTGCCGTGGCCGCCAACAGACCGAAGCTGGCCGCAGCGAAGATTGGGAGAAGACGCATGGCGTGGCTCCTTGGCTCAAGGGTTTTTCGCATGTGATTTGGGATCGCCTCAGACGCTTTGTCGCATCTGATCAAACCAACGGAACGGACCGTTCACGCGTTCCTCCCGATTCGGGAATTTGTTCGTCCGATCCCTCGCAATGCGGCGGCGCATCATAAGCATCGCCGCAATCTGGCTTCGGGCGCTTCGGAACGGCGGTGCTCCGCAAACGTTTTTACGTGATGAGCGCACCGACGAGGATGACGCTATGGAAAATCCAGATTCCAAAAGCTCGCGGTTGAACAAGCAGTGGCGCAGATACGAACAGTCTGAGACCACGGTGGCGGCGATTTTCGGCGGCATCGCGGCGCTGTTCATCGCCGGCATCGCAGCGGCTTTCCTTTATGCCAAGGATACCAATCCGATCCAGAGCGCCAGCGCGCCGTTGCCGCCCGTGACGAGCAACGCTCAGACGAGCACCGCTCAAGCGCCGGACTCTTCACCGCCCGTTGAAACCACCGGCTCCGGCGCCAACAACACACCACAGCCGAAGCAGCAGGCGGGCCAGGCTGGACAGAAAAAGCAATAAGGGCGCGAGCACGCGGCATTTTCGCGAGGAACAAAGTTTCTTCGCAGGACGTTCGATAGGCATCTTTGAACACCAACCGGAGTGATAACTCATGCGCTCAAGTCTTCTGCTCGGCGGGCTGCTGTCCTCTGTCGTGATCGTGACAGCGTTCGCTCAATCCAATCCGCCGGCGCCCGCTGCGACCCCGGCCCCGCCTGCCGCTGCCGCCACCACCACGACCACCACGACATCGGCCTCGGCAATGTGGCGCGCGTCCAAGGTCATCGGCGTCAATGTTTACAATGACCAGAACGAAAAGCTCGGCGACATCAGCGAAGTCCTGATCGACAAGTCGGGCAAGGTCGACGGCGTGATCATCGGTGTCGGCGGCTTCCTCGGCATGGGCTCCCATGACATCAAGGTCGATATGGCCAAGCTGAAATTCGTCGACGAGCCTGTGAAGACCTCTTCGAGCAACACCACGACGACGACCGGCGCGGCTGGCGGTTCGATGAACCGGCCGGCCACCACGACGACCACTACGTCTTCGACCAAGAAATGGTATCCGGACCATGCGATCCTGAGCGGCGCTAGCAAGGACCAGCTCAAGGCCATGCCGCAGTTCAAGTACGACTAATTGTTTCGCAACAGCGCTCAGGCAACGCAAGCTGACGGCGTGATGCGACGAAAGAGCCCTGGCGAAAGCCGGGGCTCTTTTCACATCGCGTGTGAGGCAACCGTATTGCCTTTCCGGCGTCCCCTGCCCTACATGGCGCGCCATGCCCGCGCCTCTTCTCCAG
This sequence comes from Rhodoplanes sp. Z2-YC6860, assembly GCF_001579845.1. Lineage (GTDB taxonomy): Bacteria > Pseudomonadota > Alphaproteobacteria > Rhizobiales > Xanthobacteraceae > Z2-YC6860. The sequence goes on from NZ_CP007440.1 coordinate 7,509,072, forward strand.
CTCAAAGACATCGCACTGACCTTCGGCGGCACGCCGCTGCTCACCGCGGCCGAGCTTTCGGTCGCGCCGGGCGAGCGCGTCTGCCTGGTCGGGCGCAACGGCTCGGGCAAATCGACGCTCATGAAGATCGCGGCGCGCGGGGTCGAGCCCGACGGCGGCTCGGTGTTCGTGCAGCCTGGCGCATCGCTGCGCTATCTCGCACAGGAGCCGGATTTCGGCGATGCCGAGACGGTGATGGCCTACGTCGAGGCTGGCCTTGGGCCGAACGACGGAACCCACCAGGCGCAGCAGATGCTCGACGCGCTGGGGCTGTCCGGCAGCGAAGACCCGTCGCGGCTGTCCGGCGGCGAGGCGCGGCGCGCGGCGCTCGCCCGCGTGCTCGCGCCCGATCCGGACATCCTGCTGCTCGACGAGCCGACCAACCATCTGGATCTCCCCACCATCGAGTGGCTGGAGCGCGAACTCGAAGGGCTGCGCTCGGCCATCGTGATGATCAGCCATGACCGGCGCTTTCTCTCCAACATGTCGCGCAGCACGGTGTGGCTCGACCGCGGCAAGACCAAGCGGGTCGAGCGTGGTTTCGCCGATTTCGAGGACTGGCGTGACGAGGTGCTGGCCGAGGAGGAACGCGACCAGCACAAGCTCGACCGCAAGATCGTCGCCGAGGAGCATTGGCTGCGCTACGGCGTGACCGCGCGGCGAAAGCGCAACGTCAAGCGGCTCGCGGGCCTGCAGACGCTCCGCGAAACGCGGCGCACCTATCGCGGCTCTCAAGGCAGCGCCACCATCGCAGCCAGCGAGGCGGCGCCGTCCGGCGCGCAGGTGATCGAGGCCAAGGGCATCGGCAAGAGCTACGAGGGCCGCACGATCGTCGAGAATTTCTCGACCCGCGTGCTACGCAGCGACCGCATCGGCGTGGTCGGCCCCAATGGCATGGGCAAGACCACGCTGGTGAAGATGCTGACCGGCGCGCTCGAGCCGGACGCCGGCACCGTGAAGCTCGGCGCCAACCTGGCGATGGCCACGCTTGAGCAGCACCGCGACAGCCTCAACCCCAACACCACCGTCGCCGATGCGCTGACCGGCGGCGGTCGCGACACCGTCGAGGTCAACGGCGAGCGTCGGCACGTCATCGGCTATATGAAGGACTTCCTGTTTGCGCCCGAGCAGGCGCGCACGCCGCTGGAAAAGCTTTCCGGCGGCGAGCGCGGCCGGCTGATGCTGGCGCAGACACTCGCCAAGCCATCGAACCTGCTGGTGCTCGACGAGCCGACCAACGACCTCGACCTCGAAACGCTCGACGTGCTGGAGAGCATGATCGCCGACTATGCCGGCACCGTGCTGCTGATCAGCCACGACCGCGACTTTCTCGACCGGCTCGTCACCAGCGTGATCGTGCCGGACGGCAACGGGCACTGGGTCGAATACGCCGGCGGCTACACCGACATGCTGGCTCAGCGCGGCGAAGATCTCGTGCGTGAGGCACCCAAGGCTGCAAAAGAGCCGAAAGCGGTCAAGGAAGCCAAGCCGGCACCGGAGAAGAAGCGCAAGCTCAGCTTCAACGAAAAGCATGCGCTCGAAACTCTGCCCAAGATGATCGCCGATCTCGAATCGCAGGGCCGCAAGCTGCAGCAGCAGCTCGACGATCCGAATTTCTTCGCACGCGATCGGGCTGGATTCGAGAAGGTGTCGTCAGACCTCGGCGCAGTGCAGACCAAGCTCACCGAAGCGGAAGAGCGCTGGCTGGAGCTGGAAATTTTGCGCGAGGAGTTGGGCGGCGCTTAACTCGCCGCCGCTGCCGATTGGTTACGCCGTCATTCCGGGGCCGCGCGCAGCGCCGAACCCGGAATCCAGACGTTGGCTCGGAGCTTTGTTCTGGATTCCGGGTTCGCGAGCTTCGCTCGCGCCCCGGAATGACCGTGCGGCTACCGCGTGGCTCAAGCGTTGCGCATCGCGGCCGAAGCGCCGGTGCCGGCGATGCGGCCGAAGACCGAACCCGACATCAGGCCCGAGCCGCCCGGATAGTTGAAGTAGAAGATGCCGCCGACGAGTTCGCCTGCCGCATAAAGTCCCGGGATCGGGTTCATGTCGGAGTCGATCACTTGCCCTGAGTCCGGATCGATGCGCACGCCGCCAAAGGTGAATGAAAGCCCGCAGCCGACGTGATAAGCCTCGAACGGCGGCTCCTCGATGGTGTTGGCCCAGTTCGACTTGTTGATCGGGAGGCCCACCGTGCAGCGGCCGTCCTTGATGTTCGGATCGAACTTCACGCCCTGCTTCACGGCCGCGTTGTACTTCTTGATCTCGTCGAGGAACGCCTCGGGATTGACGCCTTCGAGCTTGTGCGCGAACTCCTCGATGGTGTTGGCCGAGACCTTCGACACGCGCTTGATGCGGTATTCGGCGCGCAGCATCGGCACGATCTTGCCGTCGAACACCTGCCAGGCGAAGTTGCCGGGCTGGCGCAGCACCACGGCGCCGTACTTGGCGTAGGTGTAGTTGCGGAAGTCCGCGCCCTCGTCGACGAAGCGGCGGCCGGTGGCGTTGACCAGGATGCCCCACGGATAGCTGTGCTTCTGGAAGTTGTCGCCGACGCTGAGATCGCCGAACTCCGGCGCGTTGTAGTCCCACTGCACGGCGTGGCCGCCCGACCAGTTGCCGAAGCTCGACGCGCCGATGGCCAGCGCCATGTTGATGCCGTCGCCGGTGTTGTAGGGCGTGCCGCGCACCTTCACGAGCTCCCAGCCCGGGCCCATGTAGCGGGTGCGCATCTCGGGATTCGACTCGAAGCCGCCGCAGGCGATGATCACCGCCTTGCACTCGATGTCCTCGTACGCGCCGTTGGCCTTGACCTTCAGGCCCTTCACGGTCTTGCCGTCATAGATCAGCGACAGGCCGCGCACGCCGTAGCGGACCTCGATGCCGTTCTGCTGCGCGAGCTTCAGATGCTGCTCGATCAAGCCTGGGCCGCCGCCCTTGGACTCGACGGTGAGGCCGCCCCAGAACTTGAACTTGCCGTCGATCAGATAGGCCTGCCGGCCCCAGATCGGATCGAACTTCATGCCGGTCTTGTGCAGCCAGCGCATGGTGTCGCGCGAGCGGCCGACCAGCCGGTCGCACAGTTCGCCGTCGGTCCGGTATTCCGTCACACGGAACATGTCGTCGTAGAACTTGTCGGCCGTGTAGGTGCCGAAGTCGGAGCGGTCGAGCTCGTCCTTGGTCAGGTCCGGCATGAGGGCGGTGAGATCGTCGACACCGTCATAGACGCAGCGGAACGCGCCGGCCGTGAAGCGGGAGTTGCCGCCCATCAGTTCCTTGGGCGCACGCTCGACCATCAGCACCTTGGCGCCGTTCTGAGCCGCCGCCTGCGCCGCGCAAAACGCCGCATTTCCGGCGCCAACCACCACCACGTCCCACTTGCCTGCCACGTCGATTTCCTCCGCTCGCGCAATGCCGCCCTGGCCGGGCGGGCTAAGGCTTTCCGGCCTTTCATCGAATTACGTTTGGGCGCTGTCAAGGCCGCGGACGGATGGCAGATGTGCCTTCCGTTCCGCGTGCTGAACCCTTCGCGAAAGCGCGCGACCGTGTCGCCTTGCCTGCGCGCGGGCTTGGACCATAATCGCGCGCCGGCTTTCACTTCCACTCGAGGCTTTCGTGACCACACGCCTGAATTCGCTCGTCCTCCTGCTTGCTGCGCTGCTCCCCTTTGTCTCGCCGGCCTCAGCGGAAACCTGGCCCGACCGGCCGGTGAAGATCATCGTGCCGTTCGGCGCCGGCGGCTCCGGCGATACGCTCGCCCGCGTGGTGGCCGACCATCTTTCGACGGTGTTCAAGCAGCAGTTCGTAGTCGAGAACCGCACCGGCGCGGGCGGCATGATCGGCACCCAGGCGATCGCGGCGGCGGCCCCCGACGGCTACACCATCGGCATCACCAATCTTTCGACCTTGGCGCTGGTGCCGGTGATCAACCCGGCCGCGACCTATCATCCGGTCAACGACTTTTCGCATATCGCCTATGTGGCGGGTGCGCCGGTCGCCTTGGCCGCAACGCCTGCGGCCAACATCAAGACGCTGAAGGAGTTCATCGACACGGCGAAGACGAGCGCGAAGCCGCTGACGTACGCCTCGTCGGGCGTCGGCTCCGACGGCCATCTGATGGGCGTTGCGATCTCGCTCGCCACCGGAGCGCCGCTCGAACACGTGCCTTATCGCTCGACGTCGCAGGCACTCACCGACGTGGTCGCGGGCCATGTCGCGCTCTGCACCTTCACGCTGTCTTCGACCGCGCAGTTCCTGCGGGCGGGACAGCTCGTCGGCGTCGCGGTGACCTCACCCGATCGGATGCCGGACCAACCGGATCTGCCGACCTTCAAGGAACTCGGCTATCCGCAACTCGTCGGCACCACATGGTTTGCGCTGTCCGGCCCGGTGAAGTTTCCCGAAGACGTCGCCGAAAAACTCAACCGTGAGGTCGCAATCGCGGTCGCGCTGCCCGAGGTGCAGGCGCGGCTCCGCCGCGACGGCTTCATCGCCCAGCCGATGAGCCGCGCCGATTTCACCAAGTTCGTCGGCGACGAAGCGGCGCGCTGGAAGCCGCTGGTCGAAAAGGCAGGCTTGGCGGGCAAGGGCTGAGCGCACGCATGAAGCCATCCCGCGCAATCCAGCAATGGTTCGGATGTGCGGCGGCGGCATTCATCGCGGTGACGGCGATGGTCGCGCATGGCGCGCAAGCGCAGGTGCCGAAGACGATCCACATTCTGGTGCCGTTTCCGGCGGGAGGGCCGACTGACATCACGGCGCGCGTTCTCGCCGAGCAGATCGGCAAGCAGCACGACGTGAGCTTTGTCATCGAGAACCGCCTTGGCGGCGGCGGTTCGATCGCGAGCGAAGCCGCAGCGCGCGCCGCGCCCGATGGCGGCACGCTTCTGATCGTGGCCGCCGGCGTGCTGATCAATCCGCTCCTGAAGAAGACGAACTACGATCCGCTAACGAGCTTCACGCCGCTTTGCCTGCTGGTGCGCTCGCCGCATGTGATCGTGGTCAACAAGGATTCGCCGATCCAGAGCTTCGCCGGCTTCCTGGCGCAAGCGCGCGCCAAGCCGGGCGAGCTGACGTTCGCCACCGTCGGCCCGGCAACGGGGCCGCATATCGCCTTCGAGATGCTGAAGCGCCGCGCCAACGTCGATATCACCTTCGTGCCGTTCAACGGCACCACGCCCGCGATCAACGCCGTGATGGGCGGCCATGTGTCGGTGGCAATGGGGGACTTCCGCGACGTCTACGGCGCGCTGCAGAGCGGCACGCTGCGCGGACTTGCGACCACGGCTGCCCAGCGTCTTGAACAGCTCCCCGATCTTCCGACGGTCGCCGAGCAGGGCTTTCCGGGCTATGAGGCGGAAAGCTGGTTCGGGATCGTGGCGCCGGCAGCGACGCCGAAGGACGCCGTGTCGCAGCTTGATGCCTGGTTCCAGGAGGCCTTGCGGGATCCCGAGGCGCGCTCAAAGCTCGTCCGCGCCGGCGTATTTCCAACGGGTGTCTGCGGCGTGGACTTCGCCGCGCATCTGCGCCATCAGAACGAGGAATTTGCCAAGACGATCCGCGACGCGAACATCAAAGCGGAATAGCGGCCGGTTGGCCGGATACTTGCAACACCGCGGGGCTCGGCCCGCATCTCGAAGGAGCTCACGATGAAATCGAATTGGATCGGACTGCTGCTCGGCCTCGCGCTGCCGGCACTCGCCTCGACCGGCGCACAGGCGCAATCCTTTCCCAGCAAGCCGATCCGCCTGGTGCTGCCTTACGCGCCGGGTGGTGCCACCGATTTCATCGGCCGAACCACGGCGAAGTATCTCAGCGACGCGATCGGCCAGCCGGTCGTGGCCGAGAACAAGCCGGGCGGCGGCGGCGTCGCCGGCACCGATACGGTCGTCCGCTCGGCGCCCGACGGCTACACGCTGGTGCTGATGGATCCGGCGCTGATCATCAATCCCACGCTGATGGCGAACGTGCCCTACGATCCGTTCAAGGATCTGCAGACGGTGTCGATGGTGTCGTCGTCGCCGCTGGTGCTGGTGGTGGCGCCGCAGCTGCCGCCGAAGACCTACGCGGAGTTCGTCACCTACGCCAAGGCCAATCCCGGCAAGCTGAACTTCTCGTCGGCGGGCATCGGCACCACGCCGCATCTCGCCGGCGAGATGTTCGCGCAGCGCACCGGCGTCACCGCGACGCATGTGCCCTATCGCGGCATCGGCCAGTCCTTCACCGACATGATGGCGAACAAGATCCAGTTCGCGTTCTCGAGCGTGGCCGGCGCGCTGCCGTTCACCGCCGACAATCGGCTCCGTCCGCTCGCGGTAACGGGCCTCAAGCGCAGCGCGACCTATCCGGACCTGCCGACGGTCGACGAAGGCGGCCTCAAGGGCTTCGACGTCGACCTCTGGTACGGCATGTTCGCGCCGGCCGCGGTGCCGGCCGATGTGATGGCCAAGCTCAACGCCGCGCTGAAGGAGGCGCTGGCCAATCCGGAGCTGAAGGCGGCCTTCGCCAAGGTCAGCGCCGAGCCGCGCTACACCACCTCGCAGGACGGCAACACGTTCCTGCATAGCGAATTCGACAAGTGGAAGAAGGTCATCACGGACGGCAACATCAAGGAGAATTAGGCCGCGCAGCGCCCGCTTGACGCGGGCTTCGTGGCGGCGTCCTTGCTGTCCAGAATGCACATCCGCGCTCCGAAAGATTTCTGGTCAGGCGTCATGTTCATCGCCTTCGCGGCGGTGGCGTTGATCGCCTCGCATTCCTATTCGCTCGGCCGCGCCGGGCGGATGGGGCCGGGGTATTTCCCGCTGCTGCTCGGCTGCGCGCTGGTGCTGATCGGACTCATTCTGATCGTCCGCTCGTTTTTCACCGCTGGCGACCGGATCGAACCGATGCGGCTTTTGCCGCTCGGCATCATCGCGGCCGGTATCGTCGTCTTCGGCTTGCTGCTGCAGCCGCTCGGCCTGGTGCTGGCGCTGCTCGCCGTGACCGTGATCACGGCCTTCGCCAGCCGGGAGTCGCGGCCGCTCGAAATCGCGGCACTGGCTGTGGTCCTCACGGCGTTTTCGGTCGGCATCTTCGTGGTGGCGCTGAGATTGCCGCTGCCGATCTGGCCGGCATTCCTGTAGAGCGCCGCGCCATGGACGTCTTCCACAATCTCGCACTCGGCTTCAGCGTCGCGCTGGGCTTGCAGAACATCGCGTACTGCTTCATCGGCGCACTGCTCGGCACTCTGGTCGGCGTGCTGCCCGGCATCGGGCCGGTCACCACCGTGGCGATGCTGCTGCCGATCTCGTTCACGCTCGATCCGGTGCCGGCCATGATCATGCTCGCCGGCATCTATTACGGCGCGCAGTACGGCGGCTCGACCACCGCGATCCTGGTGAAGATTCCCGGCGAAGCCTCGTCCGTGGTCACCACCATCGACGGCTACGAGATGGCACGGCAAGGTCGCGCCGGCCCCGCGCTCGGCATCGCCGCGCTCGGCTCGTTCTTCGCCGGCTGCGTCGCGACGCTGCTGATCTGCTTTGCCGCTCCTCCGCTCGCCGCCATCGCGCTGAACTTCGGCCCGGCCGAGTATTTCTCGCTGATGGTGTGCGGCCTGATCGCCGCTGTCGTGCTGGCGCGCGGCTCGGTGGTGAAGGCGACCGGCATGGTGGTGCTCGGTCTGCTGCTTGGCATCGGCGGCACCGATGTGAACTCCGGCGTGCGCCGCTTCACCTTCGGTCTGACGGGCCTCGCCGACGGCATCGAGTTCGTCGCGCTGTCCATGGCGGTCTACGGCATCGCCGAGGTCGCGACCAATCTCGAACGCAAGGAGGAAGAGGTCGACGTCACGGCCCGGATCGGCAGCGTCCTGCCGAGCTGGGACGACATCCGCATCTGCATTCCCGCGGTGTTGCGCGGCACCATCCTTGGCTCGCTGCTCGGTGTGCTGCCGGGCGGCGGCGCGCTGCTCGCGGCGTTCGGCGCCTATACGCTGGAGAAGAAGGTCGCAAAGCCCCCGCGCCGCTTCGGCGAAGGCGACATCCGCGGTGTCGCCGCGCCCGAGTCCGCCAACAACGCCGGCGCGCAGACCTCGTTCATCCCGACGCTGACGCTCGGCATCCCGTCGAACCCGACGATGGCGATGATGATCGGCGCGCTGATGATCCACGGCATTTCGCCCGGGCCGCGCGTCATGACGGAACGGCCAGAGCTGTTCTGGGGCGTCATCGCCAGCATGTGGATCGGCAACCTGATGCTGGTGGTGCTCAACCTGCCGCTGGTCGGCATGTGGGTGAAGCTGCTGCGCATTCCCTACCGGCTGATGTTTCCGGCGATCGTCGCGTTCTGCTGCATCGGCGCCTACACGGTGAACACCAACATCTTCGATGTCTACGTGATGGCGTTCTTCTCGGTGTTCGGTTACGTCTGTCTCAAGCTCGACTGCGAGCCCGCACCGCTCATTCTCGGCTTCGTGCTCGGCCCGCTGATGGAGGAAAACCTCCGGCGGGCGCTGCTCATTTCGCGCGGCGACATCATGGTGCTGGTGCAGGAGCCGATCAGTCTCGCGTTCCTGATTGCCGCAGCATTGCTGCTCATCGTTATCATGGCGCCCGCGATCCGCCAGAAGCGCGAAGAAGCGTTGCAGGAATAGCGTCTCGCGGTAAGCTTCGAGAGGGAGCGACGGCCGGGCGATACGAAAGGACGCCGCGAATGCGTTTTGCTGCTGCCGTGGCAGTGCTGACGCTGCTGACCGCCAACGCTCGAGCCCAGAGCGTCGAGGAGTTCTACAAGGGCAAGACGATCAATCTTGCGATCGGCTTCTCGGCCGGCGGCGGCTACGATCTCTATGCCCGCCATCTCGCCCGCCACATGAGCCGGCACATCCCCGGCCATCCGACGATCGTGCCGCAGAACATGGCCGGCGCAGGCTCGCTGCGCGTCGCGAACTTCCTCAATACGGTGGCGCCGAAGGACGGCACCGTGTTCGGCACCTTCACCCGCACCGTCGGTGTCATCAATCCGCTGCTGGACATGGGCGCGACGTTCGACGCCACCAAATTCACCTGGCTCGGCAGCATCACCGAGGACGTGAGCCTCTGCGTCACCTGGCACTCAACCGGCGTGAAGACCTGGCAGGACTTCATCACCAGGCCGATCACACTCGGCAGCGATGGCGCGAACTCGGAGCCGGACATCTTCGCCCGCCTGCACAAGAACGTGTTCAATGCGCCGATCAAGGTGGTCGCAGGCTACCCGGGCACCAACGAGATCATGCTGGCGATGGAGCGCGGCGAAGTCGACGGCCTGTGCAGCCTGTCCTGGACCACGATCAAGACCCGCCACGCGAACTGGCTCAAGGACGGCAAGATCAACCTGATCTCGCAGGCGTCGTTCGAGAAGACCCCCGAGGTCGGCGATGTTCCGCTGATGACCGAGCAGACGAAGGACCAGGAGAAGCTGCAAATCCTGAAGCTGTTCACGCTCACGCAGGCCATGGGCCGGCCGTTCGCGGCGCCGCCCGGCGTTCCGGCCGACAGAAAGGCTGCGCTGGTCGCGGCGTTCAACGCCACCATGCAGGACCCCGACTATCTGGCCGAAGCAAAAAAGCTCGAGCTCGACATCAATCCGGTGAGCGGCAAGGCAATTGACGATCTTCTCGCAGAGGTCTACGCGACGCCCAAAGACGTGCTGAAGAAAGCCAGCGAGATGGCGACGAAGTAAATCGCTCGCGCGCTCACGTTGCGGCAGGACCTGTCCCGCAGGCTCGAACGCAGCGCTGCTGGTACAAGCGGTAAGCTTCTTGCAAGGGCGGCGGCCGGACAGAAATCAAAAAGGATGTCATCAATGCGTTTCGTCGTTGCCGTGGCCGGGCTGTCGTTGCTCGCCGGTTCCGCTCAGGCCCAGAGCGTCGAGGAATTCTACAAAGGCAAAAATATCAATCTCGCGATCGGCTTCTCGGCCGGCGGCGGCTACGACCTCTATGCGCGCCAGCTCGCCCGTTACATGGGCAAGCATATCCCCGGCAATCCGAACATTGTGCCGCAGAACATGCCCGGCGCGGGATCGCTGCGCGCGGCAAACTTCATCTACACGGCGGCGCCGAAAGACGGCACCGCGTTCGGCATCTTCGCCCGCACCACGGGCATCAACCCGCTCCTGGAGAACGGCGCGACCTTCGACAGCACCAAGTTCTCCTGGCTCGGCAGCGTCACCGACGATGTGAGCCTTTGCGTCACATGGCACGCGACCGGCGTGAAGACCTGGCAGGACTTCATCACCAAGCCCACCGCGCTCGGCGGCGAAGGACCGAGCTCGGAGCCGGACGTTTTCGCGCGGCTCTACAAGAATGTGTTCAACGCGCCGATCAAGCTCGTGTCGGGCTATCCGGGCACCAACGAGATCATGCTGGCGATGGAGCGCGGCGAGGTCGACGGCCTGTGCGGCGTCTCCTGGAGCACGCTCAAGACCCGCAACGCGAAATGGCTGAATGACAAGAAAATCAATCTGATTTCCCAGGCATCTTTCAAGAAAATCCCCGAGATCGGCGATGTGCCGCTGGTGATCGAGCAGACGCAGGACAAGGAGAAGCAGCAGATTCTCAAGCTGTTCCTGGCGGCCCAGGAAATGGCCCGGCCGTTCGCCGCGCCTCCTGGCATCCCGGCCGACCGCAAGGCCGCGCTGGTGGCGGCCTTCGATGCCACCATGCAGGATCCGGAGTATCTCGCCGACGCCAAGAAGCTCGAACTCGACGTCAATCCGGTGAGCGGCAAAACCATCTCGGACCTGCTGACCGAGGTCTACGCGACACCCAAAGACGTGCTCAAGAAGGCCGGCGAGGCTGTGACGAAATAGTCGTTCCGCCACCGATCCGTGCAATCGGTGATCCTGGTTCGCCGCGCGTCGGGCGCGGCAACGCTACAATCGACAATCTCTTCCGGAAGTGCATAAGGTTTCCGCAACAAGCAGAAACCGGCCTTATCGGGAGGATGTGCAGATGCGTTTTGTCGTTGCCTTGGCGGCGCTGTCAGTGCTCGCCGGCTCGGCTCAGGCCCAGAGCGTCGAGGAATTCTACAAGGGCAAGACCATCAACCTTGCGATCGGCTTCTCGGTCGGCGGTGGCTACGACCTCTACGCCCGCCATCTCGCCCGCCACATGGGCAAGCATATCCCCGGCAATCCGACCATCGTGCCGCAGAACATGGCGGGCGCGGGCTCGCTGCGCGCCGCGAACTTCATCTATACGGCGGCGCCGAAGGACGGCACGGCGTTCGGCACCTTCGCCCGCACCACCGGCATCAATCCGCTGCTCGACAGCGGCGCAACATTCGACGGCACCAAGTTCTCCTGGATCGGCAGCGTCACCGACGACGTGAGCCTCTGCATCACCTGGTACACCACCGGCATCAAGACGTTTGACGACTTCATGAAGAAGCCCAGCAACCTGGGCGGCCAGGGGCCGAGCTCGGAGCCGGACATCTTCGCGCGCCTCTACAAGAACGTGCTCAACGTGCCGATCAAGCTCGTCCCCGGCTATCCCGGCACCAACGAGATCACGCTGGCGATGGAGCGCGGCGAGGTCGACGGCCTGTGCGGCATCTCCTGGAGCACGGTCAAGACCCGTCACGCGAAATGGCTCAAGGAGAAGAAGATCAATCTCATTTCGCAGACCTCGTTCAAGAGGGTGCCCGAGATCGGTGACGTGCCGCTGATGTTGGAACAGACGCAGGACAAGGAGAAACTCCAGATCCTGAAGATCTTCGTGGGCGCCCAGCAGATGGCCCGGCCGTTCGCGGCGCCCCCCGGCATCCCGGCCGACCGCAAGGCCGCTTTGGTGGCAGCCTTCGACGCCACCATGAAAGATCCGGAATACCTCGAGGACGCCAAGAAGCTCGATATCGACGTCAATCCGGTCAGTGGCAAGGCGATCGAGGACCTGCTGGCCGAGATCTATGCTTTGCCGAAAGACGTGCTGAAAAAGGCTGGCGAGGCGGTTACGAAATAGGACAACCCAGCCGGGTGGAACCTGCCATCGGGGCGGGATAGAATCATCACGCGCGTTTCGATCGGGCCAGCCCGAACGGGGAGAGCGTGATGATTACTGTCCCAGAACTCGCCGCCGACGCACTGGGCAACTTCCTCACCGACTTCATGGAGCGGCGGTTTGGCTCCTCCAAAGAGGGGCTGGTCGGCCTGGTGCCTTCCGTGGCCCGTGTCGCGCTGGAATGCATCGGCAACAGCGACGCGCTCTATCACAACGTTGAGCACACCATGCTGGTGACGCTCGCCGGTCATGAGATCATGCGCGGACGCGCGCTCCACAGCCGCTTGCTGGTGGCCGACTACGCGCACTTCATTATCGCCTGCCTCACGCACGACATCGGCTATGTGCGCGGGATCCTGCCGGGCGACGACGAAAACGGCTATGTGATCGATACCGCCGGCAAGAAGATCAAACTGCCCCGCGGCGCTTCCGACGCAGCGCTGATGCCGCATCATGTCGACCGCTCCAAGTTGTACATCACGGAGCGCGTCGAAGGCAGCAGACTGCTCGATGCCACGCGCATTGCCAGGGCGGTCGAGGGCACGCGCTTTCCGACCGCCATGCCCGCCGAAGTCGAGGACATCGACGAGGAAGCGGGGCTGCTCCGCGCCGCCGACCTGATCGGCCAGCTCGGAGACCCCAATTACATCCGCAAGTCCAATGCGCTCTATTTCGAATTCGAGGAGGTCGGCCTCAACAGCCAGCTCGGCTATGAGTCGCCGGCCGACCTCGTCGACAAGTATCCGCAGTTCTATTGGAACAGCGTCGCACCCTACGTGCAGACCGCCATCAAATATCTCCACGTCACCGCCGCCGGACGCCAGTGGATCGCCAACCTCTATTCCAATGTGTTCCGCGCCGAGCGCGAAATCGTCCTCACCGGGCCGCAGAAGTAACCCACCGTGTCGCATGACGCCCCGTGAATCGCAGAGTGATAGCCTATAACTCGCTGTTGCGATTTTGCTCCCTCTCCCGCTTGCGGGAGAGGGGACCTGTGGCCGCGCCCGCGAACAAATCCATTGCCTGCGTGAATAGGCCGGACTGTCATGGAACCGCGATAAACCCATGAAACGCTGCCCATCGGGGTCAACTCGAGCTCGGTCGGCTCGAATCTGGGGAGCGTGCCGTGATCACCGTTCCGGAGCTTGCCGCCGACGCGCTCGGCGGCTTCATTGCCGCCTACATGGAGCGCCGGTTCGGCTCCTCGGAGGGACGGCTGGTCGAACTCGTGCCGTCGATCGCGCGCATCGCGCTGGAATGCATCGGCAACAGCGACGCGCTCTATCACAATGTCGAACACACCATGCTGGTGACACTCGCCGGCCATGACATCTTGCGCGGCCGCGCGTTGCACACCCACATGCCGCCGGCCGACTACGCGCACCTGATCATTGCCTGCCTCACCCATGACATCGGCTATGTGCGCGGCATTCTCCCTGGCGACGACCAGGACGGCTATGTCATCAACTCCGCCGGCCACAAGGTGAAGCCGCCGCGCGGCTCCTCCGATGCGGCGCTGTTGCCGCACCACGTCGACCGCTCCAAGCTGTTCATCATGGAACGCATCCAGGGCATCGACCTGCTCGATGCACATCGCATTGCCCGGGCGGTCGAAGGCTCGCGTTTCCCGAGCAAGATGCCGGCCGAGGTCGAGGAGATCGACGAGGAGGCGGCGATGCTCCGCGCCGCCGACCTGATCGGCCAGCTCGGCGATCCGCACTACATCCGCAAAGCCAATGCGCTCTACTATGAGTTCGAGGAAGGCGGGCTGAACCGTCAGCTCGGCTATGAATCGCCGGCCGATCTGGTCAACAAGTATCCGCAGTTCTACTGGAACTGCATCGCGCCCTATGTGCAGACCGCGATCAAGTATCTGCACGTGACCGCCAGCGGCCGGCAATGGGTCGCCAATCTCTACTCCAACGTATTCCGCGCCGAACGCGACATTTCGCTGTGCGGGCCGCAGAAGTAGCGAGTCCATTCCGGCGGCCGGAACACGGATTGTGCAATTGCCTCCATGCGTTGGCCGGGCTTGTCCCAGCCTGCCGCCTTTTGCTTAATGGCCTTGAAGACGTGGGTACCCGCGAGGTGGGCGCGCAGCGGCGCGGTCCACCTGACCGCAACGCGGGCACGACTGTTGAAAGGCCAGAGACTTGTCCCAGACGTCCACTATCGGCTCCCGCATCGTCCGCCTCGAAGACGAGCCGTTGCTGCGCGGCAAAGGCCGCTTCGTCGACGACATCAAGTTGCCCGGCGTCTGGCATGCCGCCTTTGTGCGCAGCCCGCATCCGCACGCCCTGATCAAGAGTATCGACAAGGACGCCGCATTGGCGATGCCGGGCGTCCACGCCGTGCTCACGCTCGACGACCTGTCCGAGGTGATGGTCAGCCGGCGCATGGTGCGGCATTCCAACTCGGGCATGCCGCTCGACAAGTGCTGGGCCTACGCGCTCGCGCCGGGCGAGGTGAGCTATGTCGGCGAGCCGGTGGCTCTCGTCATCGCCGATGCCCGTTACCTCGCCGAGGATGCTGCGGCTCTGGTGATGGTGGACTATGAGCCCCTGCCCGTTGCGGCAGACGTGCGCACCGCAAAGGAATCCGCACCGGTCCGCCGCGAACTCAACAGCAACGTCATCACGACCTACAAGGTGTCGTTCGGCGACGCCGACGCAGGCTTTGCCAAAGCGGCCCATGTGTTCAAGCAGGAGCTGTGGCAGCACCGCGGCGGCGCGCACTCCATCGAAACGCGCGGCATCGTCGCGGAGGTCCGCAGCGCCGACGGCGGCATCACGGTGCACGCCTCGACCCAGAAGGCGCACGACCTCAACCAGTCGCTGACCTTGCTGATGGATTTCGACCAGGGCCTGCGCGTGGTCGCGCCCGACATCGGCGGCGGGTTTGGCGCCAAGCTCTGCGTCTATTCCGAGGATGTCGCGGTGGTGGCCGCGGCCAAACTCTTCGGCCATTCGATCAAATGGGCCGAGGATCGCCGCGAATACTTCACCAACGCGGTGCACGAGCGCGACCAGTATTGGCAGCTCGAGATCGCGGTCGATGCCGATGCGAAGGTTCTCGGCATCCGCGGCAAGCTCCTGCACGACACCGGCGCCTACACGCTGCAGGACCCTAACATCCCCTACAACTCGACCTCGACCATGAGCGGGCCCTACATCATTCCGGGCCTGTCGATCGACGTCACCATCGCGATGACCAACAAAACGCCCGTCTCGTCGGTGCGCGGCGCGGGCTATCCGCAGGCCGCGTTCGCGATGGAGCGGCTGCTCGATCTCGTCGCCCGGGAGATGAAGCTCGACCGCGCCGAGGTGCGGCGGCGCAATCTCATCCCCGCCAGCAAGATGCCGTATCGCAAGGCGCTCAAGGCGCGCTCCGGCGCGGCGATGGAGTACGACAGCGGCGACTATCCGGCCTGCCAATCCGAGACGCTGAAGGCGATCGGCTGGGACGATTTCAAGAAGCGCCAGAGCGAGATGCGCGCCAAAGGCCGCTATCTCGGCCAGGGCCTCGCCCATGGCGTGAAGGGCTCGGGCCGCGGCCCGTTCGAGTCAGGCCTGGTGCGCGTCTCGCGCACCGGCAAGATCACGGTGTTCACCGGCGCTTCTGCGATGGGGCAAGGCCTCGGCACTGCGCTGGCGCAGGTCGCCGCGGCCCAGCTCGGCGTCGATGTCTCGCGGGTCAAGGTCGTTGCGGGAGACACCGGCGGCGTATCGCTCGGTCTCGGCGGCTTTGCCAGCCGTCAGACCGTCACTGCGGGTTCGTCGGTGCATCTTGCAGCGAAGGCGGTGGCGGAAAAGGCCAAGAAGGTCGCCTCGCATGTGCTCGAGGCCGACGAGAACGATCTCGAATTGAAGGACGGCGAGGTCCGCGTCGCGGGCGCGCCGCAGCTCAACGTCAAGCTTTCCGAAATTGCGCGCATCCTGGCCGGCGCGCCGGGCTACGGCTTTCCGGCCGGCGTCGACCCGGGGCTCGAGGCCAATGCCAACTGGCGCACCGACGCGCTCGCTTATGCCAACGGCTGCCACGCCTGCGAGGTCGAGGTCGACGCCGAGACCGGCGAGGTGCGCATCGTGCGCTACGTCGCGATGCAGGACTCCGGCATCCTGATCAATCCGATGATGGTCGAAGGCCAGATCCACGGCGGCGTGGTGCACGGCATCGGCAACGCGCTCTACGAATGGATGGGCTACGACGAGGCCGGCCAGCCCGTGACCACCAACTTCGCCGACTATATGCTGCCGACCTCGACCGAAGTCCCGATGCTCGACACGCTCTACAAGGAGACGCGATCTCCGCTCAATCCGCTCGGCGTGAAGGGTGTCGGCGAGGCCGGCACGATCCCATGCGCCGCGGCTTTGATCTCCGCGGTCGAGGACGCGCTCTCACCATTCGGGGTGCGGATCGGCCAAGTCCCACTGCCGCCAATGACCATCATGTCGATGATCCTGAACGGCAAGTGACCGCGGCAGAGATTGCCCCAGTGCTTCAGTGGTCGGCTGATCCGAAGTAGCGAGAGCCGAACAGCACCAAGACCCAGATCGCAAACAGGATCCCGATCGAGACCCCAAGAACGGAAATTCCGCTCAGCATCATATCGCCCTCCCTTGCTGGCCCTCCCTCTGATGGGGAGAATCCAGCCGCCACTCTAGCATGGAAATCAGCTGATCAACTCGCTGGCGCGGGCGCTGAGCGTGGGCGAAATGTTGAGGCCTAGGGCCCTGGCGGTCTTCCGGTTGATGACAAGCTGATAACCGGACGCGGTCTGTACCGGCAGGTCGGCCGGCTTGTCGCCCTTGAGGATGCGGTCGACATAGTCGGCCGCGAGACGATACTCCGCCTTCTGGTCGGGACCGTAGGACATCAGCCCGCCGGAGGTCACGAATTGGCGGTCGGCATAGATCGCCGGCAGCTTGAAGCGTGCCGCAAGCCGCACGATCGTGCTGCGATCGCGAGACGACGATTCCGGAATGGTGACGATCAGGCCGCCGTTCGGCGTGCGCGAAAAGCCTGTGATCGCACGCTCCAGGTCACGCAGGCTGTCGGCGTCGAGCGCGAAGGCTTCGATCCCCAGCGCCGGCGCCACATCCGAAATCGCCGCGATCTGTCCGTGATCGGTGGTGGCGTCCGGATCGCGGATGATCGCGACACGCATCACATTCGGCGCAATCAGTTTGAGCATCTCGGGCCAGGAAATGCTCGCGCCATATTCGGATCGGCCGACGCCGGTGATGTTACCGCCCGGCTGCTCCAGCGATTTGACGAGCCCCACGCCGGCCGGGTCAACCACGTTGACGAACACCACCGGAATATTGCCTGCCGCGGCCGCGAGCGCCTCGGCCGATACGCGATCCACCGCGACCAGGATGTCCGGTGACTGGCCAGCCAAGTCTTTGGCGGTTTGCGTCATGCCGCGGTCATCGCCTGCGGCAGACAGCCGCGCCTCGATCTGCAGATTCCGGCCGTGAGTCCAGCCCTTCGCCGCAAGCCCGTCTTGCAGTGCATCAAGCCGGGCCAACGCGTCGCGGTCGTGGCGGTCGCCTGACGTCAACACGCCCAGCCGGCGCACGCGCTCGGGCGGCAGCGGCACCTCCGGCGAAGGCAATTCCGTTGGTGGCGCAGGCATTTGGTCGGGAGTCTGGTCGTTGGCTTCCTGGCCGAACGCCGTCAACGGTGCGAGCAGCGGCATGACTGCCGCATTGCCAAGGAGCACCATGAGCTCGCGCCGCTGCATTCGCAGCTCACAACGCCGTTCGGCCGAATTGGTTCGATGGCCGCGCATCACATCGACGGCATCGCATTACTCGGCCTTGATGTGGGCTTCCTTGACGACACGGCTCCATTTTTCGAGCTCGCGCTCCATGAAGTCTGCGAACTCGGCCGGCGTGTATTTCACGATGTCGGCGCCGTCGGCGTCCGCCTTCTGCCTGAAATCGGCGCTGTCCTGGATTTCGGCGATCTCCTTGTTCAGGCGCGCAACGATCGCTGGCGGCGTGCCGGCCGGCGCCGCAAGTCCGATCCAGTTGCCGGCCTCATAGCCCGGCACGCCGCCTTCATCCATGGTCGGCACATCCGGCAAAACGCGGCTTCGCGTCTTGCCACTGACGGCGAGCGCGCGGAGCTTGCCGTTCCTCACATGCGGCGCCAGCGTCGTCACGGTCGCCATGATCGCCTTGGTGTGCCCGCCGCTCACGTCGATGATCGCGGGCCCGGCGCCGCGGAACGGAACGTGCGTGAGATCGACGCCCGCCACCAGCTTGAACAACTCCATGCCCAAATGGGGTGAGCCGCCGACGCCGCCGGAGCCGTACTGGATGTCGCCCGGCTTCGACTTGGCCAGCGCGACGAATTCCTTGAGGGTTTTCGCCGGCACATCCGGATGGATCGCCAGCGCATTCGGGCTCGACGCAAAGATCGCGATCGGCGCAAAGGCGTTCAGCGAGTCATAAGGCAGCTTGTAGAGCGCCGGATTGACGGCATGCGCGATCGAGACGATCAGCAGCGTGTGGCCGTCGGGCGCCGACTTCGCCACCAGTTCCGAGCCGACGATTCCGCCGGCACCGGTCTTGTTCTCGACGACGAACTGCTTGCCGAGCCGTTCGCTGAGCTGGGCGCTGACGGTGCGCGCGAGGATATCGTTGATGCCGCCCGGCGCGAACGGCACGATGACCCGCACCGGTCTGCTCGGATAGTCATCCGCCTTGGCGGATGCGGCGAAGACGAGACCCAGGCAGGCAGCCGCCAACGATCTGATGAACACCCGCGACATGCCCGCTCCCTCCGCTTGGCACTTTCTTGGCGCTTTTGCGCTCGATGCGCAGATAGCGCGAAAGCGGACGGCCGCTCAATACACAGCATGACGCAGGGCAGCGGGTCGGCCGTTATTCGGGTTTGACGTTGGCGTCCTTGACCACCTTGCCCCATTTGGCGATTTCGCTGTCGATGAACGCGCCGAACTCGGCCCCGGTGAGCTTCTCGGCGATGGCCCCGCGGTTTTCGAGCTGCTTCTGCACGTCGGGCAGCTCCAGGACTTCCGAGACCTCCTTCTGCAACTTCTCGACGATGAATTTCGGGGTTCCGGTCGGCACAACAAAACCGATCCAGTTGGTGGCCTCGTATTGCGGGAAGCCGGCCTCGATGAAGGTTTGCACGTTGGGCTCCGACGGCAGCCGCGCCTTGGCGCTGACCGCGATGCCCTTCAGCTTGCCGTTGCGGATGTGCGGCGACAGCGTCGAGGTCGAGCTCATCACCGCCTTGGTGTTGCCGGCCACCACGTCGATCGCGGCCGGACCCGCACCGCGGAACGGGATGTGCAAGAGCTCGATGCCGGCCTGCATCCGGAACAGCTCCATGCCGAGATGCAGCGAGCCGCCGACGCCCGCGGAGGCGTATTGGATGTCGCCCGGCTTCGACTTGGCGAGTGCAATGAATTCGCTGACCGTGTTGGCCGGGAACGACGGATGCACCGCCAGCGTGTTGGGGCTGGTCAGAAGCAGCGCCACCGGCTCGAAGGCTTTGCGCAGGTCGTAGGTGAGATTGTAGAGCGCCGGATGCACCGCGTTGGCGACCGAAATCACCGCGATGTTGTAGCCGTCGGCAGGAAGGTGCGTGGCGTATTCCGTGCCCACCATGCCGCCGGCGCCAGACTTGAATTCGATGATGAACTGCTTGCCCAGCCGCTCGCTCAACTGCGTGGTGACGATGCGGGCGCCGGTTTCGTTGATACCGCCCGGCTCGAACGGCACGATGACCCGCACCGGCCGGGTTGGATATTCATCGGCCGCTTTGGCGGGAACGGCCAAAGCGATTGCAATTGCAGCAGCTGCCAGTCGTCCGCGCATGGCTGTCGGGGCCCTTTCGGCGTCTCGTTTTCCGGCGCGCCAAGCATGCGGACTTGAGAGGAATAATTCAACACAAAGGGAGCATGCAGCCTGCGCATGCCCCCAACGACGCTGTGATTAGCCGGCCAGCGGCGGGAACCGGATCGTGCTAAATTGTTCCGCATTGCGGAGGGCGCGGACCATGAACCTTGATTTCTCGACGTTTACCTGGGTGCACGTGATCATCAGCCTGGTTGGCATCGTCACCGGCTTCGTCGTGATGAAGGGCCTGCTGGCATCGCAGCGGCTCGACGACTGGACCGCGGTGTTCCTGGCCACGACCGCGCTGACGAGCCTCACCGGCTTCGGCTTCCCGTTCGCGAAGCTTCTGCCATCGCACATCGTCGGCATCATCTCGCTGGTGGTGCTGCTGATCGCGATCGTGGCGCGCTATGCCTTCGGCATGAGCGGCGGCTGGCGTCCGGCCTATGTGGTGACCGCGCTGGTGGCGCAATGGCTCAACGTGTTCGTGCTGATCGCGCAGCTTTTCCAGAAGGTCACGGCACTGCATGCGCTGGCGCCGAATGGGTCCGAGCCGCCATTCCTGATTGCCCAAACCGTGGTCATGGTGGTGTTCATCATCGTCGGCATCGCCGCACTGCGGCGTTTTCACCCGGTAACCGGCCAACCGGCGACCGCTTAAGGACCGCCTTCGACTTTCGATCCGCTTGCGGCGGGCCACCCCCGCAACGCATGCTGTCGCACAACTGTCGCCCAAGCGCCGTAATCCAAAAGCGCGTCCGGGCGACCGCCCGGAGGAGAGCGACATGCTGCGTTCGATCAAGCAACTGGCCGGCTGCGTTGCTGCGCTGACAGTCATCGGCACCGGAGCCGCCCTGGCGCAGGCCGATTGCCCGCGCGGCGAACTCGACAAGGCCTACTGCGACCGCAATGGCGATCTGGTCGCCGACGCGCCGACCGATCCCAAGCAACTGGTCAATCCGTCGACGCTGATCTTTGCCTATACGCCGGTCGAGGACCCGGCTCTGTACACCAAGGTATGGGACGGCTTCCTGCGACACGCCGAAAAGGTGACGGGAAAACGGGTCGTCTTCTTCCCGGTCCAATCCAACGCCGCTGAGATCGAAGCCATGCGCTCGGGCCGCTTGCATATCGCGGGCGTCAGCACCGGGCCAACGCCGATCGCCGTCAACTGCGCCGGCTATGTCCCGTTCGCCATCATGGGCACGCAAGGCGGCACCTTCGGCTACGAGATGGAAATCATCGTGCCGGCCGACAGCCCGATCAAAACGCCGGCCGATCTGAAGGGCAAGAAGGTGGCGTTCACTGCGCCGACATCGAACTCGGGCTTCAAGGCGCCGTCAGCCATTCTCGAATCGGAGTTCAACCTCAAAGCCGAGCGCGACTTCACGCCGGTGTTCTCCGGCAAGCACGACAACTCGGTGCTCGGCGTCGCCAACAAGGACTACGACGCGGCGGCGATCGCCAACGAGGTGATGTTCCGCATGTTCGAGCGCAAGGTGGTCGACAAGGCGAAGATCCGGACGATCTACAAGTCCGAGACCTTCCCGACCACGAGCTACGGCTATGCGCACAACCTCGATCCGAAGCTCGTCGAAAAGATCAAGGAGGCGTTCTTCACCTTCCCGTGGGAAGGCTCGGCGCTGAAGGCCGAGTTCAAGACCGAGGACCGTTTCGTACCGATCACCTATCAAAAAGACTGGAGCGTCATCCGCAAGATCGATGCCGCGACCGGCGTGAAATACACCTGCAAGTAACTGCCCAAATAACTGCTGTCGTCGAATGGGAAAGACCAAAATGCCGCTGAAAGGATCGCTGACCTCAATCGCCGCACTCGCGGGTGTGCTGTTCATGTCGGGCGCGGCGCTCGCACAGGAAGACTGTCCGCGCGGCACGCTGGACAAGGCCTACTGCGATCGCAACGGCGATCTGGTCGCCGATCTGCCGACCGATCCAAAGAAGGTCGTCGATCCTTCGGCGTTGATCTTCTCATACACACCGGTCGAGGACCCGGCCGTTTATCAGAAGGTCTGGGACGGCTTCATCAAGAATATGGAGAAGGTCACCGGCAAGCGCGTGGTGTTCTTCCCGGTGCAATCGAACGCCGCGCAGTACGAGGCGATGCGCTCGGGCCGCCTGCACGTCGCGGGCGTCAATGCCGGTGGCAATGCACTCGCGGTGAACTGCGCAGGCCTGGTGCCGTTCGCGATGATGGCCGCGAAGGACAACAGCTTCGGCTACGAGATGGAAATCATCGTACCGGCCGACAGCCCGATCAAGACGCCGGCCGATCTCAAGGGCCATAAGGTCGCCTTTACCGACGCCACGTCCAACTCGGGCTTCAAAGCCCCCTCGGCGATCCTCAAGGCGGATTTCCATCTCGAAGCACAACGCGACTTCGAGCCAGTGTTTTCCGGCAAGCACGACAATTCGATCCTCGGCGTCGTCAACAAGGATTACGAGGCGGCTGCCGTCGCCAACTCTGTGCTCAACCGGATGATCGAACGCAAGGTGTTCGACCCGGCCAAGATCCGCTCGATCTACAAGTCGGAGACCTTCCCGACCACGGGCTATGGCTATGCCCACAACCTCGATCCAAAGCTGGTCGAGAAGATCAAGGAAGCCTTCTTCCAGTTCCCGTGGGATGGGTCGGCGCTCGCGGCCGAGTTCAAGAAAGAAGGCAAGTTCATCCCGATCGAGTACAAGAAGGATTGGGCGGTGCTCCGCAAGATCGACGAGGCGACCGGCGTCAAGTACACTTGCAAGTGAGTTGACGCCGCTGCCGGGGGATCGATGCTTCGCATCAAGGGACTGGTGAAGCGCTACCGGACCGGCGATCTGGCGCTCAAAGGCATCGATCTCGAAGTGCCCGACGGTCAGGTGATGGCGCTGATCGGGCCATCCGGCGCGGGCAAATCGACCGTCATCCGCTGCATCAACCGCCTGGTCGAACCGACCGCCGGCACGATCGCGCTCAACGACACCGAGCTCACCAGGCTTGGCAGCGGTGAGCTGCGGCGCGCCCGGCGCCGCATGGGCATGATCTTCCAGGAATACGCACTGGTCGAGCGGCTGAGCGTCATGGAGAACGTGCTGAGCGGCCGGCTCGGGTATGTCGGCTTCTGGCAAAGCTGGTTCCGCAAGTTTCCGCAATCCGACATCGACGAGGCCTTCCGCCTGCTCGCTCGCGTCGGCCTCGACCATATGGCCGACAAGCGCGCCGACGAACTGTCGGGCGGCCAGCGCCAGCGCGTCGGCATCTGCCGGGCGCTGATCCAGAACCCGGAGCTGCTGCTGGTCGACGAGCCCACAGCATCGCTCGATCCGAAGACGTCGCGGCAGATCATGCGTCTGATCAAAGAGCTGTGCGCAGAGCGCAAGCTGTCGGCGATCATCAACATCCACGACGTGATGCTGGCACAGATGTTCGCCGAACGGATCGTGGGATTGCAACTCGGCGAGATCGTCTACGATGGACCGCCTGGAGGCCTCACCGCCGACGTGCTGACGAAAATATATGGCGAAGAGGATTGGTCGGCGACGATCCGCAAGGTCGACGAAGAATCGGAGGGAGAGGAAACAGACGCCGACGGCGCGGCCGCTTCCCTCGAAGCACCGTTGCCGCATCGCGACAGAATGGCCGGGCTGACGTGAGATGACCGACTTAGCCATCGCTCCACGCCGCTGGAAAAGGCCCCCGCTGATCAGGTCGGCGTGGCTGCGCTGGTCGCTCGGACTGGGCGTTGCGCTCTATCTGGCACTGGCCTTCGGCACCACGGAGGTGAACTGGACGCGCGTGTGGGAAGGATTGCCGCGCGGCGCGCGTTTCTTTGCTGCGTTCTTTCCGCCGGATTTCGTCAGCCGCTGGAGCGAGATCGCCGACGGCATCGTGGAAAGCCTCTGGATGACGGTGATCTCCACGGTCATCGGCATTGCGCTGTCGGTGCCGGTCGGCATTGGCGCTGCGAAGAACATCGCGCCGGCGCCGATCTATTACTTTTGCCGCGCCGTGCTCGCGGTGTCGCGCAGCTTCCAGGAGATCATCCTCGCGATCTTCTTCGTCAAGCTGTTCGGTTTCGGGCCGTTCGCCGGCGTGGTGACGCTGTCGGTCGCGACCATCGGCTTCTACGGCAAGCTTCTGGCCGAAGACATCGAGGACATGGACCCGGCACAGGCCGAAGCCGTGCGTGCGACCGGCGCCGGCTGGTTGCAATGGATCAACTATGGCGTCCAGCCGCAGGTCATGCCGCGCATGATCGGCCTCGGCCTCTATCGCTTCGACATCAACTTCCGCGAATCCGCCGTGGTCGGCATCGTCGGCGGCGGCGGCATCGGCGCGACACTCAACACGGCGTTCGACCGTTACGAATATGATTCCGCTGCCGCCATCCTGCTGGTGATCATCGCCATCGTCATGGTGGTCGAATATTCGTCCGGCTATCTGCGGCGCTGGGTGCAGTGATGGCCACTGCGCTGCGCGGTCAAACCAAAGTCTGGCACCGGCGCGAGCGCGGCGCGCAATTCGCCGCGTGGCTCGCCTGGCTCGTCGGGGTCGCGATCTTCGTCTACTGCTGGCGCGAAGTCTCCGACAAGACGATCTGGGAATTCGTCACCGACGCGCCCACGCAGGCTGCCGATCTTGCGGTGCGCATGGTGCCGCCGGACTGGGCCTTCATCCTCAAGCTTGGCAGGCCGATCTGGGAGACGATCAACATCGCCACGTTGGGCACGTTGATGTCGATCGTGGTCGCCGTGCCGGTCGCCTATTGCGCGGCGCGCAACACTACGCCAAGCGTGGCCCTGGTGCGGCCGGTGGCGCTGTTCGTCATCGTTGCCTCGCGCTCGATCAACTCGCTGATCTGGGCGCTGATGCTCGTCACCATCATCGGCCCGGGCGTGCTGGCCGGCATCTTCGCCATCGGGCTGCGCTCGATCGGCTTCGTCGCCAAGCTCCTCTATGAAGCGATCGAAGAGATCGACGAGGGCCAGGTCGAAGCGGTGCGTGCGACGGGCGCGAGCGGCGCACAGGTCACGACCTACGGCGTGGTGCCGCAGGTCATGCCGGCTTTCGCCGGCATCTCGGTGTTTCGTTGGGACATCAACATCCGCGAGTCCACCGTGCTGGGTCTGGTCGGCGCGGGTGGCATCGGCCTGCCGCTCAATGCGGCCATCACCACGCTGTCATGGACGCAGGTGTCGCTGATCCTTTTGGTCATCATCGCGACCGTGATCGTGAGCGAGTGGGTGTCGGCGAAGGTGCGACACGCGATCATCTGATCGCGTGATCTCTTGTTAGGCATGATCTTTTCCGAAAACCGCTTCACACTTTTCGGGATCATGCCCGAGCTCAGGCAAGCCGCTTCCAGAGCACTTCGGCGATGGTGTCGGAGGTCGTCGCCGGGTTGACGTATTTCAACTCTTGCGCGGTCAGCAGCACGATCTTGCGCTCCTGGACCTGGCCCACGACCCGGCCGATCGAGCAGCCGGTAAACGTCATGGTCAAGGCGCCACTTACACGATCGAACGTATAAGTCCCGAAGCCGGCAAAGGTCTTGGCGCCGAACAGCCGCGACTCCGAGCCCGTGATGATCTGCGAGAAATGACCCGCCCCGTCGAACATCAGCATGCCGCGCGGGTTCGCGCCCCAGCGGTCGACGACGCTGCCATCTTTCCGCGTGTTCAACGAGGAGACGAAACTCCAGGTGCCGGGAAGGCGATCCGGCGCCCCCGCGCTTGCGGTGGTCGCGCCTATCGACGGCATCATTGTCGCGGCGCTGCCAAGCAGCGCCATGAAGTCACGTCGTTCCATGGTCGTCCCCAGCAGGGGTCATGTCTTTTTTGATGCCTTCCTGCTTTGCAGGACTTTAGCACAAATTGTGTGCCGGACACCCGAAATCGCACACTGCATGCTACCGCGCCACTGTACGGTAAAAGACTTTTGCTGCTTTGCAGCACTCGACCATCAGGTCGGATTCGCTTTCATCCGCTTGGCAGCGTCCAGCGCCGCGAGCACGATACCTTGATAGCCGGTACAGCGGCAGAGATTGCCCGAAATCGCGACCCGCACCTCGCGCTCGGTCGGGTCGGGATTATCGCGCAGAAACTCCAGTAATGTGGTCAGCATTCCCGGCGTACAGAAGCCACATTGCAGACCGTGATTGTCGCGGAACGCCTCTTGCAGCGGATGCAGTTGATCGGCGCTCGGGGCGATGCCCTCAACGGTGAGAATCTCGTGGCCGTGGGCCTGGACGGCGAGCATCAGGCAGGAGCGCGCCGAGTGGCCATCGATCAGGATCGTGCAGGCGCCGCAAACGCCATGCTCGCATCCAAGATGCGTGCCGGTGAGCCCGAGCTCATAGCGGATGAAGTCGGCGAGCGTGATGCGAACCGGGACTTCTTTTTCGTACTTGGTGCCGTTGACGGTGACGGCGATGGTGCGTTTCTCGGTCATGGTTTTGTTCGAGACTATTCCTTGAGCTTGTTTTTAGGGCCTATCCTTACGGCCTAGTGCGGCTTGTTCCACGGCGCGTTGTCGGCAAGGCCCGCAGCTTTTTCCAACGCGCGGCGCGACAACACGGCAGCGAGATGCTGACGGTACTCGGACGACGCATGGATATCGGCCAGCGCGTCGATGCCGCGGCAGCTCTCGCAGGCCTTGGCGAACAACTCGGAACTCGGCGCCTGGCCGGTGATCGCGGCCTCGACTTCGCTCGCGCGCACTGGCGCGACCGCGACACCGCCGAGCGTCACCGAAGCACGTGTGATCTTGCCGCCTTCGATCATCAGCAGCGCCGCCGCCGACACGATGGCGAAGTCGCCGTGGCGGCGGGCGAACTCGATGAAGGCCGCCTTGTGGCCCACCGGCCAGAGCGGAATGCGGACCGCGGTGACGATCTCGTTCAATTCGATCGCCGGCGTCAGATAGCCTGCCGGAAAATCCGCGAATGCGATCTCGCGCGTGCCGTTTGGCCCGGCGACCGAAACCGTCGCATCATGGGCGGCGCAGACCGTGACCTGCTCGGCCGACGGATCGAGATGGCAGAGCGAGCCACCGATGGTGCCGCGGTTGCGCGTTTGACGATGGCCGGTGTGCTGCAGGCCCTCCCACAGCAGCGGACATTTGGCCTTCACCAAGTCGGAGAACTCGAGATCGCGCTGGCGCGTCATGGCGCCGATCTCAAGCGCGCCGTCCTTTTCCCGGATGTAGGACAGTTCGGCGATCCGGTTCAGGTCGATGACGTGGTCGGGAAGCACGAAGCGGAAATTGAGCATCGGCATCAGCGACTGTCCGCCGGCCAGCAGCTTGGCGTTGTCCAGTGTGCCGAGCAGATTCACCGCTTCGGAGACGGTCTTTGGGTCGTGATATTGAAAGGGAGGTGGCTTCATCTCATTCCTGACGCAGCACGAAATTTGCTTCGTTCGTTGCGGGCGGCGAGTATAGGAAACCCCTGCGAGAGTGAGCAACCCATGCGGTCTGGATTGGCGTTATGCGGCCTTTTGATGTTCCTGGCGGCAGAACAGCCCGCTCGCGCGCAGTCCGCGGCTGATTTCTATCGCGGCCGCACCGTCACGCTTCTGGTCGGCTACAGCACCGGCGGCGGCTACGACACCTATGCGCGCATTCTCGCCCGGCACATGGGCCGCCACATTCCCGGCAATCCAACCATCGTGGTGCAGAACGCGCCCGGCGCGGGCTCGATGCGCGCCGCCAACACGCTCTACAATGTCGCGCCGAAGGACGGCTCGACCTTCGGCATGTTCGGCCGCGGCATCGCGCTTGAACCCTTGATCGGCACCAGTCCGGCACAGTTCGAAGCCACCAAATTCACCTGGCTCGGCAGCGGCGCCGACGAAGCCGCCGTGGTCGTGATCCGCTCGGAGGCCGGCATCAAGAGCTGGAGCGACATGGTCTCGAAGCCGTTCACGGTTGGCGGCGAAGGCACCGGCTCCGATCCCGACGTCTATGCGCTGATGCTCCGGAACGTGTTCGGCGTGAAGCTCAAACTCGTCAGCGGATATCCGGGCACCACCGAGATGGCGCTGGCGATCGAGCGTGGAGAGGTCGACGGCCGGGCGAGCTGGTCGTGGTCGAGTCTGAAGTCGCTGAAGCCCGACTGGCTCACGCAGAAGAAGATCGTGACGCCGGTCCAGCTCAATCTCGCGAAAAGCGCTGACCTGCCCGACGTGCCGCTGCTCGGCGAATTCGCGACCACGGAGCGGCAGCGGCAGATCATGAGGCTGGTGCTCAGTCGCCAGACCATGGGTCGGCCTTTCACCGCGCCGCCCGGCATTCCCGCGGATCGCGCCGCGGCGTTGCGCGCGGCGTTCGACGAGACCATGCAGGATCCCGAATTCCTCGCCGAAGCGAAGGGGCGCGGCCAGGAGGTCAATCCCGTCAGCGGGGCCGCGATCGACAAGCTCTTGGCGGAACTCTACGCCACGCCAAAGGACGTGACCGAGGAGACCAAGCGCGCCATTTCGGGGCAATAATACCGCCTGCTCCGTCATTCCGGGGCGCGCCGAAAGGCGCGAACCCGGAATCCAGACGAGAATTCGATGCTTGGTACTGGATTCCGGATCGCTGCTTCGCAGCGTCCGGAATGACCGTGGCGAGCATGCTGGCGCCAAAAAAAGCCCGCAAAAATTATTTTGAAGACCGTGTCGATTCCAGACCTCGCCGTTCGCCGTGACGTCAGAGAGCGGGTTTGATATCCGGGCACGACGCCCGGAGACCGGCCTCCCACGAAAGGAACAGCCCATGCGTTTCATGGTCATCGTCAAGGCAAGCAAGGATTCCGAAGCCGGCAAGATGCCGTCCGAAGAGATGCTCGGCGCCATGGCGAAATTCAACGAAGAGATGGTCAAGGCCGGCATCATGCTCGACGGCAACGGCCTGCAGCCGAGTTCCAAGGGCGCGCGCATCCGCTTTTCCGGCAAGAACCGCACCGTGATCGACGGGCCGTTCGCCGAGACCAAGGAGCTGGTGGCGGGCTACTGGATCATCCAGGTCAAGTCCAAGGAAGAAGCCATCGAGTGGATGAAGCGCTGTCCCAACCCGCACGAGGAGGACGGCTACATCGAGATCCGGCAGGTCTTTGAGATGGAGGATTTTGCCCCGGGCCCCGCGGTCGACCACCATCTCGCCATCAAGGCCGAACTGGAAAAGCAGAAGAAGTAAGGCGCCACATGGTCCGGCTTGCCCCGGCGGAATGAGAATGGTGTGATCGGTGGCCGTGACGGCCACCGATATCCACAGAACGATCCAAGCGGTCTTCCGAATCGAACAGGCGAAGCTCATTGCGGGCCTCGCGCGGATCACGCGCGACGTGGGGCTCGCCGAGGAGCTGGCGCAGGACGCTTTGGTCGCAGCCCTCGAAGAATGGCCGCGCACCGGCATACCCGACAAACCCGGCGCGTGGCTGACCGCTGCCGCCAGGCACCGCGCGATCGACCACTTTCGGAGGATGCGTCTCGCGGAGCGCAAGCACGACGAGATCGGCCACGAACAGCAAAGTCTGGAGCGCGACATGCCGGACTTGGATTCGGCGCTCGACGACGACATTGGCGACGACCTGTTGCGGCTGATCTTCACCGCCTGCCATCCGGTGCTGTCGCCCGAGGCGCGGGCCGCACTGACGCTCCGGCTTGTAGGCGGCCTCACCACCGACGAGATCGCGCGGGCCTATCTCGTCGCCGAGCCCACCATCGCGCAGCGCATCGTGCGCGCCAAGCGGACATTGTCCGAGGCGGGCGTGCCGTTTGAGGTGCCGCATGGCGCCGACCGCGGCGAACGGCTCGCTTCGGTGCTCGACGTGATCTACCTGATCTTCAACGAAGGCTACGCGGCGACCGCGGGCGAGGACTGGATGCGGCCGGCGCTGTCCGAGGAAGCGCTGCGGCTCGGCCGCATTCTTGCCGGGCTCGCACCGCTCGAACCCGAGGTTCACGGCCTCGTGGCGCTGATGGAGATCGCGGCGTCGCGCTTTGGCGCGCGGACGGGCCCGGACGGTGAGCCGATCCTGCTGCTCGATCAGAACCGCGCGCGCTGGGATCAGCTTTTGATCCGGCGCGGACTTGCAGCCTTGGCGCTCGCCGAATCGCTCGGCGGCGAGCCGGAGCCTTACCAATTGCAGGCCGCAATCGCTGCATGTCATGCGCGGGCGCGCGTTGCCCGGGATACCGACTGGCCGCGGATCGTCGCGCTTTACGGCGCGCTCGCCGAGCTGGTGCCTTCGCCGGTGATCGAACTGAATCGCGCCGTGGCGGTCGGCATGGCGTCCGGCCCCGCTGCCGGACTCGAACTGGTCGATGCGTTGAGCGCCGAGCCCGCACTGAAGTCCTATCACCTGCTTCCGAGCGTGCGCGGCGATCTCCTCGTGAAGCTCGGCCGCCATGCCGAAGCGCGCGCCGAGTTCGAGCGCGCGGCACAGCTCACGCGCAACGAACGCGAGCGCAAACTGTTGCTGGCAAGGGCGGCTGAGGCGTCAGCGAATTGAATCTGTGGTAGACTTTTCGTGGGAGCCGTTCCATGTCGCGCGTGCAACGCCGTGTGCAGAAGATCGCTGCCGTAGGGGGCGCCCTCGTCCTCCTGATCTCTTTATCGGTCGGCGACAGCGTGGCTGCACAAAGGCGGACCAAGCTGCCGGCCGCACAGACCGGCCGCGGGCCGGGCTGCTTCGATACCTGCTCCGCCCAATGCACGGCCACAGGAAACAGCAATGGAAGTTGCTCGCGAATCTGCTACGCCCGATGCAGCGGCGTGCAAGGCGACATTGAAAATCGATTCTGAGCGGCGCTGAGTCGACCGGCTCCGTCAGTATTGCCCTTCCAGTGGCAAGCCGAAGGTGAACTGACCGTACATCGACATGACAGCGTCGAAGTTGAGGCTGATGTGGTGGTTGACCGCGGCCACGTCGCGCCAGGCGCGCTGCAGCGGATGACCGTGTTGCAGGCAGCGGCCGCCGGCGGCGTCGAAGATCAGGTCGACCGCCGTCTTGGCCTCCTGCGCGATGAAAGATTGGGTGCGCCGGGCCAGTAGCCGCGTCGCCATCGATTGTTTGCCGTCCTGCCTGACCTCGCGCTCGGCAACGTCCACCACGTGCTGCGCCGACAGCCGGCACGCGTCGATGCGCGCGGCCGCCTCGCCGACGCGTTTCTGGATGGTCTGGAAGTCGGCGATCCGCTTGCCGCCGAGCACCACCGCGCCGTGCGTCTGACGCACTTTGTTTTCGTCAATGAACCGCTCCAAGGCTCCGGCGGCCGCCGCGACCGCGGGCATGGCCAAGGCGAAGGGCACCTCGGTCAAAAGCGACACGCGATAGAGCGGGTTTTTGTTCGATTCCGCGCCCGGCGCGGTGCTGCCGACGGCATCGGAGAAACGCAGAACCCTGTGAGCTGGCACAAACGCATTGTCGACGAGGACATCGTAACTGCCGGTCCCGGCGAGGCCGACAGGACGCCAGCTCTCCCAATCGATCTTGTAATCGGCCTTCGGCACCAGCGTGAAAGCCGGGACCGGCTTGCCTTCGGGCCCGACCGGCAGCATCGCGCCGCAGAGATTCCATGCGGCGCCGGGCGAGCCCGAGGAAAACGGAAATCGTCCTGACAGCCGGTAGCCGCCCTCTACCACCGTCGCCTTGCCGATCGGCGCGTAGGAGCCGGAGATGAAGGCGTCCGGGTTCCCGGACCACATCTCGTCCTGCGCCTGTTTCGGAAACAATCCGCCGAGCCAGCTATGCGCCATGTAGAGACCGCACACCCAGGCCGATGAGGCGCAGACCTTGCCGATCACGAAACTGGTCTCAAGCATGGCTGAGAAGCCCATTTCGTGCCCGCCATAGGCTGCCGGCAGCAGAGTCTTATGCAGGCCGGTCTCGCGAAACAGCCCAACGGCTTCGTCCGACACCCGGCAATTGGCCTCGCATTGCGCCGCACGCTCGGCGAACCCGGCGACCAGGGCATGTCCGCGGGCGATCAGATCTTCGTAAGCCGGGGCTTTGACGGCATGACCGGAAACGGTCGCAATGCTCATGGCTCGTGTCCTCGATGGCGTGGGTCACTATAACAGTGCCACGCAACCCGGAACGCGAGGATTTGGAGGTCGCCTTTACCGGCCGAGCATTTCCGGTTCGGCCGGAGCTTCGTCCTGAGCGGTCTCGTGCGACGGGTCGATCTCGGCCGGCGGCGCCTCGACCACCTCTGGCAGCGGCGGTCGCATCTCGTCGCGCGCTGCATGCACGGCGCGGATGATGCCCTGATAGCCGGTGCAACGGCAAAGGTTCGACGACAGGACCTCGATCAGCTCCTCGTCAGTGATGTGCGGGTTCTTTTCCAACGCGCTCGCAGTCAGCATCAGGAAGCCCGGCGTGCAGAAGCCGCATTGCAGGCCGTGATGCGTCATGAAGGCGCGCTGCAACGGATGCAGCACGCCGTTCTTGGCGAGCCCCTCGACGGTGCGGATCGGCTTGCCCTGGGCCTGCACCGCGAACATCAGACAGGCGCGCACCGCCTCGCCGCCGACAATCACCGTGCAGGCGCCGCAGAAGCCATGCTCGCAGCCGATATGCGTGCCGGTGAGTCCGCAGTCGTCCCGGATGGTGTCGACCAGCGTCTTGCGCGACTCGACGCGCACCGCGTGGTCGCGGCCGTTGATGTTCAGCGTGAGGTCGAGCTTGTCATTCATGCTTGGCTTCAGTTCTTACCGCATAACGCGCTCTCGTGTCCCGGACGCGGTGCAGCGCGTAGCGTAAGCGAAGCGGTGCACCGCTGATCCGGGACCCCGGTTTCTTTCTTGGCAAGGATAGCAACCGGGGTCCCGGGTCTGCAGCGCATCACTTCGTGCTGCGCTGCGCCCGGGACACGAGAGCTGTTGTGCCGAAAATACATCGCCTTACTTCGGCAGGAACGCGCCGAACTTGCCGCGGACCAGCTCCTCGACCTCGTTACTGGCGCGCACCACGATCGGGAAGGTGTCGCGCCGGCTGAACGGCTTGCAGGCATCGATGACGACGCGGGCGTTGCGCGGATCGGTTTCCGAATAGGCCATCGGATCAAGCGCCGACGACCAGCAGCCGCGCAGGATTTCCATGCCCTCGCGCGGATCGCAACGCGTGCACATCGCCCAGATCACCTTGTCCATGTTGGCGGGGTCGATGTCCTCGTCCACCACCACGACGAAACGGTTCACATAGGCGCCGGCGTGGCACTGCGACGCAATGAGGCCGGCCTGCTTGGCGTGGCCGGCATACATCTGCTTGATCGATACCGTGAGCCAGAGCCGGCTGCCGCCGGCGGCATGCGACCACACGCCCCGCACCTCCGGCACGCCCGCGGCTTCGAGCTGATTCCACACCGCGCCCGAGCGATACGAGCCGCGATAGAACGAGTCGTCATCGGGCGGAATGCCGGGGATCGCGCCGAGCAGGATCGGATCGTCGCGATACATCATCGTTTCGATGCGGATCCGCGGCTCCTTCTTCAGACCGCCGGCGTAGTAGCCGGTCCACTCGCCGAGCGGGCCCTCGTCGATCTTGTCGTTGGGATGGATGAAGCCCTCGAAGGCGATCTCGGCATGCGCCGGGATCGGAAGCCCCGTCTTCGGGCCCTTGATCACCTGCACGGGCTCGCCGAGCAGACCGCCGGCCGCGTCGTATTCGTTCTTGCCGTGTGGGATTTCCAGGCCCGCGATCATGAACAGCGCCGGGTGCATGCCGCACACCACCGCAACCGGGCACGGCTGGCCGCGCTCGTGATACTTCTTCTGGATCATGTCGCCGTGCTTGCCCTTGGAGCACATCACGGTGGCGACGTTCTTGTCGTGAGCCTGCACGCGGTAGGCGCCGTAGTTGATCCAGCCGGTGTCCGGATCGCGCATGATCACCATGTCACCGGTGCCGATGTAGTAGCCGCCGTCGTGCTCGTGCCAGCGCGGCACCGGAATCTTGAACAGGTCGATATCGTCGCCGGTCTTGACGTTCTCGAGGAGCGCGCCGCTCGCGACCTCCACCGGCGGAATGGTCTTGGCGTCCTTCATGTACTTGCGCCAATGCCGGACCAGCTCGATCTCGGTGCCGTCGGCCGGATTGCCCATCGTCATGTTGATGCGGCGGATGGAAGTCAGAAGGTTCGCGAGGATGCGATGGCCCTTCGGATAGCCCGGGATGTTGTCGAACAGCACCAGCGGATTGCCGATCTTGCGCTGGAAGATGTCGACGATGCCGCCGATCTCGCGCTCCCGCTCGGCGCCGTCGATATGCGTCACCTCGCCGGCGGCCTCCATCTCGGCGAGCCAGGCACGGAGGTCCTGTTTCGGAGCGTTGGATTTGGCGGCAGCGGTGCGCGGATCGACGTTGGTGTTCATGACGATGGTCCAGTTCCGGAGAAGCAGGGAGTATAACGCATCGTCTCGCTATCGCACTAAGAAGCTAGCGAAAAGCTCCGACGTCATTCCGGGGCGCACGCGCAGCGTGCGAACCCGGAATCCAGATGAACAGGCAGTCCCGATTTGACTGAATTCCGGGTTCGCGCCTTCGGCGCGCCCCGGAATGACCGAAGCTAACGGAGCGCAAAACGCCGCGTGGCGATCTTTCTCTTCTCGTTCCACACTTCGGCACGCCACGTGCCTTTGACGATCTGTTCTTCGCTGCGGAACTCGAACGTCTTCGAAATCTCGTCGCCCAGCTTCGCTGTGCCGTCCTCGACGATCTCACGCGAGAACTTGCCGGTCTTGGGGTCCTTGATGCCGGGCCGTGGCGTCCGCCACACGATGCGCATCGCGACCTCGGCGCCCTTCGGCTCGCCGACCGGGCGGAACACCATGGTGAATTTGGTGCCAACCTTCACGCCGGTCCGGAGCATGGTGCGGGTGAAGAATTTCTCACGGAACTTGCCGCGCTTCACCTTTTCGCCGGGGCCATCAAAGCTCGCCGAAACCATGTCGACATATTCGATGTGCGGCACGGACTTCTCCGGCGCCGCCGTTTCGGTTTTCGACTGCGCCTGCGCCTGACTGGCCAATGCCAGCACTGCCGCACAGATAAAAGCTGCGCGGATCAAGCTTCCAGATGTCATCAAATGCTCCTGCCCCGATGGGCCATTAATGCTTGCCGTCGATGATCGCCTTCAAGCGTTGCGGCGTTACCGGCAATTCGGTGATCGCCCCCGGAATTCCAATAGCATCGTCGATGGCCGATGCAATCGCACCGCCGACCGCATTCACACCGCTCTCGCCCGCGCCTTTGATCCCTAACGGATTCAACGGGGTCGGGTGATCCTCCATCAGGAGGATTTCGATGTCCGGCACCTCTTTCACCGTCGGCAGCAGATAATCGCCGAAGGTGGAGGACAGCGGATCGCCGCGCTGGTTGTAGGTGAACTCTTCCATCAGCGCGCCGCCCAGGCCTTGGGCAAAGCCGCCGGCGATCTGACCTTTGACCAGCATGGGGTTGAGCGCACGGCCGACGTCGTAGCTGACCAGATAGCGCAGGACCTTCACGCCACCGGTATCCGGATCGACCTTCACCACGGCAAGATGATTGCCGTAGGGATAGACTTGGTGCTCCGTATAAAACCAGCCGTCGGACGAGAGCCCGGGTTCGCGGTCGCCTCGGACCTTGGAACTGGGCCCGAGTGCAGCCGCGATCTGACCGAGTGACACCGAGGGCCCGCTCTTCCTTCCGGCGATCACCACCTCGCCGTTGACGATGTCGAGCGTGTCGGCCGGCGACTGCAGCAGCTCGGCCGCCATGTCGAGCGCTTTCTTGCGCACGTTGAGCGCCGCGACGCGGGTCGCGGACGCCGTCATCACCGTGGCACGCGAGGCGTGCGCACCGATGCCGTGCTCGATGCGATTGGTCTGGCCGTGGATGACACGCATCTTCTTGTAGTCGGTGCCGAGGAATTCGGCCGCGACCTGCGCCATCACGGTCTCGAAGCCCTGCCCGATCGACGCGCCGCCGGTGATGACCTCGACGAAACCCGACGTATCGACCTGGATGCGCACGCCGTCAGCCGGACCGAGACCCGACTTCTCGACGAACATCGCGAGGCCGACGCCGACCATCTCGCCTTTGGCGCGACGCGCGGCAAGCTCCCGGTTGAGTTTCGGCCACTCCACATACGCGAGCGTGGCGTCGAGCAGCTTGTGGTAGTCGCCCGAGTCGAAATGGATCTCTTCGCCGAGCGCCTCGAGCGGCCGCTTGAACGGCATCTCCTCGACCGTGACGGCATTCCTGCGACGCACATGGATCGGATCGAGCCGCAACTGATGCGCAATGGCGTCGACCAGGCGCTCGCGCACGAAGGTGGTCTCGAAGCGTCCCGGCGCGCGATAGGTCGCGGCCGGCGTCTTGTTGGTCAGGCGGAAATGGCACGTCGCCCGGTAGGCGCCGGGCACGCGATAGGGCCCCGGCAGGATGCCGCAGGTCATCATCGCGACGCGCG
The DNA here is from genome assembly GCF_001579845.1 of Rhodoplanes sp. Z2-YC6860. Classification (GTDB taxonomy): domain Bacteria; phylum Pseudomonadota; class Alphaproteobacteria; order Rhizobiales; family Xanthobacteraceae; genus Z2-YC6860. The sequence continues at coordinate 7,545,450 of NZ_CP007440.1, forward strand.
TCGCGTGCGTGCGCACATAGGCGCCGTTGTCGTGGAAGATCTCGTCGTCGATGGCGAGGATCTCGCCCTCGTCCGTGACCGCCGCGCGAATGTGATGATGCTGGTTGCGCGAATGGTTGGCGGCGATCAGATGCTCGCGCCGGTCTTCGATCCATTTCACCGGCCGCTCGAAGCGGATCGCCGCGACGCAGACCAGGATGTCCTCGGGATAGATTTCGCCACGGATGCCGAAGCCGCCGCCGACATGAGCTTCGAAACATTGCACCGAGGACGGCGCGCGATTGAGCATGCGCGCGATCAGCTCTTTGTTCCGGTGCGGCACCTTCGCTGCGCCATGCAGCTCAACGACGTCGCGTGACGCGTCGTAATTCCCGATGGCGCCGCGCGTCTCCAGCGGCACGCCGGAGTGCCGGCCGCTGGTGAGCTTCAATTCGACAATATGTGGCGCGGCCCCGAACACCGCTTCGACGTCGCCATACCCCTGATGCAGGATGTCGGCTTCGGTGTCGCGGGCGAACGAGAACTCGCCGGGCTCGTCGCGGGCATCGAGCAGCGCCGGCAGCTCTTCGACTTCCATGGTGACGAGGTCGCCGGCGTCCTCGGCCACATAAGGATCCTCGGCGAACACCACGGCGATCGGCTCGCCGACATAGCGCACCTTGTGTTGCGCCAGCACCGGCTGGCGATAGGGCGCGAGTTTCTCGATCGAACCTTCGCGGAAATCAATCGGCGGCACATCGGCAATGTCGTCTGCGGTCCACACCGCGACCACGCCCGGCACATCGCGCGCCGCATCGGTGTAGATCGATTTGATGTTGGCGTGGGCGTGGTTGGAGCGCACCACGCGCATGTGAAGCTGGCGCGCGAAGTTGATATCCGCGGCAAAGCGACCGCGCCCGGTGACCAGCGGCGGGTCTTCGACGCGCTCGACCGGCTTTCCGATCCAGACGGAGGGACGTGGCGCGTCGTTCATTCGTCGGTCTCTGCCGGGTTGGCGTTCTGCAGCGCACGGATCACCATGGTGCGCACGATGCCGAGCCGATAGTCGGCGCTGATGTTGTCATCTTCGAGCGGGTCGATGGCCTTGGCGGCGGCGTGGGCCGCCGCCTGGAAGGTGCCGAGGTTCGGCGGCCGGCCGATCAGGGCACGCTCGGCCTCGATGATGCGTCGCGGCGCGGCCTCGGCGCCGCCGACCGCAATCCGCATGTCGCTCATGATGCCGCCCTTGAGCCGGTAGCTCGCGACCGCCATCGCAATTCCGTAATCGCCGCCACGGCGGCTGAACTCGGCGAAGCCCGCGTAGGTATCCTGCGACAGGATCGGCAGCCGCACCTCGGTGAGGAGTTCGTCCTCGCGCAGCGCCGTGGTCATGATGCTCTGGAAGAAATCGCGCGCCGGAATGAGCCGCGCCCCGCCCTTCTTGCTCTCGGCCAGCATGTCGGCATCGAGCGCGGCGGCGACCGTGCACCATTCCGACGCCGGGTCGGCATGCGCGATGCTGCCGCAGAAGGTGCCGCGGGTGCGGATGGGCTGGTGGGCGATGTGCTTGACGACCTCGGACAGGAGCCGACCGAGTGGACCGTCATCGATCGGCTTTTCGAACGCCGAATGGCGCGTGCCCGCGCCGATGTGCAGCTTGCCGTCCTTGATTTCGAGATAGTTCAGCTCGCTGACGCCGTTGATGTCGACGAGATGCTTGGGTTTCGCCAACCGGAACGCCATGGTCGGCACGAGGCTCTGGCCGCCGGCGATCACACGGCCGTCGTCATCGGCAAATTCGGCCAGCAGCGCGAGGGTTTCGTCGACGGTCTTGGGGGCGTGATACTGGAACGGGGCGGGCTTCATAATAAGGACTGTCGATCCCCGTTGGGCTTGCCTCAATGCAAAACGAAGGCGGGAGCATAGGGCCGAGCTTCGGGCGCTTCAATGCTTTGAAAGCGCGGGCATTTTTCGGCCATCCGGCACGGATGCATAGCCCATCCATTGGCCGGGACGCGCGTCCAAGGCTATAAGCGGCGGCCTCCACCGCCTGCTCTCACAGCCATGCCGCAATCCATCGGACAGCCGCTCCGCCGCAAGGAAGACCTGCGCCTCCTCACCGGCAGCGGCCGTTTCAGCGACGACGTCAGGCTCGAAGGCCAAGCCTATGCCTTCGTGCTGCGCTCGCCGCATGCCCATGCGCGGATTCGTTCGATCGACGTGAAAGCCGCGCAAGCGATGCCGGGCGTGCTCGCAGTGCTGACCGGCGCGGATGCCGAAGCCGACGGGCTGAAGGACATCCCGCATACGCCGATACCGATGAAGCCGCCGGCGGACATCCTCCTGATCAACCGCGACGGCACGCCGCACGGCTACGCGCCGCAACACCTCTTGCCGACCGACCGGGTGCGTTACGTCGGTCAGCAGGTCGCGATGGTGGTGGCCGAGACCGTGGCGCAGGCGAAGGACGCCGCGGAAAAGATCGCGGTCGAATACGAGCCGATCGACGTGGTCGTCGCCGGACGCGATGCCGTCGAGGCGCGAGCGCCGCGGCTTTATGACAATGTTGCGAACGTCTGCATCGACGCAGACGTCGGCGATGTCGAGGCGACCAAAACGGCGTTTGCGAAAGCCGCGCATATCGCGCGCTTCACAACAGACGTGCAGCGCGTCACCGGCGTGCCGCTCGATGCGCGGGCCGCCGTCGGCGTCTACGATCCGGCATTGAAGAAATACACGCTGCATGCGGGCTCAGGCGGCGTGGTGCGGCAGAAGGCCGAGCTGGCCGGCGTGCTCGGCGTGCCGCCCAGCGACGTCCGCGTCGAATGCGGCGACGTCGGCGGCAATTACGGCACCCGCAACGCCTTCTATCCGGAGTTCGCACTGGTGGTATGGGCCGCGAAGCGCCTCGGCCGTCCGGTGAAATGGACCTGCGAGCGCTCGGAAGCGTTCGCCAGCGACTATCAGGGCCGCGATCAGGCGATCACTCTCGAACTTGCGCTCGACCAGAAGGGCAAGTTCCTCGCCGTTCGCGGCGAGGTGATCATGAATGTCGGCGCGCACAGCGTGATGTTCGTGCCGCTCGTCAAATGCAGCGAGCTTCTCACCTCGGTCTATCGCGTGCCGACCGCGCATATCCGCTCGCGCGCGGCGCTCACCAACACGGTGCCGACCAGCCCCTATCGCAGCGCCGGCCGGCCCGAGGCGATGTTCGCAGTCGAACGCGTCATCGACGTGGCAGCGCACCAGCTCGGCCAAGACCGCGTCACGCTGCGACGGCGCAATCTCATTCCGCCGTCGGCGCAGCCTTATCCCAATCCGCTCGGCATGACCTACGACTCCGGCGACTACGCCAAGGTCATGGACCGCACGCTCGAGCTCGCCGACTGGAGGGGCTTTTCGAAACGAAAGCGCGACAGCAAGCGCCGGGGCAAACTCCGCGGCATCGGGCTCGCCAACTACATTGAATCGACAAGCGGCGCGCCGCGCGAATACGCCAAGGTCGACGTGCTGCCCGAGGGCCGCGTCGACGTCACCGTTGGCACGCTCTCCAGCGGCCAAGGCCACGAGACGAGCTTTGCCCAATGCATCGGCGAATGGCTCGGCGTCGAGGTCGACAGCATCCGTCTCATCCAGGGCGACACCGACATCGTGCCGGTCGGCGGCGGCTCACATTCGGCGCGCTCAATGCGCATGGGCGGCGTGGTGATGGGCAAGGCCTCGCAGGCGGTGATCGCCAAGGCGACGAAGATCGCAGCCCACGTGATGGAAGCCGACTCGGCCGACATCGCGTTTCGCGACGGCCGCTTCACGGTGACCGGCACCGACCGTTCCATCGGATTGTTCGAGGTGGCGAAGGCTGCGCGGGAGCGTAGCGACCTGCCCCAGGATATGCGCGGACCGCTTGCCGCCGACTGCGACGATCTGATCCTGATCGCGGGCTTTCCGTTCGGCAGCGCTATCTGCGAGGTCGAGATCGACCCCGACACCGGACACACCGATATCGTGCGCTACACCGCGATCGATGACGTCGGCCGGGCCGTCAATCCGCTCATTCTGCACGGCCAGACCCATGGCGGCATCGTCCAGGGCGTCGGTCAGGCGATGTGGGAGCATTCCCATTACGACCCAAAGAGCGGCCAGCTTCTGGCCGGCTCGATGATGGACTACGCCATGCCGCGGGCGCCGATGCTGCCCTCTTTCACCACCGAAATCAGCGAAACGCTGGCGCCCGGCAATCCGCTCGGCGTGCGGGGCGGCGGCGAAGGCGGGACCACCCCTGCGCTGGCGGTGGTGGTCAATGCCGTGGTCGATGCGCTATCGGAATACGGCGTGACGCATCTGGAAATGCCGCTGACGGCGGAGCGGGTGTGGCGCGCGATCCGGGACGGAAGGGCAAAGACAAAGAAGCGCTGACCCCCTCCCCGACCCTCCCCCTTTCAGGGGGAGGGAGACGGTGCCGCACGACCTTCCTCCCCCTGAAAGGGGGAGGAATGAGGTGGGGGTCAGATCAGTGACGTTGAAAGTTGGAGGAGAAGAAAAATGGCTGACGATATTCTGGTGAAGCAGGACGGACCGATCCTCCGCATCACGCTCAACGCCCCGGATCGCGGCAACGCGGTGACCGACGACATGGTCATCCGGCTGACCAAGATGATCAACGAGGCCGGCAAGACCGCCGACATCGTGGTGCTGCGCGGCGCCGGCAAGGACTTCTGCGTCGGCCGCGCCGGCATGGGCGCGCGGCCGAGTCCGGAGCCCACCGCGTATACGCGGCGCAATTTCTCCGACGTGGTGTTCGACGCTTACGGCGCGATGCGCAACTGCCCGATCCCGATCATCGCCGTGGTGCAGGGCGGCGCGCATGGCTTCGGCTGCGCCATCGCCGCAGCCTGCGACATCACCATCGCGAGCGACAAGGCGAGCTTCTCGGTGCCCGAGATGGCGCACCAGATCATGCCGACCATGGTGATGTCGTCCTTCGTCGACCGCGTGCCGCGGAAGGCCATGGCCTATCTGGTCTACTCGATGTTCGAAGTGACGCCCGAGCGTGCCCTGTCTTACGGCATCGTCAGCGACGTGGTGCCGGCGGCCCAGCTCGACAGCCATGTCGACAAGCTCACTGCGGCGATGCTGAAGGCACCGCGCATCTCGCTCACCAGCGCCAAGGAATACGTCCGCACCGGTCCGGATATGTCGACCGCGGGCGCCGTGGAATATGCACGCAACTTGCATGCCGTGATCAACGCCGCCGAAGAGATCAGAAAGCCGCGCGGCTAGCCCACCGCGGTCATGGCCGGGCTTGTCCCGGCCATCTCGCTTAGGAAGGCACTGTGCCCACCTGAGCGAGATGCGCGGGTCAAGCCCGCGCATGACAGCGGAGTAAATGGCGCCGATAGAAAACTAGGAACCGACAATGAAAGTGTTCATCTTCGACCTGCTCGCCTACGGCAAGCACTTCGACCAATACAAGCAGACCAAGTATCTGCCGTATCCGCTCGGCAGCGATCACTATGATCGCGAGGTCGCGGCGCAGACCTATGAGCAGCACCTGCAATGCTGGGAGGAGATGGACAAGCTCGGCTTCGACGGCGTCGGGCTGAACGAACATCACACCACGCCGCACGGACTGATGAACTCGCCCAATATGATGGCGGCGGTGGCGGCGCAGCGCACCAAGAAACTGAAGTTCCTGATGCTCGGCAACCTCGTGCCGCTGCACAATCCGCTGCGCATCGCCGAGGAGCTGGCGATGGCCGACACCATGTCGCGCGGGCGCATCCTGTCGGGCTTCGCCCGCGGCGTGCCACGCGAGTACAACGTCTACGGCGTGCCGATGAGCGAGTCGCGGGCGCGCTTCGAGGAGGCGGTCGACATCATCCTCAAGGCCTGGACCGAGTCGAAGTTCTCCTACGAGGGCAAATACTGGTCCTACAAGGACATCTCGATCTGGCCGCGGCCCTACACCCAACCTCATCCGCCCGTGTGGGTGCCGTTCACCGGCTCCGCGGAAACCATCGAATGGGCCGGCAAGCACAACTTCAGCGCTGTCATCCCCGATCACCATCGCGGGCTGACGCAGGACATCGTCGGCTATTTCGCAAAGCAGCTTCACGCCAACGGCCACAAGATCACGCCGGAGCACATGTGCTTCTTCACCGACGCCTATGTGGCGAAGGATCGCGAGACCGCGATCAAGGAGTACAGCCCGTTCTATCTCTATTTCGTGCAGACGCTGTGGCACCACGGCTCGCTGGAAAAGGCGTCGCAACCCCAGGGCACGGGTTACCGGTCGTCATCGTCGACGGACTACATCAAGCCCGAGAACCGGGTCGGCGTCGGCGTCGACCGCGAGGGCATGCAGAAGACCACGCTGGCCGACATCGAGCACAAGATCTCGTCCGGCGAGCTGTCATGGGGCTCGCCCAAGGAGGTCGCCGACAACCTGATCGAAGGCGCCGAGCGCATGGGTGCCAACAACCTGCTCATCAACATGAACGTCGGCGCCATGGCGCATGACGTGTTCCTGGAGCAGATCCGCCGCTTCGGCCGGGACGTCCTGCCGCGGCTGCAAGCCCACCAGGTCAAGCGCGTGCCGGCCGCGGAGACGGTGCCGGCTTAGTACTTCACCCTTTGCCAAGCAGCAGGCGCTCGTGTCCCGGGCGCAGCGCAGCGCGTAGCGGTGCGCTGCAGACCCGGGACCCCGGTTGGCTTCCAGGCACTCACACGATCTGGTCGGTCAAGTCATTCCACTCGGGGTTTTGCGCTTCGATCAGCTGGAATTTCCACTCGCGCCGCCACCGTTTCAGCGTGTTCTCGCGAGCGCGCGCCTCCAAAATCGAAGCATACGGCTCCACATAAACAAGGCGAGTAACCTTGTACTGGCGCGTAAATCCCGGAACTGCGCCCGATTTGTGCTGGCTCATTCGCTGGCTCAAATCGTTCGTCACGCCGACATACATCGTGCCCCGATATCGGTTTGCGAGGATGTAGACGAAGAATTCGGACATGGTGCTTGATTAGAGCAACCGGGGTCCCGGGTCTGCAATGCATCACTTCGCTGCGCTCCGTGCTGCACTGCGCCCGGGACACGTGCCAAACGGCTTGAATCTGGCTGGCTAACCGTCGCACATTACGCGCCGAGGAAAGCCACCCCGTCATAATCACAAACCAAGAGTCCGGTCCCATGTCCCAGCCTGCCGCCAAGATCAGCAATGCCCCGGAGCACTCGACCGCCTACTACTTCATCGAGGGCCTGAACGAGCTCGGCATCGAGCATCTCTTTTGCAACTTCGGCACCGACCACGCGCCGACCATCGAGGCGATGGCGGAGCGGCAGAAGAACGGCGAGAAAGTTCCCAATGTCATGCTGTGTCCGCACGAGAACACCGCGGCACACATGGCGATGGGCTATGCGACGGTCACCGGACGCGGCCAGGCCGTGCTGGTGCATGTCGACGTCGGCACCGCCAACACCGCGAACGGCATGCACAACCTGTTCAGGAGCCGCCTGCCGGCGCTGCTGATGTCCGGCAAGGCGCCCTACACATCGAGCAACGAGCTGGTCGGCTCGCGCGACACCTACGTGCACTTCGTGCAGGAGCCGATCGATCAAGGCGCGCTGGTGCGGCCCTATATGAAGTGGGAATGGACGCTGCCGTCGGGCGTGGTGGTGAAGGAGGCGCTGCGCCGCGCCCACACCATCATGGAAACCAAGCCCGCGGGCCCGGTCTACTTCATGGCGCAGCGCGAGACGCTCACCGAGAAATGGGCGACCGACCAGATTCGCAGCTATTCGGCTTCGAACTACGCGCAGTCGCAGTCCGGCGGCGCCGACCCGGCGGCGGTCGCGCAGATTGCCGACAAGCTGCTCGCCGCCGAGCATCCGATTCTCATTTGCGGTTATGCGGGCCAGTCGAAGGACGCCTCGAAGATGATCGAGGAGCTTTCCACGCTCGCCGGCATCGCGGTGTTCGAAGGCAACCAGACCTTCAACATCTCGCATGAGTTCCCCTGCTTCCTCGGCTATTCGCCGAACAAGCATCTGCCGAAGGCCGATGTCGGCATCCTGGTTGATGTCGACGTGCCCTGGTTTCCCGCCGACGTGCAGCACGGCGACAAGTCGTTCTGGGCGCACATCGACGTCGACACCCTGAAGGCCGCGTCGCCGATGTGGACGTTCCCGGGCAACCTGCGCCTGCAAGGCGATTCCGGCCGCATCCTCGCCCAGCTCGTCGAAGAGGTGAAGAAGCGGGCGACGCCGAAGTTCAAGGAGGCCGCCGCGAAGCGCGTCGAGGCGCTGAGCGCCGAACGCAAGGCGTGGCGCGAGACTGCCAAGAAGCTCGCTTCCGAGAAGGGCAAGCCCGACGAGATCAACCCGCATTACCTGTTCTCGGAGCTCAACAAGCTCCTGAAGCCTGACGACATGGTGTTCAACGAAGGCGTGCGTAACGCCGGCGCTGCGTTGCTGCAGCTCGAGCGGCCGCTGCCGAACACCTGCGTGCGCTCGGGCGGCGGCGGCCTCGGCTGGTCCGGCGGCATGGCGCTCGGCGCCAAGCTCGCGGCTCCCGACAAGATGATGGTCCAGGTGGTCGGCGACGGCGGCTTCTATTTCGGCGGCCCGAGCTCGGTGTTCTCGGTGGCGAAGCAGTACAACCTGCCGATCCTCGTGTTGCTGCTCGACAACACCGGCTGGTCGGCGGTGAAAGAGTCGACGCTGCGCGTGTTCCCGCAGGGCACCGCGAAGGCGACCGAAAAATTCCAGGCCGGTCTGATGCCCGACGCCGAGTTCACCAAGATCGGCGAGGCGTTCGGCGCCCATGGCGAGAAGGTGGTCAATCCGGAAGATCTGCCGGCCGCGCTGAAGCGCTGCGTCGATGCCGTGCGCGGCGGCCAGACTGCGATCCTGCACGCACGCGTGACCAAGCTCTAGATCGCAGGCAACGCAAATCCCGGCCGCGCATGGAACGATGCGCGGCCGGATGTTTTCCAGCAGAGGGATCATCATGGCCGGCAATCTCAACGTGATGGCGTCGGTCGCTTTCAAAGGCCTGCTGGAGCGCTTCGAGCCCGAGTTCCGGCAGTCGACCGGATTTGTCTTCGCGCCGGTCTATGCGCCGGCCGGCACGGTGGTGAAACGCATCCGCACTGGCGCCACCGCCGACGTGGTGGTCGTCACGCCGGAGACGATGAAGCTCCTGATCGATGAAGGCCTCGCGATGGCCGGCTCCGAGCGCAACATCGCGACATCCGTCGTGGGCGTCGCGGTGCGCACCGGCGCGCCGAGACCCAAGATCGCGACTCCCGATGACGTCCGCACCGCCCTGATCGCGGCCAAGTCCGTCGCCTACACCGATCCGTCGACCGGGGCCGCAAGCGGCGTGCATTTCGTGCAACTGCTCGAGCGCTTCGGCATCGCCGACGCCGTCAAAGCCAAGGCGAAGCTCGGCGACGGCGGCCCGGTCGCCGAATTCGTGGCGCGCGGCGAAGCCGAGATCGCGATCCAGCAGTTGTGCGAACACATGCTGGTGCCGGGCGTCGATGTGGTCGGTCCCCTGCCGGACGAGCTCAACAAGACCACGGTGTTCACGGCGGGCGTGACCCGATCGGCAGCAGCGCCCGACGAAGGTGCGGCACTGATCAAGCTGTTGCTCGCTCCGCACGTCCGCGCCGCAATGCCGTCGCACGGGCTCACACCGGTCTGACGCCCTTTCATAGCGACTGAGACTTTCTGCGCCTTGGCATCGCGCGGTGGCAGTGCCAAGCTTTCCATCAACGCGCCGATACCAGAACGGGCGCGATGGATGGAGACGCACATGCAACGCGTCGTGCAATGGCTCTATGGCTTGGCGCTGGCCGCCACGCTCGTCTCAACGCCGGCTGCCGCCGAGCACTATCCCGAGCGAAGCGTCGAGATCGTCGTCTCCTATGGTGCCGGCGGCTCGACCGATTTCGTCGCCCGCGCCGTGGCGCAGAAGCTGAGCGAGGCGCTGGGCCAGTCCTTCGTCATCATCAACCGGCCGGGTGCGAGCGGCACCATCGGCATCATGAACGCAATGCGCGCCAAGCCGGACGGCTACACGCTCTACGTCGGGTACACTTCGGAAACCGTGGTGTTGCCGCAGATCTCCAAGACCGCGGCGTATTCGGCGATCGACGACTTCGAGCCGATCGCCGTCACCGGCCTCGTGCCGGTGGTGCTGATGGTGTCGAAGAACATCCAGGCCAACACGCTGCAGGAGCTCATCGCCGAGGTCCGCGCCAACCCCGGCAAGTACACCTACGGCGGCAGCGTCGGCAGCCCACCGCACATCATGGGGGCGTGGATGAACAAGATCCGCGGCCTCAACGTCACGCATGTGCCCTATCGCGGCGGCGCCCAGGGCGTGAACGACGTGATCGGCGGTCATCTCGATATGTTCTACGGCGGCGTCGCGGTCGGGAAAGCCGCCATCGCCTCCGGCTACGTCAAGCCGCTGGCGGTGACCGGCGACAAGCGCTCGGCGGCATTGCCGGACGTGCCGACCTTCAAGGAGGCCGGCGTACCGGAGTTCGATCTTGCGAGCTGGACCGTGATGCTTGCACCCAAAGGCACGCCCGCCGAGATCGTGGCGCTGCTTCGCACCGAAGTCTTGAAGGCGCTGGCCGATTCGAAGGTCCGCGAGGCGCTGGCCGCCCAGGGCGTCGAACCGAGCGAGAACCAGGACGTGAAGGCCTTCCTCACCCACGAGCGCGACGTCTTCGGCCGCGCGGTGCACGAACTCGGCATTACCATGGGACAGTAAGCCGCGTTGTGGTGCAGCGGCACCATTACGATTTGGCATCGCCACATTGTTATCGCATTATCCGCGGCCAAGCTTAGCCCTCGCCGCGGAGCATGCTGACCCGTGCCGTCGCCGGAAATCATGATCGAGCCCCGTCCGGTGCCAGGCCGGCGCACACCGGAGCGGCGAGCCGAGCCGCCACGGCCGCCGCCTGCCATCCCGGTGCCGGCAAAAAAGCCGCGCCGGTGGCTGCGCCGGATCGGCTGGCTCTTTCTGTTGGTGGTGCTCTGGTGTGGCTGGGCAGGCTACGCGGTCTATGACCTCTCATCCTCGCTCGATACCGAAGACGCGATCGGACTCGAGCGCCGGGTCGACTGGAGCCGGGTGCGCGAAGGGCTGCGCGACGACCTGCGCGTCATGCTTGGCTCCCCCAGTTCGGGCGAGATGGCCGCGGACTCAACCGTCGATCCCCTGATCACGCAGCGCGCCATCGTGGCGCTGGTTCGCTCGGCGCGACTGAACGAGCGCGGCTGGGAAATGGATCCGCGGCCCGGCCGCGGCTTCGATCTGCTGCGCATCCGCTACGCGTTCTTCACCGGCGGCCCGTTCGCGTTCCGTGTCGATCTCAAACCCGACAGCGACAGCGCCAAGCGGCCGCTGGTGCTGCTGTTCCGCTGGACTGGCGACTGGCGGCTGACGCGCGTGTTCCTGCCGGGAGATGCCTTTGGCAACACGCCGCCCGCGCCCGTCGCGCCGGCGGCACAACCATCGGCGCCGGCTGCGCCGAGTGCCTCCGCGCCGGCTCCCGTGCAAACAGCGGCAAAGACACCCCCGCCGCCCGATGCGCAACGGGTGATGCTCTATGAAGAGGATCCGACCGACCCGAACGGCAAAAGCTATCAGGGCTGGGTGGTCTGGCGCGCCGAACCGAGCAAAACCGGAAACCCGGCCGACGCGGCGATCATCTGTCAGGTCGCCATTCCGGACCGGCCGATGTCGGTAACGCTGACCATGCGGCGCAACGCCGATCGCGCGCTGCCGGCGAGCCACACCATCGACGTCAAATTCGATATTCCGGCGAATTCACCGACGCAGGGTGTGCTCGACGTGGCCGGCATCATGATGAAGCCGAACGAGGAGGCATCGGGACAGCAGCTCGCCGGCACCCGCGTGAAGGTCAGCAAGGACATCTTCCTGATGGGGCTGTCGGCCATCGATCTCGACGTCCAGCAGAACATGCAGATTCTGAAGGACCGGCCGTGGATCGGCATTCCGTTCGTCTACGGTGCCGGTCAACGCGCCGTGCTCTCGATCGAGAAGGGCGAAACCGGCAGCAAGATCATCAACGACACGGTGGCCCAGTGGACGCCCCCGGCGCCGGCGGCCGCATCGACGCCAGCGCCCGCGCCGGAAGCCCGCGGCCAGAGACGATAGAAACACATCGCGCCTCACGAATTTGGCGTTCCGCACCGCCGAATTCGACATCCGTCCGCTCGAACAATCGGGCTCGACCTGCGCCAGCATTTGCGCCTACGCTTCCTCAACAACAAAGCGTGAGGAAACGTCTGTGCTGGCTCACACCGCATCGATGCAGCAGCGCGCGGCGATGTACAACGCCAACGCGTTCAAAATCGGCTTGTTCGGCGCCAACTGCTCGTCCGGCCGCTCGGCCACCAAGGTGCCCGAGCGCTGGTCGGCGAGCTGGCCCGATTGTTTGAAGCTCGCCAAAATGGCGGACGAGGCCGGCATCGATTTCATGCTGCCGATCGGTCGCTGGAAGGGCTACGGCGGCGACACCAACTTCCACGGCTCGACGCTGGAAACCGTCACCTGGGCCGCAGGCCTTCTTGCGGCAACAAAGCACATCACGGTGTTCGGCACCGTACACGCGCCGCTGTTCAATCCGATCATCGCGGCGAAAGAGTTCGTCACGGTCGATCATATCGGCGAAGGCCGCTTCGGCATCAACCTCGTGGTCGGCTGGAACGAAGGCGAGTTCGACATGTTCGGCGTCAGCCAGCGCGAGCATGACGCCCGTTACGACTATGCGCAGGAATGGCTCGACGTCATCAAGCGCGCCTGGACCGACCACGACGAGTTCGACTTCGCCGGGCAATATCTCAAGCTCAAGGGCGTGCGCGCCTTTCCCAAACCGTTCGGCGACACCCGGCCGATCATCATGAATGCCGGCCGCTCCGGCATCGGGCAGTCCTTCGCGTTGAAAAACTGCGACGCGTTCTTCACCGCCACGGTGGACTCGCGCCACTCGATCGAGGCCAACGCCAAGAAGGTCGGCGAGATCAAGGGCGCCGCACAGGCGATCGGCCGCGAGATCGACGTCTATACGGTCGGTCAGGTGGTCTGCCGGCCGACGCAAAAGGAAGCCGACGACTATTACCGTCACGCTCAGGTCGACAACGCCGACTGGGGCGCGATCGAGCAGATGATGGCGCTGAAGAATGTCACGCGGCAGACCGTCACGCCCGAGGTCTACGCGCAGCAGCAGCAGTATTACGCGACCAAGGCGATCGGCGGCTATCCGTTCGTCGGCACGCCGGATCGCGTCGCCGAAGAGCTCGCCAACATCAGCCGCGCCGGCCTGCGCGGCATCGCCGTGTCGTTCATCAACTACCTCAACGAGGTGCCGTACTTCTGCGACGAGGTGCTGCCGCGCCTCGCGCGCCTCGGCATCCGAAGAGCATGATCCCGAAAAGTGGGCACCGGTTTTCGGAGAAGATCATGCTCAAACGAAAGGACCTGAGGAATCGAGCCATGCGCCCCACAGTGCGTCGATGGCTCTCAAACGTTCTGCTGGCTGCGCTGTTCGTCGTGCTGAGCGTGGTGCCGGGCGCGACACAGGACGCCTATCCGTCGCGGCTCGTCAAAATCGTGCTGCCCAACGCGGCCGGCTCGACCACCGACATCCTGGCGCGGCTGATTGCCGATCAGCTCAGCCGGAAATGGGGCAAGCCGGTGATCGTCGAGAACGTCCCCGGCGGCGGCATGTCGATCGGCTCGACGCAGGTGTTTCGCGCGGCGCCCGATGGCTACACGCTGTTCCTGTGTCCGCCATCGCCGCTCACCATCATGAAGCTGCTGTATCGCGATCTGCCGTTCGAGCCATCGCAGTTCACGCCGATCGCGCTCCTGGTTCGCGTGCCCAATGCGCTCGCGGTGCGCAAGGATCTACCGGCCGCGAACGTCAAGGAGCTGATCGACTACGCCAAAGCCAACCCCGGCAAGGTGACATTCGGTTCGCAGGGCGCGGGCTCGACCAGCCATCTGTCGGCGAACCTGATCGACCTGCTCGCCGGCACCGAGATGGTTCACGTGCCCTATCGCGGCGCGGTGCCCGCGCTCAATGCCGTGATGGCCGGCCAGATCGATTTCTTCTTCGACACCGTGACCACGTCGGTGCCGCAGCATCGCGCCGGTAACGTCCGGATCATCGCGGTCGGCAGCACCGAACGCTCGGAGATGGTGCCAGAGGCGCCGCCGGTGGCCGAGACGCTGCCGGGATTCCGCTCGGTGACCTGGTTCGCCATGGCGGGGCCGCCCGGCATGCCGGCCGAACTCGCGAAAAAGATCAATCAGGACATCAACGAGAGCCTGGCCCGCCCAGAGACCAAAGAGCGGCTGCAAAAGTTGTCTCTTGAACCGATGCCCGGCACGCCGGCCGACGCGGCAAAATTCTTCGTCGAAGAGACCGAGCTCTGGGGCCGGGTGATCCGGGAAAAGCACATCACCGTGCAGTGAGTTGGGCGGCACGCTCAAAGACCCGCGGCGTTCGTGCCGGAGGTAAACCGCGGCCGACGTGGTTAACGCGGCCTTAACACCATACCGTCAATATGCGGCGAACCGCATAAACCCCTCTTTATCCAAAGCGGGATTTCGTCGGCGTCGACCGTGCGGCTGGTGGTGGCAACTTAACCTCTCAACGCGAATGTGGCGTTGCGTGACTCGCGACAGAACATCCGCAAATGCACGCAGCTTTGGCCCCTGGACTCGAATGAAATCGAGTCAGCTCGGATTGGCACATGTCGTTTACGATCTCTTCACTAACCCCGCGACAGATCGCGGGCCTCAACACCACCGCCATCGCCGGCCTCCAGACCACGGACATCGCGCAGCTCAGCACGTCGCAGGCCGCGGCGCTGACCGCCGCGCAGATCAACGCGCTCGGAACCACTGACCTCCAGTTTCTGGCGACGACGCAGGTCGCAGCGCTTGCGCCGACCGTCCTGTCCCACCTGCTCACCCTGCAGTTTCAGAACTTTCTCGACACCCAGATCGCCGGCCTGACCGGAACGCAGGTCTCGGCCCTGACGACGTCCGAGATCGGCGCGCTGACCTCGACCGAGGTGCAGGCCTTCACCACCACCCAGGCCAATGCGCTGACGGCAGGCCAGTTCGCCGCCCTCACCACGACCGCGCTCGCCAGCTTCTCGACCACCCAGGTCAGCGCATTCACCACGACCCAGGTCCAGGGCTTGACCGCCGCGCAGCTCAATGCCGTGTCGAGCGATTGGCTCGACGCCGTCGATCTCAGCAAGCTGTCGATCACCCAAGTCCGGAGCCTCAGCAGCACGGCCATCAGCCAGCTGAGCACCACACAAGTCTCGAACCTCACTTCGACCCAGGCGGCCCAGCTCAACGCCTATCAGCTCGGCGCTCTCAGCTCGACCGAAATCCAGGGCTTCACCACCACCCAGGCCAACGCGCTGTCGTCGCGCCAGCTTGGCGCGCTCACCACCACGGCGCTCGGCAATTTCTCGACCACCCAAATCGGTGCGCTCACCACCACGCAGGCCCAAGGCCTGACCGCGACCCAGCTCAACACGCTCTCGGTCGATGGGCTCGACGCGCTGGACTTCACCAAGCTGTCGACCACTCAGGTCCGGGGCCTGAGCAGCACCACGATCAGCAATCTCACCGAAGGCCAGGTCGGCGCTCTGACCTCCACCGAGGTCAGCCTGCTCGCCGCCACCCAGATCGACGCGCTGAGCTCGACCGAGGTCCAGGCCTTCTCCACGACGCAGGCCAGTGCACTGTCAGGACGGCAGATCGCGGGTCTCACCACCACCGCGCTCAGCGACTTCTCGACCACGCAGATCGGCGCGTTCAGCACCGCGCAGATCCAGGGCCTGACCACCACCCAGCTGAATTCGCTCTCGACCGACGCGCTCGACGTCGTGGACGTGACCAAGCTCAGCACCACCCAGATCCGGGGCCTGAGCACCACGACCGTCGCCCAACTGACCGGGGCCCAGGTCGGCAGCATCACCTCCACCCAGGCTTCGCTGTTGAACTCGTCCCAGATCGGGGTTCTGACCTCGACCGAGATCCAGGCCTTCGCCACCACGCAAGCCAATGCGCTGACTGCCGCGCAGCTCCGCAGCCTCACCACCACGGCGCTCAGCAATTTCTCGACCACTCAAATCGGCGCGCTCAGCACCGCGCAGCTCCAGGGCCTTACCACCACGCAACTCAACGCGCTCTCGACCGATGCGCTTGACGTCGTGGACGTGACCAAGCTCAGCACCACCCAGGTGCGGAGCCTGAACAGCACCGCGATCAGCGCCTTGACCGATTCTCAGGTCGGCGCCTTGAACTCCACCGATATCAGTCTGCTCTCGACCACCCAGATCGGCGCGCTGAGCTCGACCGAGATCCAGGCCTTCACCACCACGCAGGCCAACGCGTTGTCCGGGCGGCAGCTTGGCGGCCTCACCACGACGGCGCTTGGCAACTTCTCGACCACCCAGATCGGCGCACTCAGCACCGCGCAGGTCCAAGGCCTGACCGCCGCGCAGCTCAACGCAGGCTCGGTCGATACGCTCGACGCCGTCGATCTGACCAAGCTTTCCGCCGCGCAGTTGGGCGGTCTTTCCACCACCACGATCGGCAATCTGACCGAGACCCAGGTCGGCACGCTGACCTCGACCCAGGTCGGCCTTCTGAACAGCGCGCAGTTCGGCGCGCTGACATCGACCGAAGTTCAGGCTTTCACCACTACGCAATTCTCGGGGCTCACGGCGCGGCAGCTCGGCGGTCTCACCACCTCGGCGCTGAGCAACTTCTCGACCACTCAGATCGGCGCGCTGAGCACCACGCAGGCGCGGGCGCTGACCACCTCACAGCTCAACAACATCAGCGCCGACGCGCTCGACGCCGTCGATCTCTCCAAGCTGACGTTCGCCCAGCTCACCGGGCTGAACACCACCAGCATCGGCAACCTGACCGAAACCCAGGTCGCGGGCCTGACCTCGACTCAGGTCAGCACGCTCACCACCCAGCAGGTCGGCGCGCTGACCTCGACCGAGGTGCAGAACTTCACCACCACGCAGGCCAATGCGCTGACCACCACGCAGCTCGGCCGCATCACCACCACGGCGCTCGGCAACTTCTCGACGACGCAAATCAGCGCGCTCGGCACCACACAGGTCAACGCGCTCACCACCACACAGCTCAACAACGTCGACCCCTCCATCCTCGACGCTGTCGATCTGACAAAGCTTTCACTGGGCCAGCTGACCGGCTTGAACACCACCAGCATCGGCAACCTGACCGACACCCAGGTTGGCTCGCTGACTTCGACCCAGGTGCGTCAGCTCAGCGCCGTCCAGATCGGCGCGCTGAGCTCGACGGAGGTGCAGGCCCTCACCACCACGCAGGCCAACGCGCTAAGCGCGACGCAGATTTCCGGGTTGAGCACGACGGCGCTGGGGCTGTTCTCCAGCACCCAGATCGGCGCGTTCACGACCACCCAGGTGCAGGGCCTCACCACCACCGGGCTCAACTCGCTGTCCATCGACTCTCTCGACGCTGTCGACGTAACCAAGGCCACTGCGGCGCAGATCGCAGGCCTCACCACGACCTCGATCGGCGAATTGACGGACGCGCAGGTCGGCGCATTCTCGACCGCGCAGGTCGCGATCCTCACGACCAGTCAGATCGGCACCCTGACCTCGACGGAGATCCAGGCCTTCGCCACCACGCAGGCCGATGCGCTGACGACGTCGCAGCTCAGCAGGCTGACGACCACCACGCTCAACAATTTCTCGAGCACCCAGATCGGCGCGCTGAGCACGACGCAATTGCGCAGCCTGACCACCGCGGAGCTCAATTCGCTGTCGGTCGACTCGCTCGATGCCGTGGACGTGACCAAAGCCACCACTGCGCAGGTCGCGGGCCTCAGCACCACCTCGATCAGCCTGTTGAGCGAGGCGCAGGTCGGCGCCTTCTCCACCGCGCAGGTCGCGAGCCTCTCGGCCGGCCAGATCGGCGTGCTGAGCTCGACCGAGGTGCAGGGCTTCACCACCACGCAGATGAACGCGCTGAAGCCAACGCAATTCGCCGGCCTCACGACCACGGCGCTTGGGCTGTTCTCCAGCGATCAGATCTATGCGCTCACCACCACGCAGCTGCAGGGTCTGACCACCACGCAGATCAATGGGCTCGACGTCGACACGTTCCAGGCGCTCGATTTCTCCAAGCTCGGCTGGTATCAGGTCCGCGGCTTGAGCACGACCGCCATGGACGAGGTCACAGCCGTCCAGATCGGCGCGCTGAACACGGTCCAGGTCTCGCTGCTTTCAACCAGTCAGATCGGCGCGCTGTCGTCCGACAACGTCCAGTCGCTGAACACCGCGCAGCTCAATGCGCTGACGACGCAGCAGCTCGGCGGCCTGACCACCACGGCGGTGGAGCTGTTCTCGAGCGACCAGATCGGCGCGCTGACCACCACCCAGGTGAGAGGCCTGACCACCACGCAGCTCAACGGCATCAGCCCCGACCTGCTCGACGCGGTCGATGTCAGCAAGCTGCAATACGGCCAGCTCAACGGCCTGAACACGACCAGCATCGGCAACCTGAGCGAGGCCCAGGTCGCCTCGCTGACCTCGACCCAGGTCGGCCAGCTCGCCGCCGTGCAGATCGGCGCGCTCAGCTCAACCGAAGTCCAGAACTTCACCACCACGCAGGCCAATGCGCTGAGTGCCGTGCAGCTTGGCAACCTGACCACGACTGCGCTCGGGCTGTTCTCCAGCGACCAGTTCGGCGCTCTGACCACCGGTCAGGTCCAGGGCCTGAGCACGACACAGCTCAACGGGCTATCGGTCGACGACCTCGATGCGGTGGACTTGAGCAAGGCCACCACGGCACAGATCGCAGGCCTGACCACCACCACGTTCAGCCAGTTGAGCGACATCCAGGTCGGTGCATTCTCCGCGGCGCAGATCGCGAGCCTGTCGACCAGCCAGATCGGGGTGCTGACCTCGACCGAGGTGCAATCCTTCACCGCCACGCAAACCGGCGCGCTGACGCCGACGCAGCTCGGCAAGCTGACCACCACGGCGCTCGGCCTGTTCTCGAGCGACCAGATCGGCGCGCTGACCACTGCTCAGCTCCGAGGCCTGAGCACCACGCAGCTCAACGCGCTCTCGACCGATGCGCTCGACGCCGTTGATGTGACCAAGGCCACCACGGCGCAGATCGCGGGTCTCACCACGACCGCGTTCGCTCAATTGAGCGACATCCAGACCGGCGCGCTGGCCGCCACGCAGATCGCCGTGCTGACGACCAGCCAGATCGGCGTGCTCACTTCGACCGAAGTCCAAGGCTTCACCACGACCCAGACCGGCGCCCTGACCGCGGCGCAGCTCGGCAACCTCACCACCACGGCGCTCGGCCTGTTCTCGAGCGACCAGATCGGCGCGCTCACCACCACCCAGCTGCGCAGCCTGAGCACCACCCAGCTCAACGGGCTGTCGATCGACGAGCTCGACGCCGTCGACGTGAGCAAGGCCACCACGACCCAGATCGCGGGGCTCACCACGACCGCGTTCGGTCAGTTGAGCGACATCCAGGTCGGCGCGCTCTCCGCAGCGCAGATCTCGAACCTCTCGACCGATCAGATCGGGGTCCTGACATCGACCGAGGTGCAGTCCTTCACCACGACGCAGGCCAACGCGCTGACCGCGACGCAGCTCGGCAACCTGACCACGACGGCGCTGGGGCTGTTCTCCAGCGACCAGATCGGCGCGCTCAGCACCGACCAGCTCCAGAGCCTGACCACGACCCAGCTCAATGCGCTGTCGGCCGATGCGCTCAACGCCTTGGACGTGGCCGACGCCACCGCAACGCAGATCGACGGCCTCACCAGCACGGCATTCGGCCAGTTGACCGAAGCCCAGGTCGGCGCGCTCACCGCGGATCAGATCACCGGTCTTTCGATCGATCAGATCGGCACGCTGACCTCGTCCGAGATCCAGTCCTTCACCACCACGCAAGCCAATTCGCTGACCGGCACACAGTTCGGCGGGATGTCGCTTGCGGAGCTCGGACTGTTCTCGCTCGACCAGGTCAGTGCGCTCACCACCGACCAGGTGCAGGGCCTGACGGCCGATCAGCTCAACACGGTCGGCACTGACCTGCTCGACGCGCTCGATCTCAGCAAGTTCAGCGGCGACCAGCTCACCTGGCTGACGACCACGACGTTCGCGAACCTGACCGACACTCAGGTCGGCACGCTGACCTCGGATCAGATTCCGGCGCTGTCGGCGGATCAGCTTCAGGTGCTCAGCACGACCGAGATCGGAAACTTCACCACGGATCAGGTGGGCGGGCTGACCTCCGACCAGATCGCCGGGCTGACCACGACCTACTTCTCGGCGCTCACCGCGACGACCGGCATCCCGTCGCTCAGCGCCGATGCCATCGCGGGCATCAGCACGGACGACATTTATGCCCTGACCACCGATCAGGCCAACGCCTTCACGCAGACCCAGATCGGCAACATGTCCATCGACCAGCTCCACGCGCTGGCCGACGTTGTGGCATAGGGCGGATATCGGAACGCGAACCGATATCACCCGGGCGGCTGACCTCGTGTCGGCCGCCGCCGCACCCAGAACTGATACATCGACTTGAACAGGTCCGGGTCCTGCTGCTCGAGCGAATGCCAGTTCGCGAGATCGGTCTTGCCCGCGTCAGCCGGGAACGTCTGGCCGTACCGCTGCAATGCCGTGGCTTCGACTTCGAACCCGATCATTTCGAGATCGTGCTCGGCCAGAAAGCCGGCGATCTCCGGCAATCCGTATTTGTGCTCCTGCACGTGGAACAGCAGGTCGCGGCATTCGCTTAGGCTGTAGAAGTCCACCATGTGGGCGACGGCCTTGGCCGGGTGACCATCTGGAAGCGCAAGGATGTCGAGCCGCGCGCGGCGCATATCATCGTCATCGCGGCCGTAGCCGCGCTCACCGATCAAGCGTTGCGCTGCCGTGACGGGACTGCCGCCCAGCGCGCTGTAGAGCGCGACCCGCATGCAGCCGTGCGGCCGCAGCACCGAGAGCAGCGCGCACCAGCCGGCCCAGGGCTCGGCCATGTGGTGCAGCACGCCACAACTGTCGATCACATCGAAGCTGCGGCCGATCGAGCCGATCTTGAGGATATCGGCCTGGCCGTAGGCGATGCCGCTCAGCCCCATCGCATCGGTCATGGTCTTGGCGTAGCCCAGGCTGGTGCGGCTCAAATCGATGGCCGTCAGGCGCAGTCCGCTGAATGTCTGCGCGACGGCGGCGACGTGGCGGCCAGTGCCGCACCCGGCAATCAGGTAATCGAGCATCGATCCGGCATCACCGGGATCGACGTTCGCGAGCGGGAAACGGCTGCGGAGATACGAGCCGAACGGCACCGGCGCCGTCATGGCGCGAATGGCCCGCCACCTTGGATAAGGGCTTTGCTCGTACTGCTGCTGCACCAGCCGGGAGGTGCGATCTTCGACAGCTGTCAGGCTTGGAATGGATTCTCCGATCCGGGCCTGGTGCCTCGGCTCCGTGATTTGCAGCGCCAACAGCGGTGCGACCGGATCGGGCCATGGCGTTGCCAGCAGCCTGTCCAACGTCTCGGCCGGCAGCGCGTGCAGCGGCATGTATGAGCCGATCGCGGCGATCCACCACGCCGACATGGCTGCACCTGTCGCCGCGGCTGCAGCGAGACGGTCGCGCAACGAAACAGCCTTCTGCCGTTCGGCCGCATCCGAGCTCAAGACATAGTCGTTGAGGAAGCATTGCCGCGCCAGCGCGCAGTGCAACGCAAGGAGATCGCCGTCCTCGCTGGTGCCCGGCATGGCCTGCATCGCGAAATCGAGCAACGTGGCTCGCATGGCCCGCAACAAACCGTCGCCATCGATCCAGCTCAGCGGCTCCGAGACCAGCAGGGCGAGGAACAGCCGATTTCGCGCAATCTCCGCCAGATCGGCGATATCGATCGCGCCCGTCGTGCATGGGACGCACCGGCTCACCGTCGGATCGCGGCGCAGAACCGCGATGCTGACATTCAAAATGTCCCGCGGGTCGCCCCACGGCTCGATCAGCGCGCGGGCAAGCTCGGCGCCATATGCGTGTGCGTAGGGCAAAGACCGTTGGTCTGCGAGGCAGCCGAACAGCAGCGCTCGTGTCTCGGCGTCTTCCGCCGTATCGTTCGCACGTTTCAGCAAAGTGAGCGCGCCACCAAGGTCGCCGCCGAACAGCGCTCGGGCCTGCGCGATGCAGGCGCCGCGAAATTCGCGCTTCAAACGTTGTGCCTGCTCTTGGTGGAACGCCGCTCCGCTCACGTCACCTTCGACCTTCAGTGCAGCGGCGAGGCCCTGATGCGCCACGAGCGCGTTGGGATGGCGTCCGATCGCGTGCCGATACCATCGAATCGCCTCCGCGGGCCGTCCCACGTCCCGCAACGCATCGCCGGCATTGACCGCGGCTTCGATCAGCGCAGGATCGAGCGTGGCCGCACGCTCGAAGTGGCGTATCGCGTCCTCGCGCTGGCCCAAAGCTTTGAGCGCCGTGCCGAGATTGTTGTGCGTCGGGGCGTGGTCCGGATTCAGCCCCAGCGCCAGCCTGTAGTGGCCGGCCGCTTCGTCATGCCGGCCCATCTCCGCAACCAGATTGGCGATGTTGTAATGGCTCTCGCAAGAGCGCGGCTGAAGCGCGAGCGCGGACCGGTAGTTTGCCAGCGCCTCCGTCGGCCGCTGCTGGGCTTTGAGCGCGTTGGCGAGGTTCATGTAAGCCGCGGCGTAGCCGGGGCGCAACTCGATCGCACGGCGATTGTGTTTCAACGCTTCATCGAATCGCCGCAACGCGCCGAACGCAATGCCGATGTGATAGTGGCACTCGGGAATCGAACCATCGAGCACGATCGCCCGCCCAATCAGGTCGACGGCCGCATCGAGACTGCCGAGCGTGATGGCAACAATGCCGCGATGGTGCAGGGCTTCGACGTGGCGTGGGTTCAACGCGAGCACCTTGGCGTAGCCGGCGTCGGCCTCGCGCAACTCGCCTCGCTGATGGAGCGACAGCGCATCGGCGAACAGACGTGCATCGTCGTCCGAAACGGATTTGACCATTTTTGGCCTGGGTGAAATGGGCCGACCAGGGCTTGCAGGCAATCAAAAGCGACTATTCCCAACGGGTGGATTGTAATCGTTGGTTCCTGCCCACTGGAAGAGGTTGCAGGGGACCCAAGTTCGCTCCGGGTCTGTCGCCGGCCGCGCTGTGATGTCCGCTTCCGGTCCGAAGCGGACTCCCGTAAGTTCTCCCCACGAGCGTCTCTCGTTCGCGCGCTCGAAAGAAAAAAATCCAGGGAGAGCCCATGAAATTGGTGATTGGCGCGGCGTTCGCCGCGTTGGCCTGTCTGTCCTTCGCGGGGCACGACGCCCACGCCCAAAGCTGGCCGAGCCGCCCGATCAAAGTCATCGTGCCGACCGGAGCAGGCGCCGCGACCGACGTGATGGCGCGCCTGATGGCCGACAGTGTCCAGCACGGGCTGGGCCAGCCGGTCGTGGTCGAAAACCAGGCCGGCGCCTCGGGACTCATCGCTCACCAGAACGCGGCACGCTCGGCACCCGACGGCTACACGTTTCTGTTCACGAACACCTCGGGGCTTGCAACCAATCCGGTGAGCTTCCAATCACTCCCATACAATCCGGCGCGCGACTTCACCCCTGTGGCCATGATCGTCGACTTCGGCCCGCAGATCCTTTCGGTGAACGCCGAGGTGCCGGTGAAGTCGCTGCCCGAACTGATCGCCTATGCCAAGGCCAATCCGGGCAAGCTGTCCTACGCGGTCGACGTGACGGCCGGTGCGGCGCCGATCATCGCGCGGCTGTTCAACAAGCGCGCGGCACTGGGCCTGGTCGAGGTGCCCTATCGCTCGGCCTCGCAAATGGTCCAGGACGTCGCCTCAGGCGTGGTTCCGGTGCTGATGAGTTCCATGGCGGCGTCGAACGGCATGGTGCAGGCCGGCAAGATCCGGCGGCTGGCGATCAGTTCATCGCAGCGCTTTCCGCCGCTGCCGGAGCTTCCGGCCATCAACGAGACCGTGCCGGGTGTCACAATGGACGGCTGGTTCGTGCTGGTGGGACCCGCTGGCCTGCCAGCCGATATCGTTCAACGGATGAATCGCGAAGTCGGCGAGTTCCTCAAAGGCGATGCCATCAAACAACGTCTCGCGGGTTTCGGCCTTGCCACGAGCGGCGCCGGCACACCTCAGTCGACCGGCGAGTTCATCGCCCGGGAGCAGGAAAAGTGGCGAGCGCTGGCTCAGGAGCTGAACATCGAGCCGCAGTGATCCGTCTCGCCGGACCGCAGCGCCGCCATTTCGAGACGCTCGAAATATCGACCGCCAGCTGACGCTCAGCCAGGAGTCCCCGGCTGAAGGCTAGATGCCGCGATCGCACGCTCGGGCCACTGACCGAGATGGAGGAGATCACGGCCACAAGATAGAGCGGCGCCCAGACGCACGCGATCACGCCGAAGCCAACGTTCGTGCCGTCACATGCTTCATGTTTTGGGACGTTTTGCATTCCCAAATCCCTTGAAGCCGGCGAACCCGGTCGTCGCGTGGCTTACCCCTGAGCGACGGCTCGCGCCCGCATCGGTTTGAGCACAACGAGCGCCATGACCGCAGCGATGATATTGAGCGCCGCTGCAATGATGAACACGGCAGTCCAGTTTCCCGTCGCGGACGTGAGCACGTTTCCGAACGGCACCAGCAGTGCCGCCGTTCCCTTCGCGGTGTAGAGCATCCCGTAGTTGGCCGTCGCGTATTTGCGGCCAAACAGGTCGGTGCAGGTGGCCGGGAACAGCGAGTAGATCTCGCCCCAGGCGAAGAACACGAGGCCCGACAGGATCACGAACATGAACGGATCATGCGCATACATGAGCAGCGCGTAGATTCCGATTCCTTCGAGCAGGAACGCGATGAACATCGTGTTCTCGCGCCCGATATTGTCGGAGATCCAGCCAAACAACGGCCGCGTGACGCCGTTGAGCACGCGATCGATCGACAACGCGAACTGCAGCGCTGGCAAGGTCAAGCCGAGGATCGAGACCGGGATGCCGTCGACCTTGAAGTCCTTGGCGATCGGCGCGAGCTGCGCCGTCGCCATGAGCCCGCCGGTGCCGACCATGACGAACATCACGTACATCACCCAGAACGGCACGCTCTTGAGCACCTCGGCCGGCCCATGGTCACGGCGGGTTTGCTGGATCGCGCCGGTATCCTGGGCCGGACCGGCGGGAGGTGCGCGAAGGAACAGTGCGACGATGGCGACGACAATTCCCTGGCCCAGGCCGAACCAGAGGAAGGCGGACTGGTAGCCGCTCGACGCGATCATGTTGGCGATCGGAACGACGGTCAGTGCAGAGCCTGCGCCAAATCCCGCAGCCGTCAGACCGGCCGCGAGGCCGCGGCGATCCGGAAACCACTTCAGGGCGTTGCCGACCGCCGCGCCGTAGATGATACCGGCGCCGACGCCGCCGATGGCGGCGCCGAGATAAAGCAGCATCAGCGTGTCGGCCACCGAATTGATCACCCAGGCGACGGCGATCAAGATGCCGGACACGCAAACCATGAATTTCGGGCCGTAACGGTCGATCAGCCAGCCTTCGATCGGCACCAGCCAGGTTTCGGTGACGACGAAGATCGTGAACGCGACCTGGATCGCTGCGCGACCCCAGTGGTATTTCTGATCGATCGGATTGACGAACAGCGTCCATCCGTATTGCAGGTTGGCGATCATCACCATGCAGATGATGCCAAGCGTCAATTGAACCCAACGCGTGTTCTTTGAAGCAACGGCGGACGTGGCGTCAGACTGCAGCACAAACGACATCACAGACTCCCCGAATCGCGCAGATCGTTGGCTGCGCGTTTTGTCGTATCTGGCTTACCCAGGCGGCCAGTTACGGCAGAGGAAGACGGATAAAGAACCGCTTGTCATCAGAAAAAAGCTGCTGCGTTGCAAAATTTCGAACACGAGAAAGTGTGCGTCGCAACAGACCTTCATCGCGTACCGCGATGACCGGCTTGCCTCGCGAGAATGCGACGCGAATGGTTGCCCGTCATCCAAAAGTATGAGGGCAACTTTTGGCCGTTCGCGGAGCGGCCGACCCATCCGCGAATAGCAATCAGCAAAGCCGGAGCGAAAGGTCCGTTTCGATGAGGCTGAAATCGGCCGCTAGAACTCTTGCCACTCCTGCTCGGCCTTCAGGGCCGTGGCGACACTGGCTTGCATGCGCCCGACCGGGCCGTGTGCGGCTTTACCTGATCGATGGACCAGCGAACCGCCGTTGCGGTTCGGCGTCAGTGCGGACCGCGCCGCGACAGCGGCTGGCATCTCCGCCGGAGCGGCACTGTCGAGCTTGAAGGTCCCGACACGGTCGCTCATGGCGGCGGCCTGGTGCTCCAGCGTCTTCGCGGTGGCGGCGTTCTCCTCGACCAGCGCCGAGTTCTGCTGCGTCACCTGATCCATCTGCGACAGCGCCTTGTTGACCTGATCGATGCCGTCGGACTGCTCCGAGCTGGCCTGCGCGATCTCCGAGACGATGGTGGAGAGATTCTTGATCGAGGCGACGATCTCGCCGAGCGACTGACCGGCCCGATTGACCAGATCCACGCCCTCCTGAACCTGGCTGCCGGAGTTCAGGATCAGATCCTTGATGTCTTTCGCCGCCTGCGCGGAGCGCTGCGCAAGACTGCGCACCTCGGACGCCACCACCGCGAAGCCGCGGCCGGCATCGCCGGCACGCGCCGCCTCGACGGCGGCATTGAGCGCCAACAGATTGGTCTGCCGCGCGATCTCGTCGATGACGCCGATGATATCGGCGATCTTACGCGACGATGCTTCGATCCGAGACATCGCCTCGACCGCCTGGGCGACAACCGCGCCGCTGCGGCTTGCCACCGCGCTGGTGTCCACCGCAACATGATTGGCCTGCAGCGCGTTTTCGGCGTTCTTTTTCACTGCGGCCGAAATCTGCTCCATCGAAGCCGATGTCTCTTCGAGGCTCGCGGCCTGTTCCTCCGTGCGCTGCGACAGGTCCGAGGTCGCGGTCGCGATCTCGCCCGAAGCGCTGGCCACTTCGTTCGAAGCGGCGCTGATCACCGCTATGGTTTCGGACAGCCGCGCGGCCGTCGTGTTGGCGTTATCCTTCAGGTTGGCGAAGGCGCCCTGATATTCGGCGGCGATGCGCGCCCGCAGATCGCCCTGCGCGAGCGCGCCGAGCATCGTCTCGACGTCCTCGAACACCCGGCCGACATTGGCGCACATCTCGTTCAGCTGCTCGGCGAGGCTGCGGATCACGCCCTCCTTGCCGTCCAGCGACACCCGCTTGGAGAAATCGCCCGTGACGGCGGCCTGCACGATGCCGCCGACCGCGGCCTCGAGCTCGCTCATGACCCGTGCCGTCACGGCGTCACGCTCGGCCTGGGCCTTGCGATCGAGCTCGGTCCTGGCCTCGGCCTCGAGCCGCGCCTTCTCGGCGGACTTGACCTTGAAGGTTTCGACTGCGCCCGCGATGTCGCCGATCTCGTCCTTGCGGCCCAGCCCCGGCAGCACCACGTCGAAGTTGCCGTCGGCAAGCTCGCGCATGCCCACGGTCAGCGCACGAATCGGCCGCGCGATCCAGGCGCTGACGACGAGCGAGGCGAGACAGCCGATGATGGTCGCGATCACGGCGATGGCGAGAAGGAGCTTCTGCTGCTGCTCGACCCAGGCGTTGGCGCGCGCCAGCTTGTTGTCGCGGGTCTCGGTGCTGATCTCGGTGATGTCGTCGGTGAGCTGGACCAGCGCGGTGAAGCTTCGCTGCGCGTTGGTCATGAACATCATCGAAGCCGCGGCCTCGCCGTCCGACATCTCGATGACGGTCTTGGCCTGCTTCAGATAATTGGCGACGAGCGGCGCCATCTTGACGACGAGCGCGTCGATCTTTTCCTCCGGCCCGGCCGTGGCCTTGAGCGCGTCGAGCTTCTCGGTGATACCCGAGAGCGCGACGGCGGTCTCCTTGCCCAGCGCTTCGATCTTCTTGGCGTCGGACTCGTTGGCAGCCGTCGCAGACAGCCGATAGAGGAAGGTGTTGGCCTTCCAGATCGCGGTCTCGAACGCGTTGGCAAGCTCCGCCTGCTGGGCCACGCCGGTGGTCACCTCATCGACCACCGCCTGATTGGCCTTCTGGATGTGCAGCGCGTAGAGCCCGAGGCTGAGCAGCGCCAGCGCGAGGAACGCCGGCGCGATCAGGATCTTCCAGCGAATCCGCAGATTGGAGAGCCACCTGAGCATCATGACCGGCCTTCCGAAATCGGGTGAAACGCGCAGACCGGTCGCTAGGCCGGACAACCTTTCGGCATGTCAGAGCTTGTAGACGCCGGCGCACACCGCGGTTTCAGCCAACCGCTCGCAGTACATTTGTTTCGGCTCGACCTTTTTCGAAACCGGATTGGCGAACTTGTAGTCCTGCCAGAACGTCGGTTGCGCCTTCGCCATCTCGACGCGCTCCTTGACGAAGAACTTGCCATCGACGTCCTGCGCGTCGAGCATGTCCTTGCCGATCAGCTTGCCGTTGGCGCCGTGCGCCAGCACCTTGCCGTCGAGGCCGTAGACCACGACGTAGAGATCGTGATTCACGAACTGGCCCGACTTGTTGTTGAACTCCGCATAGGCCTTGTCGGCGCCTTGATCCTTGATGAAGCCGACGGCCTTTTTCACCATCGCCATCGCCTCGTCCTTGGTTGCGAACTCTCCGGCAACCGCGACGTTGGCGAACGTGGCAAGCACGGCGACGGCGAAACATTGCGCGACTTTCATGGGGCCTCCCATTTGCATTCCTACGATTGCTTACGGATTCGTCGGTCGAGGAGAGCGCAAGGCATTGGCGGCTTGCGGACAACCGGCGGCAGCGGAGCTGCGCCGGGAGCGACCGGTCATTGCATCGTCATGATCGGCGGGGCTGGTTAACAGACGGTAAAATCCCCATCGGGATACCGGGAATCGGCGATTTGTCGCGGCGGCAACGGCGGCAACAGATCGGCAACCATAGCGGCAGGTGCCGCCCATGATTCACCGGCCCTTGAAGCGCACCCCTTAAGCACCGTTTCCGCGGGGGCGTTCGATGTCTGACGTCATTCTGTCGGCCGGGGTGAGGTCGACACTTCTTTCGCTGCAGGGCACGGCAGCGCTCACCAGCGCGATCCAGGCCCGGCTTGCGACCGGCAAGCGCGTCAACTCGGCGATGGACAACCCGCGCAGCTACTTCACCTCGCTGTCGCTGGACGCCCGCGCCTCAGACCTCAGCGCGCTCCTCGACAACATCACCCAGGCGCAGCAGACGGTGAGAACCGTCACGAACGGCATCACCGCGCTGACGAAGATCGTGCAGACCGCGAAATCGATCGTCCAGCAGGCCCGTATCGCCCCGCTGCCGCAGACCACCTACAACCCGATCGTGGTGACTGGCAGCGCCAGCATCGCCGGCGAAGCCCAAGGCATCGTCACAGGCACGGTCGACACCTCCGGCGGATTCACCGCCAACGTCGAGGGACTGCAAATTCAGGTCGGCGGCACGACCTACACGGTGCACAACCCATCGTCGCCGACGCCGCAAGGCATCAACACGATCATCTCCGAGATCAACAACACGGCGGGCCTGGGCTCGCACGGCGCCGTCACCGCCTCCCTCGACGGCACCGGCAAGTTCCTGCAGCTCACCGCCAACAGCACCGACACGAGCTTCCAGGTGCTCACGTCGTCGGCGGCAACTGCGCTCGGTATCGCGGGCGCTACCGGAACGTCGACCAATCTTCTGCAGGCCGTTTCGGGTTTGTCGGGCACCTCCCTCTCCGAGCAGGCCAACGGAGGCGGCACCACCACCGTGCACTTCGGCACCGGCGCGGGCCAGGTGTCCACGCTCGCCGAACTCCAGTCCGCACTTTCGAGCTCCGGGATCTTGGCATCGAACAGCGGCGGCGCGCTTGCGCTGACGGTCGCAGGCTCGTCCGGCACCGGCAATTCGCTGGTCACCGGCGGCTCCGCGCTTGCGGCCTTCGGCATGACGCCGGTCAACCAATACGGCCAGGTCAACTCGACCTCGCCGGACGCAACCCGCGCGGCGTTGCAGAGCCAGTACAACATCCTGCTGCAACAGATCGACTCGCTCGCGGGCGATTCGTCATATCACGGCAACAATCTTCTGAAGGGCGACAATCTCACCACGATCTTCAACGAAAATGGCAACAGCACGCTGACCATTTCGGGCAGCACGCTCGACTCGGCGGGCCTCGGGCTCGCAGCTCTGGCCGGCGACGATTTCCAGTCGAACTCCGCGATCGATATCATCAGTGAGAAACT
The DNA here is from genome assembly GCF_001579845.1 of Rhodoplanes sp. Z2-YC6860. Lineage (GTDB taxonomy): Bacteria > Pseudomonadota > Alphaproteobacteria > Rhizobiales > Xanthobacteraceae > Z2-YC6860. The sequence goes on from NZ_CP007440.1 coordinate 7,575,870, forward strand.
CGACGCCGCGATGGCCACGCTGCGGAGCGAAGCCCAGCGCTTCGGCGCAGGGCTCACGACCTTGCAGACCCGCCACGACTTCACCACCGCCATGGTGCAGACACTGCAGACCGGCGCCGACGACCTTGTGCTCGCCGACACCAACCAGAACAGCGCGAGCCTGCTGGCGCTGCAGACCCGGCAGGCTCTGTCGATGACCGCGCTGTCACTGTCATCGCAAGGCGCGCAAGCGGTGCTGCGGCTGTTTCAATAAGAGGCGCCTTGACAGATTGCCGGCCTCGCGGTCGATGGCCTCCGGAGGAGCGCCGCGATGACCATCACCATCACCGCCTTTGAACGATCACCCGATGGCGGCCGGGGCCTGGCGCGTGACACGCGCGTTCGCTGGGCGCTCGAGGAAGTGGGCCAGCCCTACGAGGTTCGCCTCGTGTCGTTCCGCGCGATGAAGGAGCCCGCGCATCTGGCGCTTCATCCGTTCGGGCAGATTCCGACCTACGAGGAAGGCGATCTTGCCCTGTTCGAGACAGGAGCGATCGTCTTCCATATCGCCGAGCGCCATGCGGGCTTGCTGCCGGACGATGCCGGTGCCCGGGCGCGGGCGATCGCTTGGATGTTCGCTGCGGTCAACACCGTGGAGCCGCCGATCCTTGAGCTCGCAACAGCCAGGATCTTTGAGAGCGATAAGCCTTGGAACAAGGAGCGCCTGCCTCTCGTGATGGATCGCGTTCGCGACCGGCTGAAGCAACTTTCCGTCCGCCTGGGCGATGCCGACTGGCTCGACGGTGCGTTCAGCGCAGGCGACCTGATGATGGTGTCGGTGCTGCTCAGGCTGAGATCGTCGGGCCTTCTGGACGAATATCCGAACCTGGCGGCCTATCTCGCTCGCGGCGAGGCGCGGCCGGCCTACCAACGGGCTTTCGCCGCGCAACTGGCGGTCAACACCGGCAAGCCATCCTGATCGTCAAATCATCCTGGCGTTGCGCCGGACGGTCTGCGGCGGCTGACCGACCGTGCGCAGAAACGCGCGGCGCATCCGCTCCCGATCGGCGAAGCCGGTTTCGTCTGCGATCACATCCATGGAGTGACGGCCGTCCTCCATCATCAACCGCGCGGCCTCGACGCGTAGATGTTCGACCGCCTTGGCTGGCGTCTGGCCGGTCTCGGCATAGAAGGCGCGGCTGAAATGGCGCGGGCTCAGGCTTGCGACATCGGCGAGTTCGACCACCGAGAGACTGCTCCGCAAATTGGTCCTGGCGTAGTTGAGCGCCTTCTGGATGCGGTCCGACTTCGGCGCAAGCTCGAGCAGCGCCGAGAACTGCGACTGCCCGCCCGCCCTGCGATGACAGACCACGAGCTTGCGCGCCACCGAACGCGCTATCTCGACACCATGATCCTGCTCGACCAGAGCGAGCGCGAGATCGATGCTCGCCGTCATGCCGGCCGAGGTCCAGACCGGACCTTCGGCGATGACGATGCGGTCTTCCTCGACCCTCACGTCGGGAAAACGCGCCTGCAGATCGCGCGCGTGCATCCAATGGGTGGTGGCTTTGCGGCCGTCGAGCAGACCGGCCTCCGCCAGAACGAAAGCGCCGATGCAATGCGCCGCGATCCGCTGCGAGGTCTGCGAAGCCTCGCGGACAAACGCCAGCATCCCGGGCGTCGCCGGCTCCACGGCGGTGCCGGCACCGATCAACACGGTGTCGAACACCCGCTCGCCAAACGGCGCGGTCTCGACACCAAATCCAGCCGTCGAGCGAACGAGCCCGCCGGTCTCCGACAGCAACGTCACGTCATAGGCGATGTCGGCCAGCACGCGATTGGCGACCTCGAACACCGTGATCGCGGCAAACCCCATCACCTGGAAATTTGGAAACACCACAAAGGCGATCCGGTGCATCGCCGTCCTCGTCCCTCAGCGTGGCTGCAAGCGCCGCACGGCTACGCAGCGCGCGAAAGCTTCACGCCGAGATTCTTCTCGATGTAGATTTCGATGAAGCCGGGCAGCAGCCCTGCCCGCACCATTGCCTTGAACGGCTCCTCGTAGCGCGGATCGTTCTTCGGCGTGAGCAGCACGATGCTCCAGATGTTCAGCGGCTCGTCTTCGCTGCCGCCAGCCGCATGCTCGACGTGGAAGACCGGTTGCAACGTGCCCGTCGCAAGCTCTTCGCCGTTCTCGCCGGGCATCCGCTCGCGGCCCAGAAAAAACACGCCCTGCTCGGCGTGGCTCACATAGGTGTCCTCGAGCACGCGGTCAGCGCCTGGCGCAATCCAGCCCTTCTGCTTTGAGGCGCGGCAGAAACGGAAGGAGCCGTCCGAAAGCTCCTGCCGGCCGTAGGAGCGCGCCTCCGATACCACATAGGGAATGTAGAAGTGCGGATCCCAGGCCTTGCGCGCCTCCATGTCCCAGATTTCGCTGCGCGTGACCTTGCGGGCCGGGTCCATGCGGTAGCGGTCGCGCAGCACCTGATTGACGTTGACCGGCGGCAGTTCGAAACGGGTGTAGGCCGGATTGGCCCAGGCCTCGCGATAAGCGCTGCGGGCGGCTGCAAACGACGTGAGGAACGGCGGGGAAGCGTCCATCGGTCACCTTATGGCGGCAATCGTCTCAAGACAATATATCTTAACGTTCATACAAATCAATGGCCATGAGCGGCTATCAAAAGGGCATTCCATAGAACCCGTCGACGGCGGGCCGACGGCCAATCGCCACGGTGCGGAAGCCGATCCTCCATGATCGCTCCGGCCGTGAACCATTCAAGGTGCTTCCGCGTTCTTGGCTCACATCACTCTTTGCAGGAGCATCACATGAAAGCAGCGCTGGTTATCACCGCGGTCGCGTTGAGCGTCGTCTCGATCCAATCGGCCGACGCCAAAGGCTGTATCAAGGGCGCGGTCGTGGGCGGTGTCGCAGGGCACTATGCCGGACATCACGGCGTGCTGGGCGCAGCAGCGGGCTGCGTGGTCGGACGCCATGAGGCCAACAAGCGGGAGCGTCATCAGGAGCGGTCAACGACCGGGCAATCGGTCCAGTCCAGATAAACTCGTCGTCGGGGAATTCGCCCGGCAGTCGGTCTACTGCTGATGGGAGTCCGGCACGGGCTTCGCAGCAGCCTTTCGGCGG